>PMBY01000513.1:24491-34451 GCA_003153875.1 Myxococcales bacterium | reverse complement strand
GAGAGGGTCGAGCTGATCTTCCTTACCTCTTTCGATGCCAGCTCGATCGCTGGCAACACCGCGACCCCGTCTTCGTATGCCGAGCAAGACCGGAATCAATCCTTCTCCCGCCTTGGGGTCAGGTACGTGCGCGCGTTTCCCGACGGTTCAGCCGCGTCGCTAGTCCCCTTTGTTGGCTGGGACCACACACGACGGCAGGAAATCGCAGCGCAGGGCAGGGCGGACGAGTCGGTCACCTCGAACGTGCTGGGTCTGCGCGGGGAGTACGGCGCCGCGCTTTCGCCAAGGCTGACGTTGGTGGTGGGGTTCGACGGACTTGTCCAGCTTGCGAACGTGCAGCGTTCAGGATCACCGACGCTGCCACCAAGGGAAGGCGACATCGTGGCCTTTGGCCAGCCAATTTCTGGCAAGGCAAGCGCCGACACGTGGAGTGCTGCGGTCGCAAACCTGGCCCCCTACACCACCTTGGAGATCACTCGGGGGCACTGGCGCTTGCTTCCATCGCTGCGTCTTGACGGCGTCGTGCTTTCACCCAATCGCAGTGCCCCTGAGAATGGCGTCACGCCGCGCGCGGGGGCTTCGCGTCTGTCCTGGTCGCCATCTCCTCGTCTGAGCGTCGCACACCAAACCCGTTCCTGGTTGCGCGAAAACCTGGCAGTCGGGCTGTACCAGCAAGCCCCATCGCCGGCCGACCTAGGTGCGGTTTTTGGCGCGCCGACGCTTGGGGTTGCCCATGCCCTGCACGTTGTGGTGGGGACAGACATCGACCTTGGTCAGCATTTCACTGTGCAACCCACCTTGTTCTATCGCTACATGTGGAATCTGGTGATGCGCAATCCAGATGCAAGCCCCGCACTGGCCCATGCTTTGGTTCAGGATGGGGCGGGCCGCGCATATGGCGCCCAGATTCTCTTGCGATTTTCACCTCATCCGGCGCTCTCCGGTTGGCTGGCCTATACGCTGAGCCGCAGCGAGCGTCGGCACTCTTTCGAGTCATCCTACCGACTACTCGATCAAGACCAAACCCACCTTCTCACCTTCGCCGCCAATGCGTCGCGGGGCGGTTTTGTCCTGGGTGTACGCTTTCGCTTGGCCACCGGAATGCCACGAACCCCGGTGATTGGCAGCTACTTGGATGCGACCACGGGGCAGTTCCAGCCGATCTTCGGGCCACAAAACAGCATTCGCCTGCCAGTCTTCTACGCGCTCGATCTTCGTGCCGAAAAGCACTTTCGTCGTCGCTCGGTCGACATCGTTCCTTACCTGGAGATTCTCAACCTCACCAATCACGCGAATGTCGAGGAACTTGCTTACGACGAACGGTTCGCCTCGCGGTCGAACATCACGGGCCTGCCCATCCTGGCTGTGGTCGGATTGTCAGTGAGGTTCTGATGCGCAGGGCTGATTGTCTCGCGTTCTTGTTGCTGGCGGGCTGCGCGCCCAAGATGGGCAATCCCGCTTCGTTGATCACGCAGCAACGGATCATCGGCGTGCGCGCCGAGCCCGCCGAAGCGGCGCCTGGGGACTTGGTTCAATACTCGAGTCTTGTGGTTTCTCCCTCGGGAACCGTTGAGGCCCAAGACCTGTCATGGAGCCTGTGCAATCTGCGCAAGCCGGTTGCGGAGAACACACCCGTGAGCCAGGCCTGCCTGACCGACGATCTGGCGCAGTCGGCACAGGGCGCGTCTGCTTCGATTCAGACACCCAGCGCCGCGTGTTCGAATTTTGGGCCGCTGGCGCCACCCTCACGCAGTGGAACTCTTCGACCCTCTGACCCGGACGCTACCGGCGGCTACTATCAACCACTTCGACTCGATCTCGGCGCGGAGCAAGCCATCTTCCGCGAGCGGCTGAGCTGCGGTCTGGCGGGTGCTTCGCTGGCGATGTCCCAGGAATTCCGCGCGCGCTACACCGCAAACCAGAATCCAACCCTGGCGTCGCTGTCAGCCCTGGCGGACCAGACGCCGGTGTCGCTCGATGCGCTTCCTGCCAGTCAGCGCGTTCGCCTGGTTGCCACCTGGTCGCCCGACTCGGTGGAGTCCTATCCCGTGTTCGATTCTGTGTCGCAAACGATTGCCGATCATCGCGAGGCCCTTTGGCTTTCCTGGTTCGCCACCGCCGGCTCATTCGACGATTCGCTAACCGGGGGTGGAGAGGGAGACACTGCGACGGAAGGCACCTGGCAATCTCCCGCAGAGGCCGAAATCGTGTTGCTGTGGCTGGTCTTGCACGACAGTCGCGGCGGGGCTGACTTCGCCTCGTACACGCTGACGGTTGTGCCGTAGCGGTGCTGGGCCCTCGCTTCGTCGCCGTCTACTTGAGGTTCGGTACTCCGTCGCGCGAAACCACGTAGCTGCTGCTGTAGACCTTCTGCAATTCAGCCACGGTGCTGTAGGTCTCGGGATAGGGCTGGGTCCAGATGCTGAAGAAGACCCAATTGGTCTTGCTCGACTGCAATTGATCGGGATCCACGACAGGCCCGCACTCGTGCAGGGCAATGGGCATGGTTGTGCCGAAAATGTTGCGTGCGGCAGTGTATATGGACGTCATCGGACTGTAGTCGTTGGCCTTGTTGTAGTTATCGGCGCCGCCAATATCGACGTATTCCTTGCCAGGGTAGAACGAGGCCTGGGGCGATCCGTCGTAGGGGAGCAGCCAGAGGGCGTTCTTCACGCCGTTGGTGTTGATTACGCGATCGAATGCGTACTTCCAAAGGCGGACGTACTGCGCGCCCGTCTCCATGCTCCACCAGAACCAGGTGCCGCCGGCTTCGTGGAATGGCCGGAAGATCACCACCCCGTTGCCCGCCTGCACCGTCAACATGCGCTTGGCAATCGCGTCGATTCGCTGGTTGAAAACCGTGTTTTCGTTCGTGCCGGCTTGAAGGACCGTGTCGATGGAAACCTTGGTCTTGGAGCCGTCATAGCCATCGGGTTGTCCCGGCGCCCCCATGTGATAGCCGAACATGCAGAGGCCCCCGGCGTTCCAATAGGTGAGGCAGCGGGTGGCAGCGCCGTCGCTGTTCGCCTCGAAAGCGCGAATGGCGGGGTACTTCCCGGTATTCGTGAAGATGTAGTTGACCTCGAGATCGCTCCCGCCCTCCTCCTGCCCCGAGAGAATATGGTTGCCGTATTGGCTGTAGAGATAGCAGAGGACGCTGCGCGCCTGCTGAGTCGCATTGGGTGTCACTGGGACGGCAGTACAACCGGCAGAACTGGTGGCCCCGCCTGTCCCGGTGGTCCCGCCCGTAGCCATGGTTCCGCCTGTCACGGTGGCCCCACCCGCGCGTGTGGTCCCGCCCGCGTTTCCACCCGTGCCTCCGCCCCCGCTGTTCCCTGCGTTGGCGTCAGCGCGGGAGGCGGTGCCTGCATCGATTGCGGGGGAGCCACCGGCCGTGGACGTTCCGCCGGCTCCTGTCGCGCCTCCGCTGCTGGAGGCGCCGCCGGCGCCGGAATGCCCACCGCCACTGAGGCCGGCATCGACCGCAACGCTTCCCCCGCTGCCAGGAACACCGCCGCCCGTGCCAGTTCCGCCGCTAGGCAACGTGCCGCCGCTCGCCGTGCCGCCGCCGCTGGCGACGGTGCCGCCGTTGCTCGTCGTGGTGGCGGTGGTGCCACCTTCGGGTCGGCCAGTCGTGCTCACAGTTCCACCCGCGGCTGTGGCACCACCCGAAGAGGTGGTTCCGGCGGCAGGCAGGACACCGCCGGTCGCGGATGCCGCCCCGGTCGCCTGGCGACCGCCGGCCGGGTGGGTCCCTGTCGAGCCTCCGCTGGAGCAGCCGACGAGCGATCCCGCAATCAGCAAGAGACCGGAGACATGCACAAGCCTGCTCCGCCGGGCATAGGCGTGAGGTGACGGGTGCGAAGCTGGGTTCGACATAGATCGCCTGCCTTTCGGAGATTCCACTTCAAGAAGGGCGCAGTCTTCGTGAAACCTTCCCTGCACTTCGGCGGATTGGTCTTGAGCACCTCGCCGTTCAGCTAGATCTCAAGAAACCGGGCGACCACAGCGCGATAGCGCACGCGGACGAGCCGTGCCGGCGAGGCTCGCTGTCCATCCCATCGCCACTGGCGGACAACGGAGGCTGCGGGCGACGTTTTGGCGAAGCGCAAGGCTCTATCCGTTGACTAGGTTGGAGGATCGTATCAGATTGGCACTCGGGTTCGGTCTTGGGTTGAGGTGTCTGCGGGAATTCAGCCAAGGAGGCGCTATGAAGAAGACCATGGTTGGCAAAGCCATCGTTCGCATTACCGTCGGTCTCTTCGTCGGTGTGTTCCTAATAGGCTGTTCCTCGGACTTGCCCATCAGCGGGCCAGTGGCTGGCAGCCACGGACCAGTCACAAACGGTGGCGCCGGCGGATCAGTGGGAGGCGCTTTCACCGCCGGCGGTGGAATCCCGGTCATCTTCGACACCAGCAAACTTGGAGGACAGACCGCTGGCACTGGCGCAAACCCGGCCTGTGGCGCGGCCGCGGTCTGCAAGCCGATCAGCTGTGGCGCCATCCTTGACCCTTGCGGCAAACTCATCGACTGCGCCTACGTCAATTGCCCTGCGAGCATGTGTGGCACCGTCACGCCGAACGAATGCACCGCTTGCGTACCTCTCACAGCCGCGGACTGCTCGACCCTAGGGAAGAACTGTGGGCCGGTACCGGACAATTGCGGCGGGTTCATCGATTGCGGAACCTGCACGGACCCGGAATGCTGCGGCTGCGGTGGCGAACCGAGCGTATGCGGTGGTGTCGCCAACTCCCTCGGGAATAGTGGTCTCAAGACGACCTGCATCGCCGGCCACCAAGGATGTCTTTGTGATGACCGGGCGGCTTGTGCGCCTGGCCTCACTTGCACACCCCAGACTGCGCCCCTACCAAGTCTTTGCTGCAATGGCACGGATTGTACTGGGCCGTCGACCAGCATAGGCGGAACCTGCACTGGGACTGGGAAGGCCACCTGCACTCCGGGCGTCACCGTGCCCACTGCGACCTCGACGCTTGACACTTGCGGCTATGTCGCCACCACTTTCGACGAGAGCACAATCCTGTGTGGGATTTTCGCAACAGGCGGGGGTAAGGAACCGGCGCAGATTCAGGCCTTCTTCAACGACGAGAAATCGATGACGCTGGGCTGCTCCACGGCAGACAAGCCGGTGTCGGCGATGCCATCGAACCCAGGAGCCGTGTACTACCCGCAGGTCGGCGATCCAAATTGCGTGGACGGGTCGGCGCGGCCTATGCGGCCGACGCTGTACATTACCGATATCACCTACGACCCGAACTGCAAAGCCGGCGACCAGCAATCAGGCGGCACGGCCTATGACCCGATTGCGGCCTTCGGCACCTGGAAGTCAGCCGCTGAGTCGGCCACTGGCAGGGTTGGCACGCCTGGCGCCGACCCGACGCCGAAGAACTATTGGATTCTCGGTTCGGCGGCGGACTCAGTACCCGCTGCTGTCACCAGCCAGTGTCCCTGTACCGCCACTTCCTGCCCCGGGTCAGGTCACACCGCGAAGGGTTTCGGCACGGAGTTCAAGTATGAGGCGGGCCTCATCTCAGGTCACTCGTACCGCCTTCAGATCACGGGCCACGACGGCGACCAGTCGTCGGGCGGCGACGCGGGTGAGGCCTGTGTCATCTTCTGCGCGGGAACCGGCACGTGCACGCCCTACACCTGTGCGGACTATCCGACGACCGTTTGCGGTGCGCAGCCTGACGGCTGCGGCGGCATGACTCCCGAATGTCGGAAATGCTGCACGCCATTGACCTGCCTGGACTATCCGGCGACTGCTATCGGCAAGCAGGACGACCGCTGCGGCGGACTGACTGAAGACTGCAACGAAAACTTCTGAGATTGCAGGCTGGCAGGGCAGGTGTGGCGCTATCCGCCTATTTCAGATAGGCGGCGAGTCCGATGCCTTGATCCTTGATGGCCTTGGCCACCACGCCGGCAACTTGGGTGGCGCCATCTGTCTTGAAATGGGTGCCGTCGAACCAGAAGGTCGTGCTACCGCCCGGACAGAGCTTGAGGCTGTTGTAAAGAGCAACTGAGAGCGTGAGCAGGTCAATAACCGGCACATTGTCGGCGGCGCCAGCGGCCTTGGTTTCCGGGCCGAATCCACGGTTGGCAACGTTGGTTGAGCCGGAACATGACTGGCCGCTGGTCGACGTGCCGAAGATCGGGTTCGCGCCCTTGGACCTTATGGTCTTGGCCATGAAGTCAAGGTCAGATTGGAACAGGGCCTTGCCGACATGCCGATTGCAGGTCGCGGTTCCGTCGTTGATGCCAAACGCGACGTACACCCAGTCGCCCGGCTGCATGCCTTTCGTGGGATCGAGCATGGTCGTCAAGTTGTCGGAGTAGGTCGTGTTGTCGATGACCTGGCACTCGCCATTCGCGTCGGTGGCGGTCTTGGACACGTTGGGGTCGCCCCAGATCCAGGTCTGGATGCTTCGGCCGCCGCGCGCCTGATTGGAGACGGTCACGTTGGGGCCACAGTATTGCTGGAATTCAGCGGCCCAGCCGCACTGGCCCGTGCCGGCGCAGTTTTGCATGGTCGAGTCGCCAACCATCCAAAACGTGATCTTCTTGTTTGGATCGACTGGGCCAGCGTCTGGGATTGCCACGACCCCGCCGCTGCCGCTGGCGCCAGCTGTCGCCGTTCCGCCGCCTCCGCTCTTTCCACCCGAGCCCGTGGTGCCGCCGGTCGCACCGCCGATGACGCCGGTCGTCCCGCCCTTTGCCGTTGTGCCGCCGATAGCGCCGGTGGTGCCGCCCTTCGCGGTGGTGCCGCCGAGGTCGCCGGTGGTGCCACCCTTGGCCGCGCCGCCTGTTCCGGGCGTCGTGCTGCTAGCCACGCTGCTGCCGCCGATGACGCTGGTGCCGCCGATGACGCTGCTGCCACCCGTGACGGTCGTGACGCCGCCAGTTGCGGGGGCCGTGGTGCTGCCAATCGTCCCAGCGCCCGCGCCGGCCCCACCAGACCCAGCCTGGCTGCTACCTCCCTGCGGCCCAGAGTTGGGAGGATTTTCGGTTCCTGAACTGCATCCGAGTGCGAGAGAAAACACGGCGCTCAGAGCGAACAAGTGGTGACGACGATTTTCCATTTTGTAAGGGCCTTCCGGGTTGTGAATTGGCGTGAGGCGATGGAGTGGCATCGTACTAGTCAGTGGCCGTACCACATAGGCGTGGCTCAATGATTCGCAGTGACGCAACGCGCGCTCAATAAGATGAGTTTCCAGAGGCCCCAACGCTCACTCATCCTTGGCAAACAAGCCCAGGTACATGGCAAGCAGCGAATCGCGCGGGGTCTCGCCCACCGGAACCCGGGGCACGGTGAACACGGGGCGCGGGGCGGCGAACTCGCGAACCGCCTCCACCACTTGGGCATGCAGCGCGGCGGCCGACTCCTGCTGGCGGCGCAGCTTTTCCAGACGATCCATGAAAGCCCGGGTCTGCTCGCGCTCTTCCAGGCCACCCAGTAGAGCAGCCGCACGCTCCACCGCGCGCTCGATCTCGCCCGGACCGGGCAGGAAGGCCTCTTCCACTCGGTTGACGATGAAGGCGCGGGGCACGCAGCCTTCGTCGGCCAGGTGCTCGCTGATGACCTGGGCTTCGACGATGCGGGCCGGATCCGGCGCGCACACCACCAGAAACACAGTACGCGGGTCGCGCAGCAAGCGGCCGACCTCTTCGCCGCGCGAGCGGAAGTGGCCGAGCAGGTCGGAGAACGCCGCGAAGAAACCAACCGTCTCGTCCACGAACGACGGGCCCGCGACGCGCGCGATGAGCGACGTCGCCGCGGCGCCGGCCCGACTCCACAGGCGCGATGTCCATGACGACACCGCCGGCGTGGGCATGAACCAGCGGGTGATCTTGTCGCTGAAGAAGGTGGCCACCCGATCGGGGGCTTCCAGAAAATCCACGGCATTGCCCGTGGGCGGTGTATCCAGCACCACGCGGTCGAAGCGGCCGGTGCGAAACAGCTCGTGCACGCGCTCGACCGCCATGTATTCCAGGGTGCCCGACAGGCTGCGTGAGATGTGCTGGTAGACCCGGTTCGACAGCAACGCCTCTCGCCGCACCGGATCAGGCACCAGCAGGGCGATCATGTGATCGAATGTGGCCGTGGGGTCGAGCATGAGCGCACTGAGCGTGCCCGTGGGGTGCATCTTGCGAAATCCCGTCAGCTCCATGGGATCATTGGTCAGCTCGTCGAGGCCGAGCGCATCGGCCAAACGGCGCGCCGGATCGATGGTCANNCACCAGGGCGCGCCGCCCGGCCGCGGCCTGGCGCAAGGCCAGCAGCGCCGAGAGCGTGGTCTTGCCCACGCCGCCCGGTCCCACGCACACCACCAGCGGCGCATCGGCGATGAGCGTGGCCAGTTGAGACGCGTTGCCAGCAGGGGGCGCGACCGCGCGCGCGGAGCGTCCGTTTTCAGGTGCGTGGGTCGGGGGCCGGGCCGGGAACTCCACCACGCTGGCGCTCTCCAGGCCGCGCAGCCGCTCTATCTGTTTTCGCGCGTGATCCAGACCATCGAGCTGGCCTTGCGCTGCCAGCGCCAAGCGCGCCAGGGCCTCCTCGCTCTCACGCTGCAGGATTTCTAGCAGGGGGCGGTCACTGGCGTGCAGGAGCATGGCCGGGACCTGGTTCACCACGACCATGCGGGCGGCGATGCCCATCTGACGGGCCTTGCGCAGAAGCTCCAGGGTCTCGTTGACCGGCAGTTCCTCGGGCAAGGTGATGGTCACCATCTCGCAGCGCTTGTGGTCGAGCAGCAGGCGCTGAACCCGTTCCGCCGCGTGGGCGATGGGCCCGATGCGGAACATGCGCTGCACGGCACGCGGGGTATCCAGGAACGACAGCGCATGGCCAGTGGCCGGCAGATCCACGATCACCGGCACGCGCCGGGCGGTGCTCTCGTCGACCAAGACCCGCAACTCGTCGAGCACGATCATCTCGCGCATGGCCGGCGAGGTGCGGATGAACTGGCGCACCACGCGGTTGCGCAACACGGCCTGGGCCAGCACGGGAATATTGACCAGCCGCCGCAAGGCCGGCTCCACCGCGGTGTCGAGATCGATCTTGACTACCCTGACGCCGCTGTCCGGAGCGATCAGGTCAGGCAGGCGCCGGTACGCGGAAAACTCGACCGCAACCGCGGCCCCGCGCCGTCGCACCGCCAGGGCGGCCAGGGTTGCCACCAGCGTGCTCTTGCCCGTGCCGCCCTTGCCCGTGACCAGGATCACATCGCGCTGGTCGACCAGCGGTTCAAGTGAGGCGACATCAATCATACGGGTTGCGCTCCATCGTGGCGGCTCTCAGCCCTGCTGACAACTGAGAATTTGCTGGGATGTTGGCGTAGAATGAAAAGTCTATTCATGACCAAATTGGTCGATCCAGCGCCAGCGATGCGATCTCCCAGCCGTCGGCGAAGGCGTCGTACAACTCGCCTTTCGACACACCGCCGCCTGGAACGAGGTCCGCTCCGATGGCGGTGCCTCGATCGCGGTCGACTCGAAAATTGCGACTCGGATGTCAGGCTCATGTCGTGCGCCGGCGCCGCGATGCCGCAGACCTTCTTGGGCAGGCGGACAGAGATTGCGTCGTAACTCGGCGGCCGGCAAGGGATGGGCTGTCGAGCCGGCTCGAAATTCCTGTCGGATTGCCCGGGTGGCTCGCGGGTTGCATGAGCCGGGCACATGCGACCAATCCACCTGTATAATGAGCAGAGAGTGCAATTCAAATTCAGATGGACTGAAAGAGCGAAACGGCGGTTTGACATCATCGCCGCCTTGGGGCTGTTGTGCGCGGCCAGCGTGGGTCTTGGCTGCAACTCGACTTCCATCAGCGAGGCTTCTCAGGACGCGAGTCTGTCGGGGGGCACAATCCAGCCCGTCACGGGCGGAAGCAGCGACAGCGGCGCGGCCGGAATCGGGGGCAGCAGCACGGGCGGTGCCAGCAGT
>PMBY01000513.1:0-24475 GCA_003153875.1 Myxococcales bacterium | reverse complement strand
GGCACGCGGTCGAGTCCGCTGCAGGTGAATCCGACGTCGCACATTGACTACATCGCAGTCTGCGAGGCGACGTGGACAGGCCCCGCGGCGGCGGGAGCGATCATCCCCTATCGAGTGCTTGAGGAATCCGGGACCGCGTGCAGCGGTGCCACCGACGCCGTCGCTTGTCAGGTTTCCCTCGATGCGGTGACGAAAGGAATGGTGCTTTCGCAGAGCTGCGGCGGACCGCCATACCCCTGCCAGCACTTCGTCGTGACGACCGTTGGAGACACGGTCCGGCGCTGGATGCCCATCGAGTACACGACCCTGCTCGGACCCATCGATACGGCCGACGAAGCACGCCTGCTCGTGAACGAAATGACATTTTTTGGCCTCTACGTGCCGAGCTGTGGATCGATACGAGCCACGGCGGACGGCTTCGATGTCGTGGGCACGCGCCTGACCAGTGATTGCGCACCAATCATCACGATGCGCGAGCAGGTGCATGTGGCGTCCGACGGCACCGTCACCGTGGTCCGCTCGAACATTGCCAGCGTTTACAGCGCTTGCATCTGACCGGACGCGGCCAGATGGATCGCCGCCCGCTGCACCTCACAGATGTCCGGTCAAAGCCGCCAGTCCCTGCTGCAGAGACACGGCTGGTCTGAAGCCCAGCTCGCGCTCGGCCTTGCGGTTGTCGTAGCGACAATCGCTGGCTATCAGGCGCACGCCGTAGCGGGTGAGGGGCGGCGGTGAGCGTCGGCGCAGCAGGCGCGCCACTTCTTCCATTGCAGCAGCGGCCAGGTAGATGACGAAGAACGGGACGGACCAGCGCGGTCGCGCGGTCCCTACGAGCGCGGCCAAAGCATCGATGACCTCGCGCGCGGTCACGGTTTCACCGTCGGTCAGGTGATACACCTGGCCGGCCGCCGCTGGCACCTCGGCGGCAAGGCGCAATCCTTCGACGAGATTGTCGACATAGGAAAGCGCAAGCCGGTTGGACGCGCGGCCAATGTAGACCGCGCGTCGCCGGCGCAGCAGGGCTGCGATGCGTGGGGCGATGGTGGGATCGCCCGGTCCCCAGATCGCTCCTGGCCGGACCACCACAGTGGAAAGGCTCCGCTCACCGTTGGCCGCAAGCACGATCTTCTCGGCCTCGATCTTGCTGGCTGTGTACGCATCGCTGGGCGAGGGATCGTAGGGACTCTGTTCGTCCACCGCGCCGCCTTCGCGAGGCAGACCCAACACAGTGATCGAGCTCACGTGCACCAGGCGCCCGACGCCGGCGTCCTGGCAGGCTGCCACTACGTTGCGCGTGCCCTCCAGGTTCACTCGAAAGAATTCGCGCCGCGGGCCCCAGTCAGGCACCTTGGCGGCAGCGTGAAACACGACCTGCTGGCCGCGGGCAGCCTCGCGCAGCGACGCGAGGTCGCACACATCACCGCGCACGATCTCAGCGCCCAGACCTGACAGGCGACGCAAGTCGCTGGTGGGCCGAACCAAGGCACGCACCCTGACCCCGCGCTGGCAAAGGATCGCGACCAGGCTGCTGCCGAGGAAGCCCGAGGCCCCGGTAACCAGCGCGGCTTTCATTCCACGGTCACTTGGCAGGGCACGAAGATCGCCTGCTGCTTGCATTCCTCGCACTCGGGCCCCATCGGCGCGCACTTCGCGTTCGGCGTGCAGACATCTGCCGTCTGCACCGACCCAACCAGTGACACCCTGGGAAATCCAACGATGAGCCTGGTGCCGATTTCTATGAGCCCAATCGCTTCCAGGAAGCACTTGCTCGTGAATGGTTCTCCGGCGCACGCTTCGGGAATGGCGTTCGTCGGAAGCTGTTCGGACAGGTAGATGTCAAGGCTGCAGCCCAGCCCATCTTGCGATTGATAGGCTGGGAGCCTGGTAGAGCTTGGTCCCTGACTGTTGCGTGGATTCTGACAGGCCCATGCGTCGACCAAATAGCCTTCCATCGCCTTGTCACCGCATGCGTCGAGCGCGGTTCTGTTGCAGGCGTTGCTCGCGACGGCGGCAAGGGCCAGAAGCAGGAGAGGCTGAGTTCTTATGGCTTTCTCCCTTGAGGTCACGAAACGGAGACTAACCCGAAGGGCGGGCCAAAACTTGACGACGCGCACTTTGTGGGTTCTTATCCTACATAAACCCACTTTGCCTACCATCTCGAAAGGAGAGGTCGCCATGAACCTGGACCGTCGATTCGATGATCGTCTGCCTCTGGAGACACTTCTTTGCGCGTACGTTCTGGATCGTCCCCAGCGCGGACTTGCCGTCGACATCAGCGAGCGCGGGGTGTTCCTCAACACTTTGTTGCAGGATCCGAATCCGCCGCGCACGCCGGTGGGCTTGGAATTCAAACTGCCGGGCATGCCTGAAACCATCTGGGCCGCCGGCGAAACCTGCCGCGACACCATGGATGACTACTTCTACGGCATGGGCGTGCGTTTCACGGCCATGGCGTCGTTGCACCAGCGCATGCTGCGCGACTACTGCCGGCGGGTGCGCCGCCAGCGCAGCGGTCTTTGGGTCTGAGCTGCGTCTTCACGCCAGTCAGAAGACCGAAAGGGCTCCCAGGCAGAGCTGGGGATGAATATGGCCGGAGACGGACAAAGTCAGGATCAGCGCAAGACAGTTCTGTGGTTGACCTATGGCCTGCCCTGGCCCACGGACCGNNGTCATGCGTGCCGGCTCCGAGGTGGAGCGCGCACGCGATTTTTTGGGACACCTCATACGGCGTCGGCCGCTTGTCACCTGGCCCTACAGCTCGCGCGCTATGGAGACCAAGCTGCGCGACCTGGTCAGCAGCGGCACCGTCCACATTCTTCAGATCGAACATTCCTTTCTGGCGCACTTCCGCGATGCCGTTCCCGAAGGCTCGCCCTGTCGGACGATCCTCTCGTTCCACAACTTTTGCGAGACCCAGTACCGCACCATGCTACGCATGCACTCGGGTGTGGTGGCGAAGCTGGGCTTGCTGGTCAAGGCGATCCTCATGCGCGGCTGGGAGGCCCGACATGCGGCGCGTTTCGACCGGTGTCTGGTGGTTTCCGAAATCGAGGGCCAGCGCCTGCGCGCGGTGGCTGCTGGCACCGCGGTGTCGCTGGTCCCCAACGGCGTGGATACGGCGGTCTTGCGCCCGCTGCCCGAGGCTGCAGTTGGCAAGCGGTTGATCTTCGTGGGCCACCTGCGCTACCCGCCCAATATCGACGCGGTTCGTTTTCTCGCGCACCATATCTTGCCGGCCCTGCATGCGCGCATCCCGGAAGCCCGCCTGACCGTGGTGGGCGATGGGGCGCCCGGCGCGCTGGGCGAGTTCCGCGGGCGCGACGACATCGACTTGGTCGGCCGCGTCCCTTCTCCGCTTCCCTACTACCAGGACGCGCATGTCGCCGTTGTTCCTTTGCGCGCCGGTGGTGGAACCCGCCTCAAGATTCTCGAAGCCATGGCGCTGGGACGGCCCGTGGTTTCCACGCCGCTGGGCTGCGAAGGTCTTGCGGTCGAGGACGACAAGCACCTGCTCATCGCCGATGACGCCGAAGGTTTCGTCGCAGCGGTGGCGCGTCTTCTCACCGACCGCGCGCTCGCCGGCCGCCTGACCCTGGAGGCGCGGGCCTTGGTGGAAAGGGACTACGATTGGACCGGCATCGCCGACCGGCTGCTGCGGGTCTACGACGAGCTGCTGGCACCGTGACTATTGGCGCCGGCGCGATCCGCGGGTAAAGATGCAACCATGGTATTTGACGGGCCGCGCCTTCGGCGCGATCTGGTTTCGACCATCTTGCGAGAAGATGGCGTCAAGTGCGTCGACGTTCACGATCCCAAGCGGGGGGCGAGCTTCCGTCTCTTCGACTACGAGTACTCGGTCGCCCTTGCGTTTGATGGCCGCCCTCTGGCCAAGGTCATTCCCTGGGTGCGGCTTTCGACCGGGCTGGAGCTGACGGCAGAGCAACTCACGGCTTTCGCGGCACGTCTCGATCAGCTTGGCTTCCTTGAGTCGGAAATGGCGAGGACGCCAGGGGTCGCGCCCGAAAGGACGCCGGCTGTGCCCCAGTCCGACGAGGAGGCAGAGACGCCGTCGCCAGTTCCGTCGCAGCCCGTGCTGGCAGAGACGCCTTTGCCGGTCCCGCCGCAACCCGCGCCTGTTGGAGACGAAACGCCGGCGCCCCTGGCGGCGCAATCGCCCCTGGCAGCGGCGGAGCAAGCAGTCGAGCCGCCCCAGGCAGAAGCGGCATCCAAAGACACGCCATCTCCCGACGCGTCGGCAGCCGCTGAGACACCCGCGGTCGTGGTGACCACAGCGCAGCCCGACGGGCCGTCGCAGCACCAGCCGTGGTTGCCAGCCACGGACGCAACGCCCGCGCCGAATGATTCGCCTGCACCACCAGCCAGCGCATCCGAGCCGGCGTCGGTCTCACCGGACAGGCAACCTGCGACCGTTGTGGACCAGACACCGCCGCTCCCGTCCCGAGAAGAAACGCCGTCGCCTATGCCGGAGCCACGGCCCGCAAGACACATGTCCGACGGCGAGGCTGCCGAAATCACCAGCCAGTCGCCCGCTGTACTTCCGGAGGCTCGCATGGCGGCGCACGCGCTTCGGCGGATCGTGACTCCGCCGCCGCTTCCCACGCCCACTCCCTTGGTCACCCCGTTGCCCATGCGGCCCGCGCGGGGGCGCGGCGGCCCCTGGATTCTCTACGCTCTGCTCGGCACCCTGACGGCCGTGGTCGTTGGTGTGCTCGCGGTGCCTCTGGCGCTGCGATCGCACCCACCCGCTGCCGTGCGGGTGCGCGTTCTCATCGCCAAACCCACGGCCGTCTTGCGTTGGTTCGACAACAGCGTGCCGGTGGAGGCACTGCCTCGCCAGGTGCTGAGCTTCCCGGCGGGCGGGAAGGTGATTCGGCTCGCCTCCCCAGGAACCGCGCTGCGGGCCGGTGATGTGGTGGCCGCGACCGACGCAGCCCGCCGGGTGCTGGCCGATCTGGCCAAGCAGCAAGAGCGGCTCGCCTACTATCAGCAACTGGTGAAGGGCGCGCAGGACACAGGCGACGAGAAGCGGGTCGCTGCGGTCCGGGCCCAGGTCGAGTTCAGAGCCGGACTGGTGGAGCATACGCAGCAGGCTCTCTCCAATGTGGCCGTGGTGGCACAGGCCCCGGGCCGGGTCGAGGCAACTTTGGCCACCTTGGGTCAGACCGTGCAGACGGGCGTGCCCGCGGTGCGCATGCAATCGGCGGGTTGGCGCGCCAGTTTCGAGCTGCCACGCACGCTGGCCGCGCGGCTCCGCAAGCAAGGCATCTGTGGGGCCGAGATCGAAGGGCGGTCGGTCGGGTGCAGCCTCGCCGTCGAGAGTGGCGACGAAATCCACGTGGTGATCGAGTTGCCATCCGAGGCAGCGACGGCGGCCGGCCAAATGGTGCGTCTGCTGCGCGCGCGTCTTGCCGACGCGTTCCTGCTGCCGGCCTCGGCCTTGTCGCGAGTGGGCGAGAGTGACCGCGTCTTGCTGGTGGCGCCCACGGGCCGGGCCGAGGTGCGCAGCGTGGTGGTGGCGGACCGAGGCGCTAGCGACGCCGTCATCACCCAGGGTCTGGATGCCGGCGACGCGGTCATCGTCGAGACTTCCCAGCCCGTCGGGGCAGGAGCGCGGGTGCGGATGACCGAGGAGACGACCGGCGAGTAGTGCGAGAGCCTGTCGGAAAATTCGGGACCGTGGGATAGGCCGGGTCGCGGCTCGCGGCTGGCGGCTCGCGTGAGCGTGAGCGGTAGCGTGGGCGGTAGCGAACAGCGTGCAGCGGTCTGCAGTGAGCGGTCCGCGGCCCGCATCCCGCCTTCCGCGTAGCGCACACGAACTCGCTCACCCTCATGCACACGCGGCCCGCTAGCCGCGAGCCGGCCTGCCCTGCGGCCCAGAATTCCCCGACCCGGCTGACCCGCGGGGCCAGGACGTGCTAGGTTCCCGCTCATGTTCAAGGGAGTCATCACAGCATTGGTCACACCATTTCGCGGCGACGTCGTCGACGAGGAGGCCTTGCGCCGCCTGGTCGACGAGCAGATTCGCGCGGGCATCGACGGATTCGTTCCGGTGGGGACCACGGGCGAGTCGCCCACGGTCACGGTGGAGGAGCACATCCGCATCATCAAGATCGTCGTGGAAGAAACCCACAAGCGTGTGCCGGTGATTGCCGGAACAGGCGCCAACTCGACCCGCGAGGCCATCGAGCTGACGCGCGAGGCGCGTGCGGTGGGTGCCGACGGCACCTTGCAGGTCACGCCCTACTACAACCGGCCCACCCAGGACGGGCTCTTCCGTCACTTCAAGGCAATCGCCGAGGCGGCTGGGCTACCCATCGTGGTGTACAACGTGCCTGGGCGCACCGCCTGTGACCTTCTGCCTGAGACCATGGCGCGTCTGTGCGAGGTACCGCTGGTGGTGGGCATCAAGGAGGCCACGGGTTCGGCGCAGCGGGCGGCGCAGATCATCTCGCGCGTGGGCGACCGCATGGTGGTCCTGTCGGGCGACGATGCGACGGCTTTTCCGCTCTACGCCCTGGGCGCGCACGGCTGCATCTCGGTCGTGTCTAATGTCGCGCCCGTCGAGATGGCGGCCATGTGGGACGCAGCGGTCGCGGGCAACTGGAGCAAGGCGCGCGAACTGCACTACCTGGTGTTCCCGCTTTCGGAAGGACTGTTCATCGAGGCCAATCCCATTCCGGTAAAGGCCGCGCTGGCCATGATGGGCAAGATCACCGACGAGATCCGCGCGCCGCTCTACCCGATGGCTGGGGCCAATCGCGAGAAGGTGCGCAAGATTCTCTCTGACCTCAAACTCATCTGACGGGGAAATCATGGCCGAGGCAGTACGCATCGCCGTGTTAGGGGCCGCGGGCAAGATGGGCGGCGCCATCGTGCGCGCGATGGCCGAAACTCCGACCGCCGTTCTGGTGGCCGCGGTGGAGAGGCCGGATTTTCCCGCGATGGGCGCCGACGCCAGCCGCCTGGCAGGATTACCCGAAAGCGGAGTGTGCGTGCAATCGGATCGACCTGGCCCGGGCGCGGCCGACGTGTGGATCGATTTTTCCGCGCCCGGCGCTGCAGTGGCCAATGCCATCGCCGCGGCCCAGGCGGGTGCGGCCCTGGTGCTCGGCACCACCGGGCTTTCCAGCCAGGACAAGGACGCGGTTGCCTCTGCCGCGAAGAAGATCGCCATCGTGCTGGCGCCCAACATGTCAGTGGGCGTGAACGTGATGCTCCGTTTGGTGGCAGACGCGGCCCGCCTTTTGGGTGCCGCCTACGACATTGAAATCGTGGAAGCGCACCACCGGGCCAAGCGCGACGCGCCCTCGGGCACGGCTTTGCGTCTGGCCGAGGCAGTGGCCGAGGCCACCGGCCGCGACCTCGGCAAGAGCGCGCGCTATGAGCGGCACGGCGACATCGGGCCGCGCGCCGCCGACGAGATTGGCATCCAGACCGTGCGCGGCGGCGACGTGGTCGGCGATCACACCGTGTTCTTCCTTGGCCAAGGTGAGCGCATCGAGATCACCCACCGGGCCTCCTCGCGCGAAATCCTCGGCCGCGGTGCAGTCCGCGCGGCGCTCTGGCTTCACGGCCGCGCAGCCGGCCTATACGACATGCGCGACGTGCTGGGATTGAGATAACCAGCCCGCCGGTGTTGAGAATCAGCCAGGCGAAGGACAATTCTGTCAGGTCCTCAACACCCGCGGCGCGCCGCTGCGTGCTTGGCCGGGCCGTGGGCGCTGGTCCCGCGTTTGCACAAGCCCGGTCATCATGCACTCATCCACCAACATCTCTGGCACACCATCACGCGGCACCGGCTGGCTGAGCGGGGCTTTGCTGCTGGTGGGCATGGCGGCCCTGGTTGTCCTGCTACGGCGGGTTGGCGCGGAACCGGTCTTGCGGAGCATTGAACGGGTCGGCCCGAATTTCGTCTGGGTTCTAATCGCGCCTGTCGTCGGAATGGTCCTGCATTGTTGCGGCTGGCTCGTGCTGCTGCCCAAGGCGCTGCGTCCCCGACCGGCGATCGCGTTGGCAGCCTACGTGGCGTCGCAGGCCGGTGACGAGCTGGGCGCTGGGGTGGCGGGCGAGCCTCTCAAGGCGCTGGTGTTTCGCCCGGGGCTGAGAAGCAGCACCTTCGTCGCGCTGGCGCTCGACAACGGCACCCACATCGTAGCCACGGCGCTCCTGCTGGCCGGCGCCGCGTTCCTTCCCTGGGCCTCCACTTCGCTGGTGAGCGCGCACACCTGCGCCTGGGCCGGCGCGACCAGCTTCGCCGTCGTGGTGCTCGCCGTGCTCTTCATTCTCCTCGCGCCTTTGCGCCGGTGGGGCGCCGGATCCGGTCGCGTGGCCCGATTCGTGCGCCTGTTGGATGTCGCGCGAACAGCGTTACTTTCGCGGCCGCGGCTGGTGCTGGGCAGCGTGTTGTTGCATCTGGCGGGCAAGCTGTGGATCGTGGCCGAGATGGCACTGCTGCTCGCGTTGCTGGGCTTCAGCCCGACGCTGGCGCCCTGGCTGGGGGCCGCGTCCGTGCTCGCGTCGGTGGTAGGCGCGGCCATCCCCGGTCAGATGGGCGCGGTCGAGGCCGCGGTCTTCGCCGCCTGCACCGCGCTGGGCGTGGATGCTCCCACGGCCATGGCGCTGGTGCTGCTGCGCCGCTTGCGAGGCGTACTCTGGATTGCCTTGGGCCTGCTGCTGACCAGAATGGTCCTGGCCCATGGAAAGGGCAGCACCGACCCCGTCCGACAAGTTCGGCCAGTCTTCCACACGCCCTGCGCGTGAGATTCCTGCATCGTCGCTGCGCAGCTGGCCGTGGACAACGATAGTGTTCGATCGTATGAGTGGCGCAAGATGTGGTGGCCCAGCCTCCGCGCCCTCAAGGACCGCGATTCTGGCGATTTGAGCCCGCGGCCGTTTGGACGCTGGGGCCAGTTTGGGCTGTTCCTGGCGATCTTCTGCTTCTTCCTCACGGTGCAGAGTCGCGAGCCGCCCTGGAATGATGCCAAGCCGATCTACGCGGCTGCCACGAATTTCGCCTTTCATGGCCGGGTGGACGCGAGTGGCGAAACCGTGCCGAAGGGGAAGCGGACGTACGACGTGCATCCCTTCCTGGCGTCGGCGATCCACGTGCCTGGTGCTTTGTTCCAGCGGCTCTTGGTGTCTCGTTTTCCGCAAGACGTCGCTCTGGCCAAGATCGTGTCCAGCCACCTGGGCCCGGCCGCGCTAGGGGGCCTGGCAGCGGTGTTGTTTGTGCGCCTCTGTCTCTTTCTGGGGCTGGGGTTGGGCGCCAGCCTGGTGTCCAGCGTGGTGTTGGTCATGGGCACCATGGTGGGGGTCTACGCCCGGGTGCCTTGGTCAGAAATGGTCCAGGCCGTGTCCTTCCTGGGTTTCTTTTCGGCCTTCATGCGGGTTCTGCGCGACTACCGGGGCAAGGCAGTGCTGGTGCTGGGCGTCTGGTGCGGGGCCATCGTGAACTCCAAAGAGCTGTTCGTGCTGGCTGTGCCAGGGGCGTTTCTCTTGGCGCTGTGGCACCACCGCGACACATTGACTCGGAAGGAAACCCTCAGGTGCGTGGGACTGGGCCTGCTGGGCGCGGCGCCCTTCCTGGTCATTCAGTTCATCTACAACACCATTCGCACCGGTTCGCCGTTTCGCACGGCCTACGGGACTGGCGCCGTGAGTTTCGTGTTTGGCACCGAGACACTCGACGGCTTCCTGGGCCTTTGGGCGTCCCCGGGCAAGAGCATTTTCCTCTACAACCCGCCGCTGGTCTTTGCGCTGTTTGGAATTCCCCTAGTCGTGCGTCGCTGTCGGCTGTGGGCCACCGCCCTTGCGGTCACCGCGATTCCTGTGGTTCTAGTCTACGGGAAGTTCATGTTCTGGAGCGGGGACTGGTGCTGGGGGCCGCGCTATCTGCTTTTCCTCGTGCCGCTGCTCCTGCTGCCAGGTGTGTTCTTGGTGGATGAAGCCATCAAGCACCGGCGCGTGGTGGTGGGCGTGCTTGCCACGGCAGTTTTCGTCTTGGGCATCGGCGTGCAGGTCATTGGCAGCAGCCTGTATTGGGATCACTACATCCGGGTCGAGCACAATGCTCGTGCGCAGTGGTTGGGGGCCCCTGACCGCACGGGCAACGTGTCCAAACCCGGCGCCAAGAAGCCCTGCGATCCGTGCTTCGAGGATTTCTACGGACTCAACTGGCTGCCGCCGTTCTCTCCCTTGGCTGGTCAGTACTGGATGGCCAAGCACATCTGGCGGGGCGACTCCTGGGACGTGGCTGAAGCGGATGGTCCCTGGCATCGATACACCACCATCCCGCTGACCGACATCGCCGTCCCCTACGCACGCGGGAGGTTAGACTGGTGGTACCTAGAATTCACCCAGCGCCAGGCCTACCGGGCTCGCTTGCTGCAAATGATTCTCTATCCGGCTGGGCTTCTCTTTGGTGTCTTCCTGTGTTGGTGGGGCGCTCGACGCCGACAGCAGAGCGCCGCTGCGGTGGTGGAACCGGCTCCCGAGCCTGTGGCATAGGCTCACAGTCCTACGACCCAGCCTTGACCATTTCCACGTAACGCAGGCGCAGATCGTAGAGAAGACTTTCCAGTAGCTTGTCCTCTTCTGGGGTGAGGTTGGACTGGGTCTTCTCCCGCAGCAGCGTCAGCAGGTCGATGGTGTGCTTGGCCATGGGCAGGTCGCGGCGCTTGGCGGTTTCTCCTGGCGGCGCGACTACGCCGAGGTGGATCAGCGCCGAGCTGCCCAGGGAAAGGATGAAGGTGGAAAAGTCCGCCGGCGGGAACGCGCGATTGTCGTCTCCCTGCGCGCCTGCTGGTGAGGAGGCCTTGGGTTCGGCCGGCTCACCCGACGGAACTTCTGCGGCTGGCCCCGATTCGGCCGTTCCGCTTTCGGAGAAGGACCGGCGATCCGTTACCTTGAAACCAGGCGTCTTCTCGGAATCCGACATGCGGGAAGGCTACGCAGCCCAGCCCACGATTTCAAGCTGCGGGGTGCGGCGCGGTGTCGGTTTCCGTAGAACCTGGGTTCGCGTCGACGACCTCGTCGGGGGATCTCAACTTGCCGGAGGCGTCGGACAGCGACTTCAAGAACTTGTCGTAGTCCTTGCGCGTAATGAGGCCACGTTTGATGTTGCGTTCGACGATGCGGCGATCGAACAGGATGGGATCCGGGGCGTCTTCGTCGCGAGTCATTGCGGAGAGTGCTTAGCGAGAGGCGTGGCCCAAGTCAAGGACGCTGATTTCACCGAGGAGCACGCTACAATGGGACCACCATGACCGTGACCTTGGCCAGCAGCTCGGAAAACCCCAACTTCCTCCGCCAGCTGCGGCTTTTCCTCGAGGAGATCTGCTGTGACATCTGCCGCGTGCACTCCGTCCAGCATGACGGCGCCCATGCCGAGGAAGTCGACGTGGCGCGCGAGGTCGACCTGGGCGCACCGGGCGCGTTCGCCGACATGCTGGTGAGCCGGCCAGGACGACCGCCGTATTTTCTCGAGGTCAAGTACGGCTACGCCAGCGACCGGCTAGTCCATCATCTAGAGCACAAGTACGGGACCGCCTCCACCACGGTGCCCGATGCTGACCGCGTGGTCCTACTCATCGACCGCGCCACGCGGCCAGACTCATCTGCGCTCTTCGAGCGTCTGCGCGCCGCCATCCGTCCTGAGCTGCAGCTGGAGATCTGGGACGAGATCAGGCTGCGCCAGCTGATCGTCGAGTGCTTCAAGCTGGATCTTCCCGCGGTCACCGTCGAGAGCCTGACCGAATTGCGTAGTGGCATCGATCAGGCCAAGTGGCATTGGGCCTTCGGCGATCGGCACGTAGCGAGCCCGCTCAAGGCGTCGCTGCTCTGGCACTTCGGCTGGTCGCGCCTGTTGCAGCTGCACACGCAGTACGGCCTGACGCCCGAGCGCATCCTGCCGCCACAACGCTATCGCAACGTGGTGGTGATTTTGGCCGACCTGTCCTACTTCTCCAGCTTCGTGCGCGACACGCGCGACGACGAGATCATGCGCGGCGCCCTGACCTCGTTCTACTCCAACTCGCGCTACGCCATCATCAACTCGGGCGGCATGATGGGACAGTTCGTGGGCGACGAAGTGCTGGCCCTGTTTGGCGTGCCCGAGCCCGAGGACAACGTCACGCTGCGGGCGCTGGAATGCGCGCGCTCGCTCCTGCAGATCGGCAACTCGGTGTCCAACCGCTGGCAGCGCCAACTCGATCGGGTTCAGCCCGCGGGTGGCGTGCACCTGGGCATCGCCATGGGTGACATTCACGTGGTGCTCTACCGGCCTTTCAGCCAGACCCACATCGGCGTGGTGGGCGACGCGGTCAACCTGTCGGCGCGCCTGCTAGCCGAGGCCTCGTCCAACGAAATGGTGGTGGCCAACACCTTCTATCAGAAGCTGCCCGAGGCCGTGCAAGCCGAGTTCAGCGAGATGGAACCCGTCGAAGCCAAGAACGTCGGCCTGATCAAAGCCTGGAAGTTCCACGGTCGCTCGCACTTCTCGACCCGCGGGGCCTGAGTCTGAGACTCGGGCCCGACGCCCGATTTCTACTAGTCTTGGGCTTCTGGTTCAGCCAGGGCGTCCGCAGAAGCATCCGCCCCCGAAGCTCTCTCCGCCGACGCGTCGGGCACATATGCGGCCGCGATCGCGGCGCTGATCGTGTCGGGAGGAAGGCCAGCGGTACAGCCCCGCTTGAGGCAACAGACGCTGACTGTGATCGGCGCCGCGTCTTGACTGATCGCTTCGCAGACCGCTCCACTCGGGCAGTCTGTGTCCGCCTTGCACAGAACTTGGCCTGGGGGCACGTTGATCTTGAGGCTACACGCCGAACCCGCCAGTAGCGCGCCTGCGAGAAGAATACCGACTGGAAAGAAGAGGTTGTTTCTCATGGTGCACCGGCTAGAGACGGACCGAGAGATTGAGACCCCACGCCGTGGGAGAAATGGCAGGCTGAATCTCTGCCGTCGCGCTCTCGCTGTTCTTGCCCGACCCGATGATGTGCAGGGCGATCCCGGTCGCAGCCGCGACGCCGCCGATGGCGTAGAACACATACTGCATCGTCACGAAGCGATTCCCGTCGGCCTGCTTGGTGCGCAGATCGGTTCCCTGCGCGACCTTGCCTCCGCTGGTCAGGTTGTTGGCGTCGTCGCTCGTCTTGCTCACGAGGTAGCTGAACACACCGCCCGTCACCAGCGCCGCGGCACCGACGATCTCAAGCGCGATGCCGGTCACGACCAGTCCCCGGCCTTGCCCCTCGGTGGACGGGGGCGGTGCCTTGGCGGTCGCGGCCGCGGGAACGGTGGGAGCCGGAGGCGGCGCTGGCTGCGCAGCAGGCGGCGCGGCTGAAACCGGGGCGGGCGCGACCGGGGCTGGCGGCGTGGGTTCGCTGGGCTGGGCCTTCTCGCGTGCACCTGCCGCCGCGGGTGCAAGACCCAGCGCTAGCAAACCACCAACGCACGCCGCTAGGATTGATCGACGGAGAGCCCATGAAGACTGCCTCATACGACTTGGCCTGCCTTTCCTTTGGTCCTTCTCACGCCGGAGCGCCTTGCTGGGCATGCGGCGCTCGTTGACGCGGGAACTAGTCACAGACGAGCGAGTATAGATGAAGACGCCCGTCGGGGGGAGACTCACCATCTCACCGAACGTTGGAAGAAGCGATTCTGCCTAACGCATCGTGCGGCGTGAGTCTCCAGCGGTCCGGCGGCGCAGTCACGCAGCCGATCATCTGTTTCGCCGGCGGTCGGCCGGCACTTTTCTGCGAGGGAACAGTCGCGGAAGTTGATGAATCTGGATCTCTTTCGTAGCCTACCGTCCTCCAAAGATTCCCGATTCGCCGCTGAGCGGGGTTTTGCAGTCCAAAGCCGAGGAGTGTGTTCATGAAGTTTCCTCCCGCCCCGATTCTCGCCCTGATTGCTCTTGGGGGAGGGTGCGCTCTGGCACCCCCGTCAGCGAATCATGGACAGGGCGGAAACACGACCTCGACCACGCACAGCAGTCCTGGAATTGGGGGAAGCGGGGGAGCCGGTCCCTTGGGCGGAAGCACCAGTGCCATCCCGCCGTCGGGCGGAGACACGGCCCAGAGAGATGCCGGCGTGATAGGTGGCACCTTGGCGACCGCGGGTACCACCACGGCTGGTGGCGCGACATCGACGGGCAGCACGCCATTCGGAGGCAGCGACCCGACCGGCGGCACGACGTCAGGGAGCTCGGCGACCGGGGGCAATGCGGTGGGCGGCGCCAGCGGCGGTGCGAGTGGAGGCAACGTGAGCGGCGGCACCAACACCCGCGGCGGGACATTCACGGGCGGCTCGATGAACGGCGGCTCGATGAACGGCGGCTCAAAGTCAGGGGGCGCCAGGACCGCAGGCGCCACGGCCAGCGGGGGTGCGAGCGGCGGCAGCGCGACCGGCGGATCGGCTAGCGGCGGGGTATCCTCCTCCGCTGCTGGCACGCACGCTTCATATCCGCCCATCACCAACGGGAGCAGCGGTTTCACCACCCGCTACTGGGACTGCTGCAAGCCATCCTGTGGCTGGTCCGCCAACGCCAACGGCAAACCAGTCCATACCTGCGGCAAGGATGGCACCTCGACGGTCAACAACGACACGCAAAGCGCGTGCGGCGGTGGAGGCGGATACATGTGCTACTGGGGCGCGCCTTGGTCAGTGAGCGACACACTTTCCTTTGGCTTCGCGGCCTACAATGGCGTCGCCTGCGGCACGTGCTACCAGATCCAGTTCACCGGCAAGGGGCAGTACAACGACAAGGACGCAGGGTCGATGGCCATCAAGGACAAGACGATGATCGTTCAGGTGATCAACATCGGAGGCATCGCTTCCAACCAATTCGACCTGCTCATCCCCGGCGGGGGCGTGGGTGCAAACAACGCATGCACCGGTGGTTCAGCGCAATGGAGCAGCGCCGACATCGGCGACACAAACGGGGGCATGCTGACGACCTGCAAGGATGACAAAAACTGTGTCCAGCAGAAGTGCCAAGCGGCATTCGGCAACATGCCTCAGCTCTTGGCAGGCTGCAACTGGGTCACCGGCTGGTTCGCCGCCGCCGACAATCCCCAGATGGTGTACCAGAAAATCGCCTGCCCACCCGAGATCAGCGCCAAGTCGGGCGAGTAGTGTGCGCGGCCTGTAGCCACCCGGCTTGTGCGCTCCTGTCCTGAAAGAGCGACCTCTCAGCAAAGCCTATCGCTTCTCCTCCACATATGAGGCGGTGATGATCTTGCCAACGTCGCCAATGTCCTCGTTGAGATCCGCGGGGCTGACCCTGAAAGGCGTCGTAGTGAACTCGGCCCGTTGATAGCTCTTGGTGAAGCTTTCATAGAAGCGTGGATCCTGCTGCGGCAAAACAATGGGTTTGTGCGCGATACCATTGCTGTCGAGGTAGCTGAAATACAGCTTACCGAATATTCCATCACCACGCTTGCTGGTAAAAACGATCCATCTGCTGTTGCTTGACCATGCATGATAAGAATCAGAATGATCGCTGTTGATCTCTAGCTTTCTGAAGCTCCTCTTTTCAAGGTCCATCAGGTACAAGTCGGTACCCTGCCGAACGATGGAAAACGATCCCCGGTCGGTCATGCAGAAGAGAAGGAACCTACCGTCGGGAGAGGGTGCCGGAAAGGTAGAGCCCAACCCCGTCTCGCTGGCCGAGACAAGAGTTTCTACCTCGCCCCATGTGTCGCGGCCCGCGTCGTACCCAATCCGCCGAAGATCGTATTGTACCTTCGCGAAGTCCTCTTTGGGAACCTTCGGGGCGCTCAGGAAATAGAGGAATTTGCCATCGGGAGACCACGCGGGCTGGTTTTCCACCCTGTCCTTCCGGGAAATGGCCTCAGTCGTCGACATCGTGTTCTGCTGGATATTGTAGATCGCCAGATCGCCGTCCAGATCCGTGTATTCAAGAACCTCCTCGGCGCCCTTGCCGGCCGCAAACATGGAGACCGAGACCTTTGCGTCGGTGGCAAACGCAATTAGGTTGCCGTTGGGATGCCAGGAAGCGTAGGCCGATCCCGGCCGTCTCAGCACCGGGGTAATGAGCGAGGTCTTTCCCTGGTCATGCAGCAGCAGGTAGTTCTTGCCGTAGAAACGCGCCTGAAAAAGGAACTTGTCCGTGGAATGGCTATAGAAGGTGTGGCAATTGAAACAGCCTTGCTTGGGCGAGAGAATCAGTTCCTCGTCGAACGATTGCAGGTCGCGCTGCAGAATCTCGAGCCTGTCCTTCATGTAGAATTGGGGGTAGCTCTTGCGATAGGTTATGTAGCGATCGATGGGCTCTGGCGCGATTCTGTTTGTAATGGGTGAAAAAGAATACCAGCGTCCATTCCGCTTGATGTAGATCTGCAACTTCAGTTCATTCCCGGCGTTCTGTTCCAGCAGCGAGCGCCATCTGCGCAAAGGGATGGTGATTTCAGGCGATGCACTCACGAGGACGATTCTGGAACCTTTGATCGAGCTGATCGCCACGGCGAACTCCTGGCCGGAATCGGCGATAGTGAAGTTCAGCGGTGCTATGTTGGGCGGAATGACGCTGTTGGAGTAGTCCGGCCGGATGGTCGGAGGGATTCCTGCCGGGAGGGCTGAACGCTCATCAAAGCCGGCACATGAAACGCCTGTTCCCAATAGTGCGGCCAAGCATGGCGCGACGACTAGTGAGCGGAATCGACGGTATTCGCCCATGTTCGCCTTTGGCTAGAAAGGGAGGTGTAGAAATGGAAGTATCTGGTCTCGAATTTTTCACTGGTGTTCACCGGGTAGCCGGCAGCACGTCTTCGCAGGATGTCAGAGTATTCCATGAAATCACGGACGGTCGTTCCGTCTAGTCGCCTTGCGACCGCCGGTGATGGATTTTGGCCGGTAGCTTCCAGATACACCAGGACGGCCTCTTGGCAAACCAGCGGAATTGCGGCGGTACCCAGCAGGGCGGCGGAGTCATCGTTCGGGAAAAATGTTTCATATATTCTGGCAACCTGTCCGTTCAGCAAGTATGAGGACAGAAGGTATGCGCGAGCCATGCCGTTGTCTGGATTATGCGCTACCAGGCGCTGGGCAACTGAATAGAAGGGGGGCCGTTGCAGTAGCGATTCGACGGGGTCGTCCGCTAGGAGTATTCGCGACTTGATCGACATCAGATAGTCGTCGTTCTCCATCCGCTTCGGGTCGTCGGCATACGCGAGATACCGGTCGGCCCATGCGCCTGAGAGTAGATTCTGCTTTATCACGAGGAGGAATGGGCGACTGGCCTGGGGATTGCCCTTTAGCAAATAGACGAGAGCGATCAGTTGGTAAGACGAAAGCAGATCGCCGCGATACTCCAATAGATCGTAGGCCGTTAGCTCAGCGTAGTTGATGAGCCCCAGTTCAAAGCAAACCCGGGCGTTCTGCTGCAGGTTGACCATGTACTTGCCCTTTTCCAGGTCTTCGCGAAGCGTCTCCGGGGTAACATTCGCGGCGTAGGGCGGATAGAGTTTCCGGTACTTGAGAAGGTCGTCGGGCAGCCTGCCGGTATGATGCAGGGCTTCGAGTATGAACGGCGATACCAATATTGGATCGGCGTCGGCGAGCGACGGCTTCTGTACCTCTTGCAAAACGGCGGACCATTGCTGCGTTGCAGAGTACAAATTGAGCCTTAGGACGGAACTCCAATAGTCGTTGAATGTGAGGTCTATCGTGAGCGCGCCGACAAGAAACAAAGAGGCGATTGATGCCGCTCTTGCCCAGGCGGGCCAGCGTGTCGACTTGGGCGTCCGCCGAGCCGCGCGGAGGGCCGATAGAAGCGGGGCTCCGAGAAGCAGGAAAAGGAGGCCTTTGGAACTCGGCAGCCAGGTCTGGAGGTCGGCGTAGCCGGTGGCCAGGATAGGCAACAAAGCGAGACCCGAGAGCGATCTTTTCCTATATGCCACGGCGACGGAAAGGAGCAGCAAACTCACAAACGCGGCCACTTCAAGAGTGGAGCCGCGGTCGAGGGCTCCAGAAAGGGCGGCGCCAGGGGATTCGACCCTCGTATGCTGAAGGTAGAGATATCGATGGTCGATGGCCAGAATGGCAAGTGCCAAGGCTGCATACAAAACCCCGACCCATCGATCCCGGTGGCGCAGTAGTTCAGAAGTTATGCACAGGGCCGCGAAAAGCCAATAGAGGTCGTGCACTATCAGGATGAAGAAGCATGAGGCAAGCAGGAAGACCAAGACCCTAAGAAGGGCGTTCTTTCCCGGGAGATGAATGAAGACGTCCGCAACCACGAGCGCGGCAAGCAGTTTCGTCAGGGGAATGATGCGGAATTGGTTGAGGGTACAGAGAACGAAGAAGAGCGGGACAACAGTAAAGAAGGAAGAGCGCACGCCGGTAAGCGCCGAATGGATCCTGTTCGCAAAGACGCCGGCAAGAAGAGCAAAGAAGATGGTTGACAGCGTGCCCAGCCAGGGAAGTGCGTTGAGCTGGAAGAGGAATTTGTCCGCATACGTCGTCACCCCGCCGGGCAGCAGCGCGATGTCGCGGAAGAACGCGAAAGTCTTCAAGAACAGTTCGGGATTCCAATAGTACAGAACCTGCGGCCTGATCCTTGCCTCGATGTACACGGCAGCCGCGGCAAACAGGAGGCAATAGAGCGCGCCCTTGAAGGCGGAGGAATGGAGCTTCTTCACGCTAGTCACCTGAGCATAGTCAAATCGAATCGAGTTTTCGAGGGTCCGGGAACCCTGCTGCCCCGTATTGGTGCGACCTCGATCGCATGAGCGCTGTGGGGCACCCTTGGGCCGCCGTTTCCGGCCGCTGATGACACCGTGTTGACCACGGGGATAGTCTACCCCATCGCGTTTGTGCGGGACATGGCTGCGGATACAGCATGGTTGTTCGAAGCAGGCGAGGGCGCCCACTGTCGCGGCACACGGGCTCGTGCAGGCAAGCCCAGAGGGGCGACCGCAGGTCGCCCTTAGAGGAGAAACGCGATTCTTGCGCCTGCACCCCGCCGATGTGGTCCGAATCCCAGGACCGTGAAGTGGCCTGCTAGTCGCGCAAGCCGGTGCGGCGGCGTCGCCGGTTCAGAGCCAGGCCCAATATGCTCAGCATCGCGACCAGATAGCCCGCCGAGGCGCGCCCGGAGGTTGCGCCGATCGCGCATGAACAGCCCGATGCGGCCGCAGCAGTGATCGGTCCCGTGGCGGCTTGTCCGCCAGCGGCGCCGCCGCCTCCGTTGTTCGTGCTACCCCCGGTCGGAGGCACTACAGCAGACGTCCCCGCGGTTGGGATCGGCGCTGTGGTGCTTGCCACGGTGTTCCCCCCGGTCGCCAGGGTGCCGCCCTCGGCCCCGGACGTCCCGCCCACTTCGGTCGCCGCCGTCCCGCCGGTGGGCGCCAAGCTAGTGTCCACCGTCCCAGTGGTCCCGCCGCCGGCCTGGCCTGCGGCCCCGGTGGTCCCGCCGCCGCTCGCGCCTGCGGCCCCAGTGGTCGTGCGTCCGGCCTGGCCTGCGGCCCCAGAGGTCCGGCCGCCGCTCGCGCCTGCGGGCCCAGTGGTGGTGCCGCCGGCCGCGCCTGCGGCCCCAGTGGTCCCGCCGCCGCCCGAGCCCGCGGCCCCGCTTCCGTCAGGATACTTGATGTTGGGCCTTGGCGGGTCGGTCATCCCGTCGCCCAGGTAGTAGTCCACCATGCGCGATTGCTGATAGCCCTTTTCGTTCATGCTGTTTCGGTATTCTGGATCGTGCATCAGGGTATAGATCCGCTTGTCCGTCACAATGGTAGTTGTGTAGATTCGGATCGCCGTGCCGGCGGTGTTCTCAAGCAGCACCTCCTCGCGCCAGTCGCCAAACATATCGCCATACAGGGGCACCGCCTGACGCCACGAGGATTTGCCTTCAAGCTTCTTGCTGGTGAAAGCAAGACCAGTCGCCCCCGGATATGACCATTTTGAGATGGTGACGTCGTCAAGGTTTTCGCTCAGCACATCGCCGTCCCACCAGATGCGGAAGTTCTCCGGCGGCGCACTCGACCCTATTTGCGCAGGAGGTGAAGTGGTCATGGTCGTGGCAGTGTTCAAGTCCGCATTGTTGTACACCTTGNNACCTTGCCGCCGGTCCAGCATTCGTACCCTTTGTGGGTCGGGTCGACGTCTCCGCATGTCCCGCGCGACAGGTCGGTGGTACCGGCGCCAACCTTTCGAAGTACGGTGCCGGTCTTGGCGTCATAATATGCCCAGTCATATCCAGAACTTTGTCCAATGCACCAACCTTCCAGGCCGGGCCGCGTGGGATCAAGATCGCCGATATGCCACCGGTCGCCGTGGAGAATGCCCTGAGAAGCCTGATTCCAGAAGACCGATCCATCCCCTTTGATGGCATAGCCGCCGTTTACACATTCATCCATGCCGTCGGCATCAAGGTCGACACATCTGACATTGTGGTTGTTCGGAAAACCCTTTATCGGGTCAGCACGCACGGCCTTAAACCGCAGGGACCAGGCGCCGTCTTTGAAATCAAATCCCATATCCATCATGGCCTTCGTCCCACCAGCTTTTCCCTTGTAGTACAGGCTTGGATGCACGCCGTCGAAATATGCGCTGCTAAAATGGCCGGTTACGTTCCCGGTTGCTTTGAGATCTTGGGGCACAGCGACCTCCTTGCCCTTTTCCGCGCCGGTTGCTCCATCGATCGCGACGATGAACGAGTCGGTTGCCGTTGTCGACGCGGCCAGTACTTTCTTGTCCCCGAAGATCATGCCGTTGCCCCCTCTGAGTACGACTTCGTCTTTGCCGTCGCTGTCGACGTCAAACACGGCCTCATTGTCAGCATGTCCTACGCTGATGGTGTCCGGACCGGATAGTGATAGGTCGGTATTGGTGGAGTTCGGGCCCATGTCGACCCGCCACATGAACGTCCCGTCCCGATGGTATGCATCGACATACTGGGATACGTTTGTTGAAACCCGATCCACGATGTATTCCATTTCGCCATCCCCGTCGAGATCCCCGACATAGCCCAGATGGATGGCCCTGCCTCCTGCGTCCTGGAGCGGGATCTCAAGGTAGTCATTCTGCAGATTCAACATCGCCTTTTCCCCTGTCGCCTCCTCGACGCCCCCGATCACGGCCTTCACGCTGTAGTCGCCGGTGCCGCTGCTAGTGTCCTGGTAGTTGGTGGAGGTGGTTATTGGCGCGGAATTGAGTTTCGCCGTCCCCTTGTAGACGTTGAAAGCAATGTCGGTGCCCTGTTCTGTGCCCCAAAGCCGCCACGACAAATAGGTTCCGGTCCCCGACTTGACCGCCACAAGCCCGCGGCCAAGTTTTTGCATGATCCGCTGGCCCTGGGCAGGCATTGCCACTAGGCAAACGACCAGGCAGATTGAAAATAGAACGACCCGATTTCTCATGGTGGCGCCCCTTTTGATGGTGGGATGATGTCTCTCCAGCAGCGCAGTAAATGCTCTGTGCATAGACGCACTCGTAGGGAGAAGGGGCAGGGACCAACCAAGACGGGTCAAATACGGCTCAATTTTCTTTGACTCCGGACGCACAGCGCCAGGCGGCGCTCCAGATCTAGAGCCCAGAGCTGACAAAGGCTTCAGCTTCCGGGGAGTTCCGCGTGACGGTGCTGCGCGTGGGACTGCCGAATTGGCCACAACGGCTAGCCGCAAGAAGCGATTCCATTTGATCGCCTCTTGCAGCCATTGCCCGCTGNNATCGCCTCGGCTCGGCCGCGAACAGGTCTGATGTCGGTCCCTGGAATGCGCGCAGGCCGCCCGAGCACGACCTCGGCCTGTCACTTCTGCGAGCGCACCCGCTGGCGTCGCCTGTTCAGAACTAGGCCCAACACGCCCAGCACAGCGACAAGATAGCCCGGCGAAGTGCGCCTGGCGCTTGCGCCGATCGCGCATGAACAGCCCGACGCGGCCGCGGCGTGGACTACACTCGTACCGCTTTGTCCAGCGACGGCGCCGCCCGCTCCGCCGCTCGTGCTACCCCCGGTTTCAGGCACCACCGCCGAGGTCCCGCCAGCTCCGGCCATTCCTGCCCCGCCGGTGTCCACCACCACAGTTGTGCCTCCGTTCCCGGGGTTTCCCCCGCTGGCGACCACGCTGCCACCTCTACCGCCGCGTCCACCCGTTGCGACGGCGCCGCCTGTGCTCGGTGTGCCGTCTGAAAGTATGGACCCACCGCTGCCTGCGCCGATCTTCCCGCCGCTGCCGCTTGCACCGGCGGCCTCGGTGGTTCCGACGCTGCCGCTTGCGCCGGCAGCCCCAGTGGTCCCGCCACCGCCCGCGCCTGCGCAGCCCACGCAGCCGTCAGGATACGTGATATTGGGTTTCGGCGGGTCGGTCATCCCTTCGCCCAGGTAATAGTCCACGAAGCGCGACTGGGTATANNCCGTATAGAGGGGGCCTGTTGCCAGCCGCGAAGATACCAGGGAGCGTCACTTTGCTAAAGCCGCCGCTGGGCATGCCCGGATAAGCCCATTTTGATATCGTGCCCCCGTCCAGTTGCTCGCTCAACACATCGCCGTCCCACCATATCCGGAAGTTCTGCGGCGGCCCACTGGTCCCTATTTGCGAACCGGTCAATTCCGCCATGTTGAACACCTCGGCGCCGGTCCAGCATTCGTACCCTAGATGGGTCGGGTCGACGTCCCCGCAATCCCCGCGCGACTGGTCCTTTCCACCGGGGCCATACTTTCGAAGGATGGTGCCGTCCTTGGCGTCATACTCATACCAGTCATAGGTAGCATTCTGTCCAATGCCCCAACCTATCAGGTCCCCGGCTGGATTGAACTTGCCTATATGCCACCGGTCGCCGTGGACTATCTTCTGGGGAGTCAGATTCCAGAGAATCTTGCCAGTCCCATCCCTCGCATATCCGCCGTTGACAAATTCATCCACGCCGTCGCCATTAATATCGAGACATCTGATCTGGTGGTTGTTGGTATAGGCTGAAATCGGGTCATCTACGAACTTCCATCGCATCGACCAGGCGTTGTCTTTGAAATCAAATGCCATGTCCATCATGGCCTTCGTCCCACCGACTTTTCCCTTGAACATGAAGGTGGGATGCACGCCGTCAAAATAGGCGATGCCAAAATGGCCGGTTATGTTCCCAGTAGAGGCAAGATCGTTGGGCACTTGAATGCGCGTGCCTTTTTCCGCGCCGGTCATTCCGTCGATCGCGGTGATCCACGAGTCGGTTGGACTTGTCGACCCGTTCACTACTTTACCATCCCCGAAGATGGTACCGTTGGCCACCTTGAGTATGAGTTCGCCTTTGCCGTCGCTGTCGATATCATACACGGCTTCATTGTCGGAATGCCCATAGGCGATGGTGCCCGCACCGGGATTAGAATTGTCCGTGTTCGTGCTGTTGGGGCCCATATCGATCCGCCAGAGGAACCTGCCGTCTCTGTGGTATGCATCGACATATTGGGACGCGCCAGTCTGGAGCCGGTCCACGACATATTCGTATTCGCCATCCCCGTCGAGATCGCCGACACAGCCAAACTTGACAGTCCTGCCGGGTGCGGCTTTGAGCGGAATCTCCAGGTAGCCATTTGGCAGAGACATCGCCTTTGTCCCTGTCGTTTCCTCGACGCCCCCGATTATCGCCTTCAGGGTGTAATCGGTGCCGCTGCCCGTGTCCTGGTAGTTGGTTGAGTTGGTTATTGGGGCGCTATTGAGCTTGGTCGTGCCCTTGTAGACGTTGAAAGCGATATCAGAGCCCCATTCCGTGCCGTAGATCCGCCACGACAGAAGGGTTCCGGTTCCTCCCCCGACCGCCACAAAACCCCGGCCGAGTTTTTCCATGATCCGCTGCCCATTGGCCGGCATAGCCAGTAGGCCAAAAGTCAGAAGAACAAAGGCTGTCAGAATGCGATAGCGCATCGTGTCTCTCCTTTCACATTGAACCTCGCCGTTAAATAGGAGCGGCCCCTATTGCTAGAGTGACGATGGACCTACCGACTCGGCTCATTTCTTCTCAAATCAATTTCGCAAATGCACAGCAGGATGGCAACGCCGCAACCGCCCCATCGTCGCCGGCACAGTCGACGTCGATGGGGCCTGATTGTAGAGTTGCCTGCTACTCTGGGGAATCCCTCCGCCGGCGTCGCCGGTTCAGAGCCAGGCACACCATGCCCAGCATCGCGACCAGATAGCCGGCCGAGGCACGCCCGGAGGTTGCTCCGATCGCGCATGAACAGCCCGACGAGGCTGCGGAATTCTGTGCTGCCGTGCCGCTTTGTCCAGCGACGGCGCCCGCCGCTCCGCTGCCCGTGCTCCCCCCGGTTTCTGGCGCCACCGCAGTCGTGCCCCCGGGGACCACTGCGCCTCCGGTATCTACCACCGTATTGCCCCCGGTCGCGGGGTTGCCGCCCGCGCCTGCCGCCCCCGTGGTTCCGCCGCCGCCCGCGCCTGCCGCGCCACTTCCGTCCGGATACTTGATGTTGGGCTTGGGCGGATCGGTC
>PMBY01000517.1:9363-9947 GCA_003153875.1 Myxococcales bacterium | reverse complement strand
GCGGAACGCCCGGCGGAGGAACCCGCTGCGTGGGCTGCCATTCGCTGTCGGCGGGTGGTGGGCGCATGGCGGCCGCGTCGGGCACTTCGTACGAATCGTACCTGGTCTACTTGAACGACCTCACCCTGTCTCGCACCGCTACCTCCAACTGGTTGACGGTCGATGGGCGCAGCAGCGGTCCCGCGAGCCAGAACCGCGTGCTCTTGACGTCCTTCAATCCCGACGCCAGCGAATTCGTCGCCGTGGCTCCGGCTAACTCCGCGCCGGCCAATTCGCTCTTTTTCCACGACGGCGCTACCGGTCTGCGCAAGACCACCAGCGACGGTACCCTGAGCCTGGCGTTCACGCCGGCCTTCCCCGCCTGGTCGCCCGATGGCGGCTCCATTTCCGTGACCCACATCTATGGCAGCAACAAGTCGACGATTGAATTCCAAGAGGGCGGGATTTCCGTAATCACTCAGGGCACCACGGGATGGAATCTGCCCCCCATCGAGATAGTCCCCCACGTCGTGGGCAAGAACCGCTACAACGCAACCTTCGTTCCCGATTCTTCGTTCCTGCTCTACAGCGAGTCTATCCGCCAG
>PMBY01000517.1:3421-9302 GCA_003153875.1 Myxococcales bacterium | reverse complement strand
AGCAGGACGGACACAAGCTATTTTGGTTCACAGCCTCGTCGCAGCGTCGGGCTGGCGTACGCCGCTACTACCCCAACGCCAGCGTCGTCGGAGATCCGTCGACCCAGACGCTTCTATGGATGTTCGCTCTCGACGCGGACAACGTGCTTGCCGGCAAGGATGGCAGCTACCCGGGCTTCTTCTTGCCCTTCCAGGATATGACCACTTCGAACCACATGGCGACCTGGACGCAGAAATACGTGTCAGATCAGCCGCCGCCCCCCCCACCGCCGGTTGTACCACCACCGGCTCCGCCACCGGCTCCTACCCCGCCGCCACCGCCATCTGCTGCCCCGCCACCGCCGCCACCGGCTTCCGCACCGCCACCACCCGCGCCACCACCACCACCGGTGCCGCCACCACCGCCGCCACCGCCACCGCTCATCCTTCGGTAGAAGGAATCTGGGGCGATGAGCCTGTGCCTAATCGTTTCGAAGGGGGTTTTTCTGCGTCGGGGAACCCGCCCGCCGTGGGCCGCCACACCCACCGACGTGCCACCCCGGTGAACCGGTCCACCGGGCCAAGATTGGAGCGCGACTGGACCTCGTGGCCACGCCGTTCCGGGGCGCGCGGCACCTGGCGCAGATCGAGACGGGGCGACTGACTGGTGTCCCAGCGACACAGTCTTCGCACAGGGTGACGTCTGCCTGACGTCCCCAAAGGAGCGTCGAATGGCGCGCTTCAGGTCACTGGAACCTCCGAAGCGATGGCCGGACGCGTCCTCGGCGAGTCGATCTGCCCTGGGATCGCGTGGGCAAAGTGGCCGTCTTCCACTGGCGATTGTCGATGGACCGATACACCGGTCGGTCATCCATGTAGCGGACCGTGCCGAATGAGCTCAGGGCTTCCACGCTGAAGAAATCACACGCATACAGCGTGTCCCAGTGCATCTTCAGGAACTGCTTTCTGGACAGCAAGGGATCTAGGTCTAGCGACTTTTCGCACTCGCCACTCTTTCCCGGCGAAGCCAATGCCGTCCAACCCATGCGAGGCCGAGGAGGAGGAAGCCAAGACTATCTTGAGGACTCGGGGCTGCGGCTTTTCCACCTAGCCTGCAACTGCAACCGCTCCGTGTCGCGTTCGTCTGGCTACCGGACAGGCTCGTTGCCCCAGCCGTTCCTCCCGGATTGATAGATCCACCCATTCTCGTCGAACCACCAGTCACAGATGCGCCGCCTGTACTCGCCAATCCGCCGGTTGTGATCGCTCCGCCTGTGTTGGTTGCTCCGCCGGTCGCGGCTGCGCCCCCAGAGTCAGTCGCGCCGCCCGTGTTGACGGCCCCGCCAGCGTTGGTGGCGCCGCCGGTGCTTGCGGCCCCGCCCGCACTCGTGCCGCCGCCGATGCCGGTCGCCCCGCCCACGCCCGCAGTCCCGCCCGCGCTCACGCCGCTGCCCACGCCCGTAGTCCCGCCCGCGCTCGTGCCGCTGCTCGCGCCCGTAGTCCCGCCCGCGCTGGTCGTGCCGCCTGTGGCCGGGGCACCGCCACTNNCACGCCCCGCCCGCTTGGCCGCCCGTGCCGGAGCTGGCAAAGGCTGGGATCGGAATCGTCAGGTTTGTCTTGATATCGGCATACGCGGGCTCAATGCCGGCGGCGCTGATAGTGGATGCCAGCGTCCCCGCATTGTCGGACATGGTGTTGGTGCCAGGGTGGTTGGTGCTGATGGCAGGGCAATTCGCCAGGACGTTGTGACTGACCGTATATCCGCTGGTCTGTTCATCCAGGTAGAGGCCGTGATCGCCATAGTCAGCCCACTGTGACTTTTGGAAATCATGGATGTAGTTGTACTCCATTTGTGACCCCGAACCCTGGTTGGACAGGGTGTAGATGCCGCCACCGTCGGCCAAGATCTTCACGATGTTGTGCACGTCGTTGTAGTTGATCCGGTTGCCGCTCATCGCGTTCGCCGCGGCGGTCCAACCGAAACCCACTGAAATACCGGTGTAGTTCACGTCGGAGACTTCGTTGTGCTCGATGTCGATGGCTCGCAGGTAACCGCACGCAATGCCGCAAGCGCCTTGGATCTCGGTGGTGACGTTGGTGATGTAGTTGTCCTTGATGGTGTCGTTGGTGCAGATCTCGCTCGCGTTGCTCGGGTTGTAGGCGATGTGAAACTCGGTGGTCTCGTCCTGAACGAATTTGCCGACCGAGACTCCGGCGCCGCCAATGTCCGTGAACACATTCCCCACGATGGTGTCGTCGTGGGTGCCGTAGTTGAAGTCGAGGCCGGTGGCGGCCATCTGGCTGAAGATGTTTCGCTCGAACCATATGTTGTTGGCATTCGCCACCAGGACCCCGGCGGATGGCCTGCCCACGTACTGCTGGTTCTGCGCGGTCGCCGACACGTTGTACTGTCCTGCCTGGCCGTCCAAGAAGCCGAAGCTGCTCGGCCGCAGGTATGTGGAATGGGCGAAGGCCAGGCCCTGAAACCAGATGTGGTGCGCGGGGCCGGTATCGGCGCTGGTGCCCATGACGCTGACCAGGGTTTCGACCATTGGCGCGACGACAGTTGCGGCGGCCATGTCCTCGCCGGTCCGTGGTTGGTAGTAGAGGGTGTTCGTGTTTTCGTTCAGATACCACTCGCCCGGAACGTCGAGAAACTCGAGCGCGTTTTCGAAGTAGTAGGCCTGCTTCACGGATGCGAGAATGGGGAAGGGTCTTTGGGACAAAATGCCGGCTTCGGGGCTTTGGAACTTGATGAACGCGGTGGCGCCCGTTGTGGAATACGACGCCAAACGCAGGGTTGCATCGCCCCAGTTGATCATCAAGTGCATTTCCACCTTGGTCAGGTTGTTCCAGTTCGAAACCTGCGAGCTGGCGACCTGCACATTGGGGACAGTCTGGTCGGCCCCTGTGATTCGATTGAAATTGGCCGCTCCTCCCGTGCCCAAGTTAGGGGTGCGTGCCCGGATCGCCTTGGCTCCATTGACGTAGAGTTGGCGGAAGCGCGACGTGACGCCAGTGGACTGCCATATGTTCTTCGCCGAATCAGAAAGAGTCCATCCCCCGATGGGTTGGCCGCCTGTCAACAGGGGTGTCTCGCTCGGGTGGTTGAGGTACTTGACGTAGAAACTCTTGGTTCCTGAATCAGCCGCAGCAAAAGAAAGCGTGCTGGTCAATGGATACGTGCCGCCGCGAAGGTAGACGATGATGTCCCCGGTCATGGCGCTGTTCACTGTCCGCACGACATCGCGGGCTTTGGTGACGGTCCGAAAAGGCAGCGCCAGAGTGCCCGGATTGCAGTCGTTGCCTTGGGGCGAGACGTAGTAGGTCGCCTGTGCGTTCGCCGCCCCGCCATCGGCGGCCTGGGCGCTCCAAGGTGCGGCGAGAAACGCCGCAAGCAGCCATGGCGCGAGGTGTGAGGGCCGGGAAATCGTGCCCAGCAATTCGTAGATTCCGCTCTTCATGCGGTCGTCGTGGATCATCAGTCGCATGTTCCGGAGCACGGAACGAAGCTGCCTGCGCTGGCCTGGATGGTGGCGCTGGAACCCGTGAGCCCTGTGGCAGAAGCCGTGACCGTGATGGTTCCCGGTCCCGTGGCTTGGACGAGGGCGTAGGCAATGCCCTGGTAGGCGTTGCGCACTTTGCCGCGGAAGGTTTCGTTGGTCATGCTCGCGCTGTCCACGGCCACGATGGTGCCCGGACCGGTGATGGCGAATGTTATAGCAGCGGATGAGCTGGTCACCACATGTCCGGCGGCGTCTGCGATGGTGGCCTGGACGAACGAGATATCGTCCCAGTCGGCCACGATTGCGGTGTGGTCGGCCGTGAGGACAACCTGGGTCGCGGTCGTGCCCGTGGCTGGCGGCGTGGTCTTGGGCGCTCCCCAGATGGTTTGCCACGCGTACCCGAGGGTCTTCACGCCCCCAAGCTCGTCCATGATTCCCGACGTGTTGCCGATGCTGGGCCACGCCTTGTCGGCCTCGCCCAGATAGTCGACGCCGGTCCACATGAACTCGCCAGTGAGGCCGGGATTGGCAGTCACACTGGCCCAGGTGCTGGTTTCAGTGCCAAATTCGGTCAGCAATCCCGATTTCGTCTTCACTTGAACCATAGCCTTGAGGCAGGTGGCGAGGTCGTAATTGTCGCCCCAGACGTCAAGCAGATCGCTCGTCTCGGTGCCCGGATAATCTCCGATCGAGGCCGGGCTCTGCAGCGCCTGGGTATCACTGCGCGAGGGATCGAGTGCGTGACTCATCGCAATCATTTTGGTGAGGTAGGGCGTTCGATAGCTGAGGCCATGACCGATTTCGTTTCCCACGCTGTACAAGGCCACGCTGGGGTGGTTGCGATCGCGCATGATCCAGCCCGTAAAGTCGACCTGGTACCAGACCGCAGTCGCATCGCTCACCCCAGTCACCGCCGGCAGCGGCGGCATCCCGGTGGGCGTCGACGCGGCCACATCGAAGTACTTGGAGTAGTCGCCCTTGTCGGCGTACTTGGTGGTGGTCCAGGTGTCAGCAAATTCGTCGAGGACCAGAATGCCCATGCGATCGGTCATGTCGAGGAAGTCCGGGCTGGGCGGGTCGTGGGCTGTGCGCCAGGCGTTCACACCCAGTGCCTTGAGCTGAGCCAGGCGGCGCTGTATCGCACGTTTCGGAGGGGCCATTCCCAGGCCGTGATAGTCTTGATGGTTGGCAACGCCCTGGAACTTCAGGCTCTTGCCATTGAGGGTCACTCCGGTGTCGAATTTGATCTCCCGGATGCCAAAGCTTTGGATGTCGTCGTCCACTGTGGCTCCGCCAACTTTCACGCTGGTCACAAGCTGATACATGTTGGGATGTTCGAGATCCCAAAGCTGGGGATTGCTGACCGGGACACTGAAGGTGAAGTTGGCCCTGGCGCCGGCCGCGATGGTCTGGGCGGCGGTTGTGACAGGCGCCAGCGCACCGCTAGGACTGCTGACCACGCCCTGCACAGCCACGCTCTCCGACGTGGTGCCTGAGTTGAGCACTGTGGTTTGAACATTCACCGTGGCAGAGACGGCGGTTGGCGCCGGGGTTTGAATGTACGTCGCCCATTGGTCCACATGCACTGGATTGGTCTCGATCACGCGCACGTGGCGGTAGATTCCAGCGCCCGTGTAGAAACGCTCAGCAGGCTGCACGCTGGTGTCGGAACGAACCGCCACCACGTTGTCCTTTCCCCCGAGCGTGACCGCTGCCGTCATGTCGTAGCGGAGGCTGACGTAGCCGTAGGGATGCTGGCCAATCAGCGTGCCGTTCACATAGAAGGACGCGTTGGCCATAACGCCGTCAAACTCAATGTAGAACTTGTCGCCCGACCCGCTGGCAGGGAGAGTGAAGTGCTTGCGGTACCAGGCGATTCCCGAGGGCGCGTACCCCCCGCGACCTGTGGTGGCAGCGCTCGAGGAGAAGGGATTGCTGGGGGGAGTGGGTCCTTCGATGGACCAGTCGTGGGGGACGTTTACTGTGCGCCAGCCGGTATCTGCGAAGGTCGTCGACTGCGCATTGGCAGGGTCACCCACGTAGAACAACCAGCCGTTGTCCAGTGCCGTGGTCGTCCGCGCTGTCGGCAAGATCGTGGTGACGCCTCCCGTGCCTGCTGTGCCTCCCGCGGCTCCAGTGCCTGCNNCCTCCCGCCGGAGTCCCTGCCGATAGCGAGCCTCCCTTGCCTGACTGCCCAGCGACACCGCTCCCCGCTGCCCCGGCACCAGCCTGTCCGGCACCGCCGGCTGTGGACTGGCCACCGGTGGTGGGCTGGCCGCCGGTGTTGGAGATCCCGCCGGTCTTGGAGATGCCGCCGGCGCTAGAGACGCCGCCAATGATGGAGACGCCGCCGGTGATGGAGACGCCGCCAGTGATGGAGACGCCCCCGGTGCTGG
>PMBY01000517.1:0-3403 GCA_003153875.1 Myxococcales bacterium | reverse complement strand
GGTCGCAGCCACCGAGCCGCCGGTCGAGCCGGAGCCCGCGCTAGTTGAATCGCAGCCTTGCAGCAAAGCGACGGAGCCCGCAAGCAGCAGAGCCACGCAGCCTCGCGCGAGATCTGGTCTCGAATCACGACTCTTTGTTTGCATCACATACTCCATGCGCCCGTCGGTCGTGTGCGTCCAAGCTAATCCGCACTCGGCGTTTGGATCCACGTAAGAGCACGTCTACATTTCTCCTCGCGGCAATCCGCGAATCGCTACAGCACCAAGGGGGGCACGACACGGCCGAATCGGGTTGAAAATTCCGACGCAGTTGATTTGGAAAGAAAGGAAGACCCGATTCGGTGCATCCCTCCCCCTTTTCGCCCGCAGGCCACGTTCGCTCGTGGCACTGCGTACGTGGCGCAGTCAGCGCGGTTCAAAATGGAAGGAGCGGCATGATGCGACATCGGACTCTTACGGCTCTCGTTCTTCTGGCCCTTGGCCTGCTGGCAATGCCCGCCCATGGGCAGCGGATCATGGAAAAGCTCGGCCGTGGTTTTGTGGCGGTTGGGGGAGGAACCGGGAACCTTCTATCGTGGCGGCTCTACGGCACGGAACAGGGCACCGATGTCGCCTTCAATGTGTACAAGGGCACAACCAAACTCAATGCCACACCGATAACCAACTCAACCAACTACCAGGACACCGCCGGCGGCACCAGCGACTACACCCTGAAGGCCATNNCCGGCAGGAATGTCAAGTTTGGCTGTATCGGCGATCTCGACGGGGATGGCGAATACGAATATGTCGTGGACCGGCAGGCGGTAGACATCTCCCAGTATATCGATGCATACAAGAGAGACGGTACGTTCATGTGGCGGATCGATATGGGCCCCAACAGCACCAACACAAGCAATTCCAATCCCGGTCCGGCCAACGTTGGTTTTGGACATTCCGACAATGAGGCCGTATTCGATATCGACAGCGACGGAAAAGGCGAATTCCTGGTCAAAGCGGCCAACGGTACTATCTTCGGGGATGGTACGACACTGAAGGCGCCAAATGACACAGACGCGTATATCGTCGCGGTCGACGGAGTCACCGGCGCGGAGAAAGGCACGCGCGTTCTTGTTCCCAATGACAATCCCTCTCTTGGGAACATGACCGGCCATTTTGGCATCGCCTACTTTGATGGCGTACATCCAACCCTGATGTTCAAGGCAAAATGGGGTGGGACGAAGGCGATGGCGGATTTCGCATTCGATTTCAAAGACAATGCCTGGTCGCTGCGATGGAAGCAGCTAGATAACCCGATAGGTTCCTATCCCAACAACCACCAGATTAGATGTCTCGACATTAATGGCGACGGCTTGGATGAATTTGTCAACGGCGGATATGCTCGGGATGGGACTGGCAAGCTTCTCTGGAACATGGCCTCTCAGGGTGTGGTGCACGGCGACCGGTGGCACATAGGCAAGTTCAATCCCACCATTCCCGGACTGACAGGCGTTGCCATTGAACAGAACGGTCCCAGTTTCGACGCCTATGAGTATGATCCGGCGACCGGGAAATTGCTTCATACTTGGGGCCAAAATGGCGGCGACCTGGGCCGCGGTGACACGGGAGATATCGACCCGGCCAAGCCAGGATACGAATTCTGGGGCGGAGCGTCGCTTGGGATAGTCAGCGTTGTGGACTACACGCAAATTGCGACCGGTATTCCAGCGGCAAACTTTCGCATATGGTGGGACGGCGATCTGTTGAGCGAGAATCTGGACGGAAATACGATATCGAAATGGGCCTATCCAGGCATGCCCGCCGGCGGCTTTACCGGCGCGACGCTTTCCTCCAGCAACATGCCAGGTGGCAACAGGCCCCCTCTGTACGGNNTACGGCGACATGTTCGGCGACTGGCGCGAGGAGGTGATGTTGGAGAACACCGGGTCGATAAGAATCTACTCGACCGCGATCCCAACTGACAAGCGTATCTATACCCTCATGCACAATCCCGAATATCGAAACGCCATGGTCGAAAAGGGCTATACCCAGTCCCGCTTCGTGGATTTCTACCTGGGCGAAGGGATGACCGACCCGCCCAGGCCCAATATCACGTATCCTGCCGGCTGCGCGGGCTGCGCAGGCGCGGGCGGCGGCGGGACGACTGGGGCCGCAGGCGCGAGCGGCAGCGCCGGGACCACAGGGGCCGCAGGTGCGAGCGGCAGCGCCGGAAGAACCGGGACCGGCGGCGCAGGCAGCGGTGGGTCCATTCTGTCGGGCGGCACACCCAGCGGCGCTGGTGCTACGGGAGGACGCAGCGGTGGAGCTGGCAGCGTGGCCAGCAGCGGGGGAAACCCCGGGACCGGCGGCGCTTCCGTGGTGGTGGACACCGGCGGGGCTGCAATGGCCGGAGCGGGCGGGAACTCGGCGGCAGGTGGGGCGCCTGGAACCGGCAGCAATCCTCCAACCGGGGGCAGCACCGTGGTAGCCAGCGGAGGGGCAGGCATGGCCGGAGCGGCCGGTACCTCGGCGGTGGTGCCTGGAACCGGGGGTAGCACGAGCAGCGGAGCGGCAGGCGCCGTCGGCGGACAAGGCGGCACGAGTGCAGTCCAAGCCGCGGCCAACTCGGGGTGTTCGTGCGCAGTTGGCGCAAGCCCCGGGCGCGCCTCGGCGGGCTACTTTGTGGTCATGCTAGGGGTATTGGGCCTGGTTCTGAAGCGGCGACGCAAGCGGGGGAGCCTGCGAGGCTAGTCGCGTGGGGAGCCCGCCGGCTCCCCTGCGGGGACTTCGGGACCGACAGCCCACCCCGCCCGCTCCGCGCTTCGCGCGCCCTACGCGCTCCGCAAACTGATTCACCAGGCCGGATGCGATTTCCAGACCCGTTTTCGTGCCGTCCTGTCCCGCTAGGACACATAGAAGCAAGAGCACCTACACCACGGGCAGCTGCTCGGCGTGTCCTGCCGCTGCAGGTTGAACACGAACCTGTCAGCCGAGATGTCTGCCACTTCTGGAGGAGAAGCATGAACATCATTGCGAAGATTCATTCCGCGGTCCCGGTGCTCCTGGTGGGATTGGCCGTTGGTTGCTCGGGAGGCGCCTCGCCAGCCGTCCACCACGACGCGAGCATTCAACCAGGGGGAGCTGGTGCTTCAGGCGCCACTGGCGTCGCTGGCACCACCGGCGCAGCCGGACAGAGCGCTGCCGGCGGCTCGCCAGCCGGAGCAGCAGGTGGCGGCTCCATTTCACCGGGCGGCGTTCCCGCGGGAGGCGCGGGTACCACCGCCGCTGCCGGTACCACCGTTGTCGGCGGCACCACCAAGACAGGTGGCACTACCGTTCTCGGCGGCACCGCCGTTGAAGGCGGAAGCACCGCTGCCGGCGGCACCACCGTAGCTGGTGGCACCGGTGGCACCACAAAGACAGGTGG
>PMBY01000508.1 GCA_003153875.1 Myxococcales bacterium | reverse complement strand
CGCTCGGCATCATTGTCTACGAGATGGTGTGCGGCTCGCCTCCCTTCGTGAGCGAGGGACTGGGCGACATGCTGATGATGCACATGAGCCAGGCGCCCGCACCACCGCGCACAGTGAATCCCGCCGTCCCGGAGTCGCTTGAGGCAACCATCCTGCACGCGCTCGCCAAGGATCCGAACCAGCGTTTCGCGTGTATGGCCGACTTTCAAGAGGCGCTGCGGCCGGGAGGCAGGGTCTCTACTGGATCCACCGCGGTCAGCTCCGCGCCCGCTCGGGCTCCCGATCAGGTGCCGGTGCAGAAGACGGTCGCACCGGCCAGCGATCCCTCAACGGCTTCATGGGTAGAGGCTCCGGTCACCACCCTCACCTCGACCATGGGGCAGGTCGCGGGTGGCGATGCGAACCCGACTTGGCGTCGCGTGCCCCGGGCGCGCCGGGCTGTGTTGGCCGGGGGCGTCCTGGTAGCAGCCGCGCTTGTGGTCGTCGCAACTGTGGCGCTCAAGGGCCGGCCGACGACAAGCGCAGCGTCGATAGCCCCGGCACCCGCGCCCGTTGCGGCACCCATTCTGCCCGCTGTGGCGCCGGTTGTTCCGCTACCTGATGCCGCGCCCTTGCCCGCAGCAGCGCATGCGACGGTCGTGGCTAGCGCGCAGTCTCAGCCCGTGGACCAGAAGACCACACGACCCGAGAAGACGGGCGCAAAGAAGAACGCAAAGAAGGACGCAAAGAAAGGCACCACCGTCGTGCAGTCCACGCCTTCGCCGTTGCCTCCGCCTATGCCAACAAGACCGCAGCAGCCTCCTCCGCCGCAGGCCCCGAAGAAGGTCGAGCGGTGGTGAACCGGCCGCAGGTGTAGCGGCGCCTGCCGCCCAAGATCGCTGCCCCACACACCCTTGGCAAGCGGCTTCTGCGCTTGAAAGCCACCACGACTTCCGAGGACGCGGAACCGCCGCTCACATCCCCGGGAACGGCTTCAGATCTGACGGAGGGGCCGGGGGCCGGGGCGGGGTTGGCTTGGGCGCTGGAGGCGTCGCAGCCGGAGGAGTGATGCTGGCCGCGCCTGGTTTCGCCGCCGCGGTCGGCGGGTGCGCGTGGCCGGGCTTGGGCTTGTGAGCCACTGACGCATGTCCGGTCTTGCTGGGCTCGGGGGCGACGGTCGCTGTGGGCGCTGGTGCAATCGGCGGCGTGGGCGCGACGGCGGTCGGAGCCGGCGTCGGAGCCGCAACCGGGACCGGAGCCGGTGCCGCGACCGGGGCCGGAGCCGCAACCGGCGTCGGTGCCGGTGCCGCGACCGGAGCCGGTGGCTGCGTCGGCGCCGGAGCACTGCGGAGGTGCAGAGCAAGCCACACGCCTCCCGCCGCACCCAGAATTACGCCCACGACAGCCAGGATGAGCTTCTGGTTGGGTTTGCTCCGCGCCGGCCGGTACCGAAATTCGGAGTCCGCGGAACCTTCCCAGTCGCGCGGTACCAACTCAGTGTCGGACGCGCGCTCCGCTGGCTTAGCGTCCTTGATGGCCGCCTTGACGGCCGCCTTGGCATGGGCGCCTCCCATCTCGCGCGTGTAGTTCGCGGCAGCGAGCTGGCCNNATCTCGGGCGTGATGGCCAAGTCGGGCCGACGCACGCTGGGCGGCACCGGATCCTCCATGAGGTGCTTGGTCAGCATCGCCATAAAGTTCTCGGCGACAAACGGCGTCTGGCCCGTCATCAGATGGTAGGCGATGCAGCCGACGGCGTAGATGTCCACGCGATGGTCGGCTTCCTTGCCCTCGGCTTGTTCGGGCGCCATGTACTCGGGGGTGCCAAAGATCATCCCGGTACGGGTCAGGCGGGGGCCGTTGGCGTCCACGCCCATGATCTTGGCGATGCCAAAATCGAGAATCTTGACGAACTCCGGCCGGCCCTCGCGGTGGATGAGGAAGATGTTCTCGGGTTTCATGTCGCGGTGGACGATTCCCTTCTCGTGCGCCGCCCGCAGCGCCCGGCAGATCTGCACCAGGATGTCGCGTACCCGCGACCAGGCCAGGGCGCCTTCCGCGCGCACCACCTGGCCCAGGTCCTGGCCTTCCAGGTATTCCATGGCGATGTAGACGTAGCCCTCGGCGGACTGGCCGAAATCGGAAATGTCGATGACGTTTTCGTGCCCGATGCGCGAGGCGCTGCGCGCTTCCTGCAGAAAGCGCGCCACCAGGTCCTGCCTGCGCGCCAGCTCGAGGGCGAGCACCTTGAGCGCGATCTTCTTCTCGATGACCACATGCTCGGCCAGGTAGACCGCCCCCATCCCACCTTCGCCCAGCCGGCGAATCACCCGGTAGCGATCCGCGACGAGCTGCGAAATGAGCGGGTCTTCGCCCAGCGGGGGACTCTCACCGACAGCCATGCTTGTTGCTCCACTTTACCACGGACCCCGGTACAATGGTCCTCCGGCCCGCATGGCTAGCATCATTGCCTACACAGAGATTCAGCACGCAGCGATCACGGCCCCGTCCCGCTTCGCACTGGCAGAGGCGCGCCGAATTGCCGACGATCTCGGCGCAACGGTGTACGCCCTTCTGGCACTTGGGCCTACTGCACCCGACGCGCTCGCTGCGCTGGCGGGCGAAGTGGGGACGGCGGGCGCGGATCGCGTCTTGTGCTGCGCAGACGAGGCGCTGCAGGGTCCGTCGCGCGACGCGACCCACGGCCCTTTGCTGGCTGCCGCGGCCGAGCGCTTGAGGCCAACTCTGGTGCTGTTTCCCGAGGGAGACAGCGGCCCTGAACTGGGTCGTCCGCTGGCCGATCGCATGGGCGCGACCTTCATGCCTCGCTCGACGCTGGAGATCCTTGCGGCCACTGACCTGCAACTAGCCCAGGTTGTCGTGCGCTCTGGGCAGGGCGACCACGGCCAAGAGCGCGTGGTCGGCCTGCACGAGATCGAGCGACCCGTGGTGGTCACGTTGTGCGCCGGCACCGCGTCGCTTGCGCTTGGCGAGCCGGCCTCGGAAATGGAAATGCTCAGCTATCCCATGCCGCCTCGGTCGTAGCACCGCTGTGGGGAGAGCAGATCGGATGTTTGCCTCGGACAAGAAGAACCGCGTTGGGTCTCCACGGCGTCCTTGCGGCGTTGCTCTACTCGCTTCTGTCCTAGTCGTCGCGCTGTGCCCTGTCGATTCACAAGCCGAGTCCGATGACTTGCGCTGCGGGATGGACGCAGACTGCGTGGTCACGAATTTCGACTGCTCAGAGTGCGGCCGTTGTCCAGATTCTCCGCCGCTCGCCGTGCCACCCCGAGCCCTGAAACGCCTAGATACCGAGTGCAGGAAGCACCCGCCGGCTCGGCTCGCGCGAGACGGGGTGCTGGCCAGAGGGCCGATGCCGGCCTGTTCGCCGTGCATGTCCTCTTTCCAGCAGACCGCCGTGCCCATCTACCGAGCAGCCTGCGTGGAGAGTCGCTGCCAAGCCGTGGTGGACTTCTATCAGGTCATCAACCCGCCCAGCAGTCCGTCGCTGCCAGGCGACGTGTCGCACGCGACCGCGCCGGGCGACGCAACAACCTGTTCCAGCGTGGAGGACTGTGTCCTCACGAAATTCGATTGCACGGCCTGCGGGCGCTGCCCCGGGAGTCCACCGGTGGCCCTCAACGGGAAAGCGCTGGTCGAGCTGGAGGCGAAGTGCCGGAAACATCCACCGGCTCGCCTCAATCCCACCCCCAAACAACCCACCCCACGGCCCAAGTGCGCAAAGTGCCCGTTCGTCGATCCCAAGCGCCCTCTGCCGACTTTCCGTGCAGCCTGCAGTGAGAAACATTGCCAGGCCATCCCGGAGCCTGTGCGCGAACCGAAGGGATCAGGAGGCTGAGCGTTGATCCGGAACTCTAGTCCGACGCTACTTCGGGGATCATTCGCTCCAGCGTCTCTTTCTGATTGAGCCCCGGATCGTCGAGCACTCGTTCGAGCAACCGGTTGAGAACCTTCCCCACCTGCGGCCCGGGACCCGCGCCCAGCACGCGCATCACGTCGGCGCCGTCGACGGCCAGATCCTTGACCCGCAGGACTGCATCCTCGGCGGCCACATGCGCGATGCGGGCCTCTAGCTCGCGGGTTTCGCACTGGGGATCTTCGCCTCGCCCACGGCTGATGATGTCGGCCTCGCGCAAGGCGAACAACAGCGGAATGCGATCCACTTGTACGCGATTGACGAAACGTCGAACCGTGCCGTCGCTCCACTCGGGTGTGTAGAAAAACATGTGCTGCGCCACCAGCGCGGCCAATAGTTCGGTTTCTGCGCGCGACAGGCGCAATCGCCCGGCGATAGCCTCCGCCATCTCTGCGCCCACGTATTCATGCTTGAAGAAACCAAACTCACCAGGCGCATCCGGCTGCGGGGTCTGGGTGCGCGGCTTGCCCACGTCGTGCAACAGCGCCGCCAGACGCAAGATGGGCGTGGCCGCCACGGCATCCAGGGTGGCGAGGCTGTGCTGGTAGACGTCGTTCTTGTGAAAGCGGTTCTGCTGGCAGCCAAACTCGGCCAACAACTCGGGCAGGACCTCAGCCAGCAAACCCGTCTGCCTCATGAGTTCGATGCCGCGCGAAGGGCGAGGCGCGAGCAACAGTTTGAAAAGCTCGTCGCGTATCCGCTCAGCCGAAACCTTGCAAAAGACATCCAAGGTCGCAGGGATGGCGGCCAAGGTGGCCGCGTCCACGTCGAACTCAAGCTGGGTCGCCTGGCGCACGGCACGCATGGGACGCAGCCCATCCTCGGAGAAGCGCTGCACGGGATCGCCCACGGTGCGTACCAGCCGACGCGCGATGTCCTGCTGGCCTTGGTGAAGATCGATGACCACGCCCGCCTGTGGCTCATAGGCGATGGCGTTCATGGTGAAGTCGCGGCGTGAAAGATCCTCGGCCAGGGTCGCGCCAAAGGTCACCACTGAAGGATGTCGGCCGTCGAGATACGCGCCTTCGCCCCGGAAAGTCGTGACCTCAACCGGACGCGGGGGCGCGCCGGCCAGCACCGTCACCGTGCCATGCTGGAGCCCGGTGGGAACGCTGAAGCGCGCGCCGAATACCCGCAGAATCTCCTCGGGGCGCGCGCTGGTCGCCACATCGAAATCGCCTAGGGTTCGGCCCACCATCAGGTCGCGCACGGAACCGCCCACCAAGTACGCCTCGAACCCAGCCTCGCGCAGCCGGCGACACACGGAAAGCACGTCGTCGGGGATCTGTTTGGCATCGATCAATCTAGGAATTCCCATTCTCAGTCTGCAGCGCCGCCAGTGCTATTTCGGCCGCATTCTGCTGGGCTTCCTTCTTCGACTTGCCCCGCGCGCGGCCGTACTCCTTGTCGCCGAGAAAGATGGCTATTTCGAAAGTTTTGTCGTGATCGGGCCCGTGCTCGGCGACGATGGCGTAACGGGGGGCCAGTTGCATGCGGGCCTGCGAAACTTCCTGCAGGCGCGACTTGAAATCGCGGGCGGTGCTGGCTGGCGTGTCGGCCAGCGCGGGTTGGAACAGCCGCTCCACGACCGCCATGGCCGGGGCGAAGCCTCCGTCGAGATAGACCGCGCCCAGCAGCGCCTCCAGCGCATTGGACAAGAGCGACCGCTTCTGCCGCCCGCCCGCCTGTTCCTCGCCACGACCAAGAAAAATCCACTGCCCCAGCAGAAGATCGTCCGACACGCGCGCCAAGCCCGCCTCGTTGACCAAGGCAGACCGCGCCTTCGACAGCTCGCCCTCGGGATGTTCGGGATAGCGTCGCATCAGCATGTCACTGATAGCCAACGACAGCACCGAGTCGCCCAGAAACTCAAGCCGTTCATTGTCCGAGCGATCAGTCTCGTGCGTCTCGTTCGTCCACGACCTGTGCGTGAGCGCGGTCTCGCACAGCGTGGGGTCACGAAAGCAATAGCCGAGCTTTTCCTCGAGCGCGGCATAGGGCGACGGACTGTCGGTAGACGTCATTCGTTGAGAGTGGGACAATCATAGCCTTCAGCGATGATGCGAGCCACTTTCACCACCACGCGGCTCTTTCTGCGCGCCCTGACCATCCTGATCCTGTTTCTCGGGCAAGGACTGCGCTGGTTGCTGGGCTGGCTGGGGCTGCTCGTCGTCTTCGCGGGAAAGAAGCGCCGTCAGGCCTGGTTTGGCCGCTGCGTGCTGGCCCTCTTCCGCAGTCTCAGTGCCACCTTCATCAAGGTCGGCCAGATCATGAGCACGCGCCCGGATCTGCTTCCCGATTACATCACGCACGCGCTCGAGCACCTGCAGGATGACGTGGGCCCTTTCCCCTTTTCCCACGTGGTGCGCACCATCGAGGAGGATCTGCACCGGCCCCTGCGCGAGATCTTCGCCGAATTCGCCCCGGTGCCCATGGCCTCGGCTTCGGTCGCGCAGGTGCACAAGGCGCGTCTGCCCGACGGCCGCGTGGTGGCGGTCAAGGTGCGGCGACCCAACTTGGTCGAGCTGTGCACCTTCGACCTGGCCATCATGCGCACGGTGGCGCGCTGGCTGGGCAAGCTGCCCCCGCTGGTCCCGATGCAACCGGAATCCGCCGTCGAGGAATTCGGACGAGCCGTGTTCGCGCAACTCGACTTCGGCATCGAAGCACGCAACAACCGGCGCTTTCACGAGAACTTCCGGGACGAGAAGGATGTGATCTTCCCCGAGGTGATGCCTCAGCTGTCGAGCGAGCGCATCCTGTGCATGTCCTTTATCGAGGGGACCAAGATCCTGGGCGTGGGCCACACGCGGTCGGATCCCAAACGCATTGCCCGACTGGGCATACACGCTCTCATGAAGATGATCTTCGAGGACGGGTTCGTGCACGCCGATCTACACCCGGGCAACATCCTCATCACTACCGACGACCGGGTGGCCTTGCTCGACCTGGGTCTAGTCGGGGAGCTTGACCCGCCTCACCGCGCGGCCCTGGCAGGCTTTTTCGCGGCCTGGGCCCAGCGTGATGGCGACACCATGGCCAAGCAAATGTATTCGCTGTCTACCAGTCACAGCGACGACCAGACCACCTACCAGGCCTTTCGCGCTTCGGTCGCCGATTTTGTGGGCCGCTACTGGGGCCAGCGCCTGGCTGATGTCCAGGTGGGCAAGGTGCTGGTCGACATGCTGGGCATCCTGCGACGGCACCGCATCCGCATGACCCCGGCGTTCACCATCGTGAACATCGCCATCGCGGTCACCGAAGGCATCGGCAAGCAGCTCGATCCCGATCTCGATGTCATGGCCGAGGCCATCCCCTTCTTCATCTCGCACCCCTCGCTGACCGCACCCAAAGCGGAAGGCTAACTTCTCCGACCGCGCGGGACCGGCGGCGTTGCGCTGGCGCCGTCCTCGGGCCATGCGTGGCGCGGGTAGCGGCGGCACAGCTCACGTCGAATCGATGGGTAGTGTTGCCGCCAGAAATTGGCGAGATCNNCCTGCGGGCGTGCCAAAGAAATCCTGTAGCCGCGATTCGATCCACGGCGGCTTGCCCGTCTCGTAGTGCACAGGAACCATGCGCCCGCTCGCCAGGCGTATTCGCTCTGGCACCTCCTCGCGCAGCAGGCGGCCGACCGCCGCTGGCAGACTGGCCAGCCAGCGACTTTCGATGGGGCTGGTCTCGAGTTCGGCCAGGCTGGTGATGCCTTCGCAGGCCGCCTTCACCATGGCTTGCCAGGCCTGCGCACCCAGCTGGGGAACGCCCGCCTCGGGAAAGGCTTGGCGCAAAACCTCCAGCTTGGCTTGCAACGCCGTCGGCACTTCGCCGAACTCGTGTCCACTCCGGCCATTCGCCAGAACAGCTTCGCACAGCAGACGATTCGCCTCGGCCGAAGGCGGCGCGGGCTGGCGCGATTCCTCCAACGTGATCGCGCCGCACAGCAGGCGACTCACGCGCTCCACCCGCTGGCGATCCGTGTTCCACTCGATCTCGTCGCGCTCGCTCAGCTCGTTCGGTGCGATGTCGAGCAG
>PMBY01000334.1 GCA_003153875.1 Myxococcales bacterium | reverse complement strand
TACTTGACCTTGAGCGAGGCGATCCCTGTGCGCTCGCGCTCGCGCGCCTCGATAGCCAGGATCTGGTCACGCCCGCCCGAAGCGATGGCACGCAGCTCGTCGAGTTCGGCCGACACGCCCGATCGGATAAAACCGCCGTCCTTGGTGATAGCAGGCGCGTTGTCTTCCAGCGTGGCGACGATGCGGTCGGCGATGTCCTGAGCCAGATCCTGGCCCAGGTCGAGCAGGTCGGATCCCGCGCCGCCGGCCGCGAGTGCCGCCAGCGGATCCACGGCCTGTTGCAGGGCCGCCGCCAGATCAGGCAACTGCTGCAGCGAGCGGCCCAGCACCACCACATCGCGCGGGCTGGCCACGCCCAGGCGCGCGCGACTCACCAGCCGCTCGATGTCGCCCAACTCCGAGAGGATCTTGCGGCTGGCTTCGCGTGCTGATTGCTTCTCGACCAGGCGCTCGATGGCATCGTGGCGGCGCCGGATGCGGCCCAGGTCGAGCAGCGGAAAAAGCAGCCAGCGACGCAAGAGGCGGCCGCCCATAGCGGTGGCAGTGACGTCCAGGGTATCGAGCAGCGAGCCCTGTCGTTTGCGCTCGAGCATAGTTTCGGTGAGTTCCAGGTGCGAGCGNNAGGGCGTCCCGATCCAGCCCAGGGCCAAGCCCGTCGGCCAGCGCGGACAGTGGATCGGGCTCGTCGTCGATGCTGATCGGAGTTTGCGCCAGGCGCGGGTAGGCGCGCCGGACCAGCGTAACCAAATCACCCTGCCCGCGCGGCAGAAGCAGTTCGCGCGGGTCGACCCGGGCCAGCTCGTCGAGCAAGCCCTCGGTCGTGGCCGCCTCGGTGGCGCGGAAATCGCCCGTGGTCACGTCGATGAAGGCCAGACCGAATCCGTCGCGGCTTTCGCCAGCCACCGCTGCCACGTAGTTGGGCGCGCGCGGCTCCAGCGATTCCTCGTCGAGAATCACCCCTGGCGTGACGATGCGAACCACGCCGCGCTTGACCAGGCCCTTGACCAGCTTGGGGTCTTCCAACTGCTCGCAGATGGCCACGCGCCGGCCCAGCTCGGTGAGGCGGGCGATGTAGCCGCGCGCCGAGTGGTGTGGCACCCCGCACATGGGCACCGGATTCTCCTTGCCCTTGTCACGGGTGGTTTGCGTGAGCGAGAGCACGCGAGATGCGTAGATCGCGTCCTCGTAGAACATCTCGTAGAAATCCCCGAGGCGAAAGAACACGATCGCGTCGGGAACCTGCGCCTTGACTTCGAGGTACTGGCGCATGAGCGCAGTCGTGGCCTGGTCAGCCGGACCGGCACCCGCAGGCGCATCCGGCGACGGCTCGACCGACTTAGCGCCGCTGTCCCTCTCGCCGCTCACGTGACCTCCCTGAGGCCCGGCGAAAGACTATTCCTTGGCAGGCGCGGGCGCCGCAACTCGCGGCTTTCTCGGGGCCTTGACCGGCGCCCCGCGGGCCGCGCGGCGCTCGACCTTCTGTCTCTTGACCCGCGCCTTGTACTTCTTCTGGCTTACGCGTTGGCGCATCTTCTTGGAACGGCGATTGTCGTGCTTTCCCATGCGGGTGCCACTATTGGGAAACAAGCCCCATATGTCAAGCGGGCTCGCGTTTCCACGAGCCCGCTTGAGCCGCAGAAAGTCGAAGGCCGCTACGGAGACGCGAGCACGCACCCTGGGTTGGAAGCAGGACAGGTCTGGCAGGTCATCGCCAGAAACGTACCCGCGGGTGCTTCGATTCCCGTGGGCCGCAAGGCCGATATCTTCTGCGCATTCGTGCAGGTGGCGTCGTAGGAGAAATACCAGCACGGCCGTGAGCCTTCGCTCACGGAATCGAGTTGAGGACTGGCCGGGTCGAGCAGGTTCCCCTGGCCATCCTTGCACTCTGGAATGGGCGTGTCTTTGTAGCCGTCGTCAAGACAGCCATCCTGGCCCGGCGTTAGGCACGGGACGCGGTCTACAGCCTCACAGTGGGGCTGTAGACCTGGAGTATTCGGGGCCGCGTCGGTCAGCGCATATGGGACGCAGCCGAGGTCGCCCGACACAGGCATGGCATGGAGCAGAGCGTTGCCGGTCTGGGTGATGGCGTTGGTGAAGTCCGAGTTGCAGATGCTGAACACCCTTCCCTTGTCGCCGAAGGCATCGATAAACTTCTTCAAACGAAGACCGCCGTAGGCCTTGTAGATATTGCCATCAGCAGACGTCTGGTTGGGATCCTGGCAAATGGGCATGTAGTCCCACAGGGTCTTCTGCGATAACGGAAGCGAGGTGGCATCCTTGTCAATCCGGTATTGATCACTGGTTTGAACAGTGGCCGGGAGGTTCGTGTCGTTCGGGCCCGGGGGCCAGCCGATAATGCCAGACACGAAGATCTTCGACGGGGCCATGACTCCTTTGACCCAGTTCACGCTGTCGACCATTTCCTGAACATCGATGAGCGGCATATAGGCGAAGTCTGGGGGCGACTTCTGAGACTTGGCCTCGCAGTCGGAGAAGGGGTGCGAAAAGGCTGGGCCCTGGTAGCCGCCCCCGCCCAACCCTGCCACCATCGCCGTGGCGTCGTAGTTAGGAATCGGCTGGCCGCCGCAGAGATGGCCGCGCGCCGCGCATCGCAGGCTGGTGGTGTCGCCCGGGTCTCTCTTGCCAACCATGTCGAACATGTTGTCGTTGAAATCGTTTCTGTTGTCGGCGGAACAATCATCCTCGTCGGTGACGAGCACGATGGCGAGGTAAGCGTGGGTACGCAGAAAGCCGTCGTTTTCGTCGTTGAGGCCAGGCTGGTGGATGAGCGCCACACGAGTCGCTTGCAGTTGGTGCTCTTGTCCACAGCCGGAGACGCCCACGGCCTTGGCGAGGCAGGAGAAGACGTCTGCAAGCTGCAGATTGGTCGAGTCGTAGTTCCGTTGCCGCCCGGTCCCGGTAGGCGATTGGATGTCTTCAATCCAGCGCGCGCCCAGGTTGAGGCCGCACCCAGAGGCTATCAGATTCGTCGCGTATCGACTGCCATCCGCGACGGACGCGACCAGGTTGTTGGGATCGTTGCCCCACAGCAAGCCCATGTCGCCTAGCCCATTGCCGCAGTTGCCGCCCATGGCGCCATTGCCGGCTCCCATATTGCTGCTGACCACGCCGATGTGCACATCAGGCAAGCCGCCGGGAAGCTGCTGCAATTGCTCGATCATCCTTGGAAAACCCTGAGCCAGTGCAGCCTGTTTGGGGTCCATCGAAGGGGAGTTGTCGACCACAAACAGGATATCGACTGCCCGCTCTGGTGCGCCAGATAGGAAGGAAAAGAACGTCGTTGCTGGGGTGGTGCCAGTCGGCCCGCCACTGTCCGGAAGAGAACTCAGAGGACCCGCGTCAGGGGCAAGGCTTATTCCTGCCTCTGGATCGGACATGCATGCGGCCGACAGTGTTGTGAGCACGAGTGCGACCAATGAAACTTGAGTGGAGCGAGTGTTGTTTGTCATGACCATCTAGTTCCCGCACACTGATCGACCTTACAATCGACAATTACAAAACATCGAAACTGCAACCAAGGCCAATGTGACCTTCAATACGCGGCAGATCCGCGAGTTTCGGAGCTGCCCCCGGTACCTCGTCGCGGATGTGCTGTGTGGCTGGCCACAGGAAAGTGCGCAGCTCCGCCCAGTAGGCCCACTTGCTTCTGCTCCTGTGGGCCAGGCGAAGCCCCGCCGTAGCTCCCCAGGACACGGCCAGGTCGGTGCGATTCTGGTCGAACCCACTGCCCGCGACCACGAGCAGTCCGAGAACAGGTCCGACGGCTGCATCCAGAATCCAAGCGCCTTGGGTCAGGGGCGCGCGCAAGGCCAGCGCCAAGACCGGGCGCCACCAGCGCGCTTTGCCCTGACCCACGCTCGTTTCGCGAGGGAGCGGGAGCGACAAGGCAGTTGCGAGCCCGAGTCGGCCCGCCAGACGTTTCCACGCGGCCTCAGCGGACAGGACTGCGCCCGGTCCCTGAGCGTCGATCGAAGCGAAGGCGGCCGCGCCCAGCGAGAACCGAGTCTGTGCCGGCAAGGATTCCACCGAGATCGGCGCTCGGAGGCTGCTCGGCTCAATCGCGAGTGCGGGGACCGACTCAGCCTGCGCCTGCGAATCGACTGGCATGTTGTCCAGCCAGGCCGCAATGACCAAGGCTGCGGCTTGGGCGCGCGAGTGACAATCGGCCTCGGCAGGCAAGATCCGACTGGCGGCTGGCTCGCCCTCGCCCGCCAGCTCCACGACCATCTGCCCTGCCTGGACGCGAATATGGGCGGCGCCGCTGGTCCCCGGGCTGTTCCCAGAAAGCAGGCCCGTCAAGCGCGACACAACCTCGGGCGCCGACGGGCAATCCGAATCGCTGGTGATCACAGGGGCCGCCCACGCAGGCATCGCGGCCATGCACAGGGCGCCGAGCCCCACCGCACAGGCTCGCTTCATCGTGGGGCCGCCAACAACCGCTCTGCCTCGGGCGCGAACCGGCCCGTGGGATAGAGTTGCAAATAGATCTGCAAGTCGGCGCGCGCGCCCGCCTGATCCCCGGTATGCGTGCGGGTCGCGGCGCGGCCCCACAGGGCGCGCTCTTGCCAAACCGGGTTCCCCTTGCCGCGAGCCAGGGCTTGGTCGAAATCCACGCCAGCCTCGCTCCAGCGCTGCGCCCGCGCGCGCAGCTCGCCGCGCACCACGTAGCGTTCNNGCGCTGCGCGGGGTGTTGTCGAGGGACATGCGATCCAGACGAAGCAGAGCCTCATCGCGGCGGCCCAGGGCCAGCAGCGCCTCGACCTCCAGCACAGAGCGCTCGCTGGTGAGAGGGCTCTGCGGAAACGAGGATGCATGCCTGGTCAGGATATCGAGCGCGCCCGCTGGATCGTGCTCATTGCGTAGCCTCCGCAGCGCCTGGCCAAGCATGGCTTGGCCGTCCAGCGGAGTCGCAGCCGCTGGCGCCGCGGCGGGAGCGAGATGCGACGATCGGTCCGCCCGTGCCGCTTGCCTGTCGAGGGCAGGCGCCAGCATGGCCAGACGAGAATCCGCCACGGGAGCGGCAACCGGCTGGGAGGAAGGCCGGGGTGAGCCAGGCTCGGCCCCTTGGCCCGACGCGATCGCTGACAGCTGTGACCGCGGACTTTGCGGCGGCTCGCCAAGCGTGGCCTGCAAGTTCGGGTAGGCTGCCATGACCGTCTGGGACGGAGCCGCCCTCACCGGCGCGACATGAGACGCGCGGTCAGCCCGAGGGCTGGCAGTAGCCGGCGCCGGCATGGCCGGACCCGCCGCCGGCACGACGGCTGGTTGCGACTGAATGGGCTCGGCCGGAAGGGGAGGCGCGNNCCGGCCGCTGCAAACACCACACCGCCAGCCAGCAGCAGGCCCAAGGCTGCCAGCACCGTGGACCAGCGGAATCCTGCCGCCGGACGGTGGCTAGGAAGCAAGGCCGCTTGCAGCCGATATCTGATCCGCTCGCGCTCTCCTGCGGTCAGCTCTTCCAGCGGCTCAGCAGCACGAACGAAAGACGCGAGCGGCCCCAGTTGCCGGTCCTTGGCTGACTCGGTCATTGTGCTTTCAATCCTCATTTGATGTCTTCTTGCCGTCGGGCGACAGCTCTTCGAGAAGCCGAGAGCGAGCGCGGTGCACCCTCACCCACACGGCGTTGGNNGGCGTCGGGCTGCTGGGCGCAAGCGCGGTCGCGTTGTCGCGAAAAGCGAGACCGAGAAAGCTGTGAAGCCGCCGGCGAAAACGACGTTTGCGCACGATCAGTTCGGTGATGCGAAACAGCCAGGTCGAGATCTTGGCATCGCCGCGGAACTCGTTCTTCCGTCGCAAAGCGACCAAGAACACATCGTGCACCAGATCTTCCACCTCGGCTCCTGGCCCGGCCAGACGGCGCACCCAGCGCTCGACCGACGGCTCGTAGGTTTCGTAGAGCTGGTCAAGCGAGTCCAGCAGGCGCTTCTCGACGCAGGCGGCAGGCGTTGCCGCTAGGTCATCGTCGGAGAGCGGGTTATGAGCCATCAAACCAAGCCTCTGGTGCCGTGGGGACCCACGACCTTACAGCAAAATCCTATCACCAGACCGGTCGGTCGAAGTCAACCGCGGCGGTCAGGGTCTCGGGGCCGTGGCTGATGCCAACCTCGGCCCCGACCGGGACGGCCGAGGCCAGCAGAGCCAGGGCCACGGCAGACTGGCCAGGGAGACGGCCGACGCTGGTTACGCGTCCCGCGGCGGGATTCTGTTCAAAGACAATCGCATCGCCGGCAGCTGGCATCCCGTCGCCGCACAAGCGCAACCCGACCAGACGCCGCCGGACTAGCCCTCGGTCGCGCGCGCGCACGATGGTTTCCTGGCCGAGGTAGCAACCCTTCTTGTGATCCAGGGCAGCGGCCAAACCCACCTCCATTGGAAGCACGTCGCCGGTGATCTCGGCGCCCAAGCGCGGCTCGCCCGCCTGGATGCGCATGACCTCGGCGACCTCAGGCGCCAGGACCGGCACGCCGGCCAGGTCGAGGCTTGCGGCCAGCGCCGCGCAAGCCGCGGCCGCGCCAAAGACCCACAGCCCGTCGCTGCCCAGAGCGTGGCTGCGCACCAACCACAGCAGACCGAAGGGGCTGGCAGCATCCGCGTGCGACCACAGCGGCCGGGCCGAAAAGCCCTCGGGCACGGAGACACCGGCCGCGCGCAAAGTCTGCGCCGACTGCGGGCCGCAGAGTGCCGTTACGGCGATCTCGGGCTCCACCACCACGGTGAAATCATCCATCACCGCATAGCGTGCCAAGCTAGCAGCAATCCCCTTCCCTGCGGCCGCGGCCACGACCAGGCGAACCTCGTCGGGTCTGACGCATATGCGCAGATCGCCCACGACGTGGCCTTTGCTGTCGAGGAGCAGAGAATGACAGCCATCCCCGACGCCTACGTCCTGGACGCTGCCCGTGGTGAGCCTATGCAGAAAGCCGATTCTGTCAGCGCCGGTGCAGCGCAGGATCGCGAGCCCTCCCAGGTCGACCTGCGCGACATCCTCTTTCAGACAAGACGGGTCTTGGGTTTCATGTGGACACATCGCGCACCATACGACTACGGACCGCGCCTTCTTGACTGTCGGCGTGTGGTTTGCGGTAGCATGAGCTCCCGCCCAGGTCAAACCCGTCGCCCCTTCACCCGGTCACCGACATGAATACATTTCGTTTCTCCGGTTCTGCAGTTGCCGCTTGTCTGTGGGCAAGCACCAGCCTTCTTTTCATCGGCGTCGCCCAGGCCAAGGCCTACAGGCTCGATGAGCTGCTGGACATGGCCAGAAAGGGAAACCCCGGCCTGGCCGCCAATGCGCAGGTCACCGCGGGTGTCGAAGCCCAGGCGTTGGAAGCGCACCGAACCTACCTCCCCACGGGCGACTTGTCGTCAATGGTGGCGCCCGTGCCGGAGATTCGCTGCCAGTCGCTCACTCTCAACCCGAACGGCCCGACTGACCTGAACTACCGCGAGCAGCATTGTGACAACACGAGTTTCTCCTTTCAGCCCAAGCAAACCTTCTCTGCTATCACCGATCTGCGCGGCGTATTCACGCGCACCGAGCTCAAGATAGTCCAGCCCATCTATACCTTCGGCAAGATCTCGGCCGGGGTCAACGCGGCCGAGCTGGGCGTGGAGGCCTCGCGCAGCAAGGAATCGGGCCAGGTGGCCGACGTGGAACTCAACGTTCGCAGGGCGTACTGGGGCGCCAAGCTGGCGCGCGAGATGCTGAGCATGCTCGACGAGGGCCTGGAGTATCTCAACGACGCCCAGAAAAAGATCGACGAGGAGTTGGCCGAAGGCACGGGCAACGCTTCGGTGACCGACCGTCTGCGCCTGCGCACCATGCGCTCCGACATCGAAGCGCGCGCTCTCGAAGCTCGGCGTGGAGCCGATCTGGCCAAGGCTGGCCTGCGCACCCTCATCGGCCCAGGTGCGCCGGCAGACCTTGAAGTGGACGATGCCCCGCTGGAAACGCAAGCGGTGCCCGCGCGCGAGCTCGTTGCATACAATGATCTGGCGCGCGTCTATCGTCCCGAGGTCAAGGCGCTTGACCGGATGGTCGCGGCCAAGCGGGCCCTGGCTGACCTGGAATGGCGCCGTCAGTATCCTGACCTGGTGTTGGTGGGCACCGCCACGTACGCCTACGCCAGTTCGATCGATCACCCGCAGAACGCCTTTGCCAACAACCCGTTCAACACTTCTGGTGTGGGTATCGCGGCCGCGCTGCGCATGCCGCTCGATCTCTTCGTGAAGAACGCGCACGCCCACCGGCTGAGCGCGGAAGCCCGGGAAGCCGAGTTGCGCCGCAACGATGCTCTGGGCGGAATCGGCTTCGAAGTGGAGAAGGCCTACACCGAAATGAGGGAAGCCGAGCAGCGACTCAAGACCGTGCAGAAGGGCGAGAAGGCCGCGCGCCAATGGATCGCGGCCATCATGCAGAACATTTCCGTGGGACTGGCCGAGACCAAGGACTTCTCCGACGCTTTGCTGGCTTTCTTTCAGGCCCGCGTGCGATGCCTGCAAGGGCTCTACGACCACAACATCGCTGTCGCCAGCCTGACCCGAGTTTCCGGCGTGGATGTGACGAAAAACTAGCCCAGAATAGCTAGATTCCCAGGAACAGGCGCGTGCCGAAGTTGGGTTCCAGGTCTGAGGCCAGGATCTTCGCGGCGGCGGCCTTGGTGTCGTATTCCACGCGCTTGAACTCGAAAGTCCGCGTGGCCGTGTCGAAGATGGTGTAGCTGGCGCGCGGATCGAAATCCCGCGGCTGGCCGACCGAACCCACGCTCACGATGTACTTCCAACCTGGTCGCAGCTCGAACTTGAGCGTCACCACCTCCTGCGCGCCGGGGTGCTCGGGGTTGATGGCGAACGCCTTGCACAGATGGGAATGCCCGAGCACGGTCAGCGAAGGAAGCTGGTCCCAGATGGCCAAGCACTGCGCGGCCTGGTCGCGCGCGAAGATGTAGTCGAACTCGCGCAGGTTGATGGGCGACCCGTGGCAGAAGAGGATGTCTCCCTCGCGATAGTCGTAGGGCAGGCTCTTGAGCCACTCCATGTTCTGCGGCTCGAGAATCTGGGCGTGCTTGTCGAGCGCCTGGCGTGCGGCGTAGTAGTAGTAGGAGTAGTCCATGCGTCCCGCCACCGCGGCATCGTGATTGCCCAACACCGCCTGCGCGACCCTGGGGCGGATCATGTTGCAGGCTTCGTTGGGGCTCGCGCCGTAGCCCACGGTATCGCCCAGGCACATGTACTTGTCGATTTGCTCCGACTCGTACGCCTTGAGGACGGTTTCCAGCGCCTCGATGTTGGCGTGGATGTCCGAGAGGATACCGTAGCGCATTGGATGAGTACGATAGCATCGCGGGCCGCGAAATTGAAAAAAGAGGCGAACCGATCTCTGATGGGAACCCTGAAAGGGTTCGCT
>PMBY01000182.1:4214-4974 GCA_003153875.1 Myxococcales bacterium | reverse complement strand
GCGACGCAGCCCAGGGAACTCTGCGCATGCTTCTGTTGAAACCACGCGGGCGTCTCAACGGCTTTCCGCCTGGTCTGCAGCAAGCCATCAACGTTCCTGCGAAACGCAGGGTCGGCCATCACGCGCTCGATCCGGTCGCGCGACGCCGTCTGCAGAACTACCCAGGGATTATGGGTGGCTTCCCACAGTTCGGGCTCAAGCCGCCGCCACACCTCGTCGGTGGCGTGATTCCACGACCAGCGCATATTCAGGGCAAGCTCCGCCAAAGAATCGAATCCCTCGACTTCCGCCGCCTGATGGGGCCCTATTGGGTAGCCGACGCGTTCATCTTTGCTCATGGATTGTTCCCCAGCCTTCCCTCGGATGAAATCGCTGACTGTTGCGGAGACGTGGACGTGGCGAGAGCGTCGCTGACGATGGTCTGGGCTTCCTCCAGGATACGGCGCAGATGATCCGCCCCACTGAAGCTCTCCGCGTAGATCTTGTAGATACTCTCGGTCCCCGACGGACGCGCCGCGAACCATCCGCTCTTGGCGACCACCTTCAGCCCGCCGATGGGAGCATCGTTGCCCGGCGCGCGGGTGAGGATTGTCTGAATCTTCTCGCCAGCCAGATCCTTGAACCGAACTTGCTGCGGCGACAGTCTCCCCAACAACTCCTTCTGTACTGGAGTGGCCGGCGCCTCGACGCGGTCGTAGAGTGGCTCACCAAACTCGCGCGTAAGGTCCCGGTACATCTCACCCGGATCTCGGCCCATCCG
>PMBY01000182.1:2706-4195 GCA_003153875.1 Myxococcales bacterium | reverse complement strand
TAGAGCTTCCGCTTCAACTTTGCGGCAACCCGATCGATCATCTGACTGCTCACTATGGTCTTGCCCACCGCTGCGTCCGAGCGCCACCTGGGCCGGTGTTGGAGCAGGTAGAGGATCGCAACCGATAGGTAGTGATTGGGGGCCAGCAGACCGGCACTTCGAGTAACAACCCCGTGCCGGTCGTGGTCGGTATCGCAGGCGAAGGCGATCTGGAAGCGATCCTTCAGGCCGATCAGCCTCTGCATCGCATACGATGACGATGGGTCCATGCGGATCTGGCCATCCCAGTCCACCGTCATGAAGCGAAACGTCGGATCGACTGCCTCGTTCACGACCGTCAGGTTCAGCCCATAGCGCTCGGCAATTGGGTTCCAGTAGTGGACCCCGGCACCGCCGAGCGGATCGACGCCCATGCTGATCTTCGCGCCCCGAATGGCGTCCATGTCGATCACATTGGCGAGGTCAGCGATGTACGCATTGAGATAGTCGTGCCGGTGCGTTGTGGAGGCGTTAAGGGCCTTTTCGAGAGTGACCCGCTTCAAACCCAGAAGGTCATTCTCGAGAAACTGATTTGCCTTCGCCTCGATCCAGCTAGTGACATCCGATTCCGCCGGTCCGCCGTTCGGGGGATTGTATTTGAAGCCGCCGTCATGTGGCGGATTGTGTGACGGCGTGACCACGATCCCATCGGCAAGTCCTGTCGCTCGCCCGCGATTGTACGTCAGAATCGCATGAGAGACGGCAGGCGTTGGCGTGTATTCATCTCCCCGGGACAGCATGACTTCCACGCCGTTTGCGGCCAGCACCTCAAGCGCGCTGGAAAGCGCGGGCACCGACAGGGCATGGGTGTCCATGCCCAGGAAGAGCGGACCATCGATCTTCTTCTGTGCACGATACAGGCAGATGGCCTGACTGATGGCAAGAATATGCCGTTCGTTGAAGGCCTTCTCGAACGCCGAGCCGCGATGTCCTGAGGTCCCGAAGGCAACCCGTTCCGCTGACACAGAAGCGTCAGGCGTCTCGGTGTAGTAGGCCGTGACGAGTCTGGGTACGTTCACCAGCATCGATGCTTCGGCCGGCTTCCCTGCCGCAGGGCTTACTTTCATGACATCAGCGCCACCAGAGCCCCGCGACAGCCCAGACGGCCCCGATGAGAAGCACCATCCACACCAGGTCGCCGCCCCATCCCCAGTGCTGGTAGCTAAGCGTTGCGAAATCGCCACCGGTGCCTGTCTTCGCGCCCAGGCGCCTCTGGATATACCGAGGAAATGGCGCCCCCCATTTACGGTAGCCCCACCCATAGCTAATCGGACCCACGAAGAACAGGAACATGAATGCTATCCACAACCACCATTGATGAAAGATTGCCATGTAGATCCCCCTCCTGTCAGCTCCGCTACCACCACCAGGCGCCAGTCTTGACCTTCACCCGGTTCACCACTCCGGTAGCACCACTCCTGCGGGCGTCCTTGTCAGCTTCACCCCACCC
>PMBY01000182.1:0-2630 GCA_003153875.1 Myxococcales bacterium | reverse complement strand
GCCAATCGTAGTAGGTAACCCAAGACGCCGGCTCAACCTTCAGCGCGTTCCAGACCAACACCACTCCCTTTGTCCGCAAGGCAACGTCCTGCGCTTCGGCCTTCTGAACAAGCGAACCTACCGTCCCAGAGAGGTAGGCGACACGATTGACGACAGCCACACTTATTGTGGAGCTATCTAGCAGCGGGTCCCAGAACACGACGGACTTCAGCTGTTCCTTCATCTCTGCATCGGTGGACTGGCCGCTCGGCCTCACCTTCACAAGGCTATCAAGCCCCGTAACGCCCACTATGTTCTCCACGTCCTGTTCAGCGGAAGTCTTCGCCTTCAGGTTTCCCACGTTACCGCTGAGAACGACCACTCCTCCTCCAACGTTTACGTCGAGAGAAAAGGCTGCGACCCGCGGGTCGAGGCGAAAGGCAGCCTGAACCGCCTGTTTGATGTCGCTGTCCGACCTGGTGGCGTACTTCAATCTTCGGCGCGCGTCATTATGCGCCCATGGCTCGACCTTCATTCCGCTGGCGTCAACCGACAGCACTCCGTTCACCCAGCCATCATCCGACGCCCGCGATTTTGCGATGGCGCTTCCAACGATCCCGGTGAGCGTTACCTTTCCGTCTCTCACATCGACATTGGTCATGTCCCCGTTGACCCAGATGTCCCATTGGAGGCGAGACTTGACATCCGCCGCAATTTGCGAGTCGGTGCGTTTCGACAGGTAGTTGATCGCAACGTCATTGCGGACGTCCTTCGTCCCCTTGACGCCCTTGGCAATCCGGGCGACAAGTTGCTTTTCCGTGTAGGAACCGACGCTTCCGGTTAGCGTGGCCACGGCATTTTGGACGGAAACCGCTACCCGATAGGATTCAGTGGCGGGATCCAGCCGCAGCGCGGCCTGGATATCCTTGCGCGTGTCTGCGTCGGAGCGGGATACTGGCGTCACCGTGGTCCGGTCGATCACACCGCGCACGCCCCGGATGCTCTCGGCCATCTTCACCGCCCGCTCTTTGGCGAGCAGGTTGTTCACCGAACCGGAGAGCGTGACAATCCCCTCACTGGTGCTGACATCGACATCACTCGGGAACACGCCCTTTTCGAATGCCAATCCTGCTTCAACAGCGGTGGTGATACCGCTGTCGCTGATTTCCCTTTTCGCGCTCGCCGCTTGCAAGGGCGACAAGGCCAGAACCTGGGCGCCTGCTGCAATCAGGAGCATTGCACACCATCTACCCGCCGCTGCGCGGTGAAGCGGTGTTGCGACCATCGTGGTCACGCGCGGCGGCCGGATCGCCGGGCCGGAGTTGTTATCGGTCACACTTGCCTTTCCACTGTCGTTTCTCGATGCACTTTTCATTGTGGGTGACTCCTGCTTTAGAGGGATTCGACGGGTTATTGGAGCGCTCTGGCGGGCTCCCTGGCGCCGGAGTTGTGAGAGTTTCGATGTTCTTCGCCAAGCCCGCGCGTCTGGATTCGGGTCGGCCAAGCTGAGCGTGGCAAAATGTCACACGAGGCAGAGTGCCTCGCTATTGCCGTGCATCCCGTCGTGGCCTGCGCCTCGAACATTTGTCACGCGAGGCAGGGCGCCACGCCGTCGCGCTCCCAGCCGTACAGCGAGGATGACGAGCATTGCGGCCGGGACGATCATCATTTGGAACTGCGCAAGTCTTGCTCGATATGGGCTTTGCGCTCCTCGTACTCCGCTGTCGTGATCTCACCGGCAGCGTAGCGCCGCTGGAGAATACCGAGCGGGTCATCCCGGTACAGCCGCAGCCTTGAGCGAGGGACAGGGAAAGCCAACGAGAAAAACGAGACGATGAGCAAGACCCAGAACATCCACCAGAAAAAGTGCATCCCGAAGAACTGCCATTGGTACCAGTACATGGTTTCCTCCTCCTCATAGGGGGTATCAATCTCGGCGCTTGCGGCAAAATGCCTTCCCTGGGGCGCAACCGCCGCCGTACGTGCAAGAACTGCGCGCTATCGCGCGTGGCTCCCTGAGTGCTGGTCCGGTGGTGGCGTTTTTACCGGCCGGTCGCCGCTGTTCCAGTACACCGGCCGTCCGTAGTAGTCATAGAGGCGTGCTTCGTACTCACGGTTGATGGGCGCGGACGGGTTCCACTCGGGGCTGTTCTTGATCTTCTGTCGAGGCATTTCGACGAAGACCTCGCCTTCCGCCCAGCTGATGCGGTCGGCCCAGTGTGGGGAGACCAGCACTTTCTTGTCGGGCCACCAGTTGCTGGTGTCAATCACGAGATAACGGACCTCCCAGGTCTCATCGTCGATGATGAAGTCGTGGACATGGCCCATCGGCCCGTCGGTTCCTTGGATGTGGTATCCACGAACCTCCTCGGCGCTGCGCAAATGGACGTCGCCTGATTTCCCCGGCTCCTCGGCAGGTGCTCCATTCGAACTGCCGGTTGCGAGCAGCCCCGGGTAGGTACCCGTGCCCCACAGTCCCGAATAGCCCCAGTAGCGGGGATATCCGTAGTAGCCGAACCAGTCAAGCTCGTGCTGACGCGAGACGGGCTTGTCCACGTCCACGCTCGGGCTGTTCTTGACCTTGTCCTTAGTCAACGCCATGTGGAAGCCTCGGGTCGACCAGTCCACTTGACGGAATGAGATGGGCGAGA
>PMBY01000125.1:3221-3382 GCA_003153875.1 Myxococcales bacterium | reverse complement strand
CTCACCTTCACAAGGCTATCAAGCCCCGTAACGCCCACTATGTTCTCCACGTCCTGTTCAGCGGAAGTCTTCGCCTTCAGGTTTCCCACGTTACCGCTGAGAACGACCACTCCCTCTTCAACGTTCACGTCGAGAGAAAAGGCTGCGACCCGCGGGTCGAG
>PMBY01000125.1:0-3208 GCA_003153875.1 Myxococcales bacterium | reverse complement strand
GCATCATCCGACGCACGCGATTTCGCGATGGCGCTTCCAACGATTCCCGTAAGCGTAACCCTGCCGCCGCTCACCTCTACGTTGGTCAGGTCGCCGTTGACCCAGATGTCCCATTGCAGGCGAGACTTAACATCCGCCGCAATCTGCGAGTCGGTGCGTTTCGACACGTAGTTGATCGCGACCTCATTGCGGACCTCTTTGATCCCCTTTACCCCCTTGGCAATCCGAGCGGCTAGTTGCTTCTCCGTGTAGGAACCGACACTCCCGGTTAGCGTGGCCACGGCATTTTGGACGGAAACCGCCACCCGATAGGATTCAGTGGCGGGATCCAGCCGCAGCGCCGCCTGGATATCCTTGCGNNTCTTTGGCAAGCAGGTTGTTGACCGAGCCGGAGAGCGTGACGATCCCCTGGCTGGTGCTGACATCCACATCATTCGGGAACATGCCCTTTTCGAATGCCAATCCTCCTTCAACAGCGGCTGTGATGCCGCTGTCGGTGATTTCCCTCTTCGCACTCGCCGCTTGCAAGGGCGACAAGGCCAGAACCTGCGCTCCCGCTGCAATCAGGAGCATTGCGCACCACCTGCCGACCGCTGAGCGGTGAAGCGGTTTCGCCACTTCCGTAATCACGCGCGACGGACGGATCGCCTGGCTGGAGTTGTCATCGATCACACTTGCCCTTCCACTGTCGCTTCTCAATGCACTTGTCATTGTGGGTAACTCCTGTTCTTGAGAGATTCGATGGGTTGTTGGAGCGCTCTGGCGGGATCCCTGGCGCCGGAGTTTGTGAGAGTTTCGATGTTCTTCGCGAGGCCCGCGCGTCTGGATTCGGTCGGCCGACTGGAACGTGGCAAGATGTCACACGAGGCAGAGTGCCTCGCTATGGCCGTGCGTCCCGTCGGGGCCTGCGCCTCGAACATTTGTAACGAGAGGCAGATTGCCACGCCGTCGGGCTCGTAGTGCATGGTTGCCTCCTCCTCGCAAGCGCTATCAATCTTGGCGGTTGCGGCCTGGACGTGGCCCAATGCCTTGTCGTTGGAGCGCAACCACCTCTGTACGTGCAAGAACTGCGCGCTATCGCGGATGGTTCCCTGAGCGCTGGTGCAGTGGCGGCGTCTTTACCTGTCGGTCGTCGCTGTTCCAGTACACCGGGCGTCCGTAGTAGTCATAAAGGCGCGCTTCGTACTCACGGTTGATGGGCGCGGACGGGTTCCACTCGGGGCCGTTCTTGATCTTCTGCCGAGGCATTTCGACGAAGACCTCGCGTTCCGCCCAACTGACGCGGTTGGTCCACTGCGGGGAAACCAGCACTTTCTTGTCGAGCCACCAGTTGCTGGTGTCAACCACCAGGTAGCGGACCTCCCAGGTCTCATCGTCGATGATGAAGTCGTGGACATGGCCCATCGGCCCGTCAGTTCCCTGGATGTGGTATCCACGAACCTCCTCGGCGCTGCGCAAATGGACGTCGCCTGATCCCCCCGGCTCCTCAACAGGCGCTCCATTCGAACTGCCAGCCGCGAGCAGCCCCGGGTAGGTACCCGTGCCCCACAGTCCCGAGTACCCCCAGTAGCGGGGATATCCGTAGTAGCCGAAGTAGTCTAGCTCGTGCTGCCGCGAAACGGGCTTGTCCACGTCCACGCTCGGGCTGTTCTTGACCCTGTCCCTAGTCAACGCCAGGTGGAAGCCTCGGGTCGACCAGTCCACTTGGCGGAATGAGATGGGCGAGATGAGCACNNTCGCCGTCGGTGGCGCTCACCGCGTAGTGTTCCAGCTCCTTCAGACTTCGCAACATGGGCATTCCCTCCCCGCCTTTCGGCTCGATCATTTTGCAATCCACTTCAATTCAATGCCGTGCACGATTGGTGCCATAGCGTCAGGCGCTTCGACGGGTTCACCACCAGGTTAGGGGGCGAGGCGCAAGAACTGCGCAGTTACCCCAAGTGGCTCCCCAGGTGGTGGTGTGGCGGCGTCGTTGCCGGTCCGTAGACGCTGTCCCAGTAGGCCGGGCGTCCGTAATAGTCATACAGACGTGCTTCGTACTCGCGGTTGATGGGTGCGGTCGCGTTCCACTCGGGGCTGTTCTTGATCGATTGTCGAGAGAGGTCGACGAAGACTTTCTTTTCCGCCCAACTGATGCGGTTGGTCCAGTGGGGCGCAAGCAGCACCTTCTTGTCGAGCCACCAGTTCCTGGTGTCGATCACCAGATAGCGTACCGCCCAGGTCTCATCGTCGATGATGAAGTCGTCGACGTGGCCGATCGCTGCGTCCGTTCCCTCAATGTGGTATCCGCGGATCTCTTTGGCGCTACGCAGATGGATGTCGCCCGATTCGGCGGGCTCGGGCTTGGCAGGCACCTGGTTCCGCCCGCCGGCCGCAAGCAAGTTCGGGTAGGCGCCCATGCCCCACAATCCCGGGTATCCCCAGTAATACGGATATTCNNCCTGCTGCCGCGAGACGGGCTTGTCGACGTCCACGCTTGGGCTGTTCTTGACCTTGTCCCTCGTCAACGCCAAGTGGAAGCGCCGGGTCGACCAGTCCACTTGCCGGAAGGAAATTGGGGTGATGAGCACCCGACGCCCGCTGAAGAAGCCACCAGTCTCGGCGACCAGATAGCGAACTACCCAGCGCTCATCGTTCAGAAGAAAGTTCGCAACGCTTCCGATGTCGCCGTCGGTGGCTCTCACCGCGTACCCTTCGAGATCTTTTAGGCTTCGCAACATGGGCATTCCCTCCCCGCTTTCGGCTCGATCATTTCGTATGCAAATGGGTTTCTTGCACGATCGGTGCCATAGCGCCTCGGATGAAGCTCGTCGTTGCCAGCCGGGTTAGCCAGCGTAGCACTGCGATCACGATCGCCATCGGACGTCGGACGGAGTCCATCCTCGCACCCTGCGAACGGCGGCCCTTCTCTCATTCGAACTGAATGAGGNNATTCCCCAGGATTCAGGGCGGGGCTTGGCAGGAGCATTCGGTCCTGCGAAGCGTGTCTGCAAGCGCCCCGAACTCAGGTGGGGCGACACTGGCGTCACCGCCGCCGAGGCCAGCGTCGAGGACCCGCTTGGAACTGGTCGCGCAGCATCTGCAGGCGATTGCCTGACGGCGCGTCGGTCCCTGGCATCGGCATAATCGATGCAGCGCTTTGATTCATCATGGACAAAGACCCGGCGATGGACGAGATGGTGAGTAAGGTCAAGATCGGCCGTGGAAG
>PMBY01000046.1 GCA_003153875.1 Myxococcales bacterium | reverse complement strand
AGCGCCACGCAAATGTTGCCGAGATGACGCCGCCAGCTTTTTGCAATCGGAGTACGACTCAGGCATGACAATCCTGCATGAAGCCTGCGTAGTCACATTTGGCGAGCAAGACGATCCATGGCGGACCGAACGTCGCAGCAGCGGCTGGATGGTCGGCGACGCTCCCCCCATCGAGTCGGATACCTTGCAACTGGCAGAGGATCGGCGTCCGCGGAGCGACTGGAGCATTGGCGACCTTCCTGGCGAGGTGGTGGAAACCATGCAGCTTGCGCTGGTGCCAGTACAAAGTGGCCGGAACCCGATTGAAAGAACGGATGCCATCGCGGCCGGGGCGCTCACGCAGCAGCGGATTACTGAGCTTCTGCTATCGGATGATGGTTCGCCGCCCGCGGATCGCGTGGTCGCGCAGGACCAGGCTCACCGGGCACTGGTCTGACAGGAGCCGATCTCGCGAAAAGGGCGGGTTCTCCGCCGCGTCGAGCGCTGTGGTTCGCCAGGACGTTACGCAGGCATGGTGAGAGATGCAATCCGCAGGCTACCTCTGCTGGTGCGGTAGGTACCACGGATCTGCGTCGTAGGTATCGACAGTCGTGCCTGAGCCGTCTTGATAGATCACCACCAAGGACAAGTCGCCGTGGGACGTGACCGTCGGCTCGCCAACCCCCATTGTCGTGCCCGCCGAAACAACCAGGGTCGGGGCGCCCCAGCTGTTCCAATCGCCGGGGGTACCCTGCGGGGCTCGATAGATGGCTTGCTTGAGATCGGCTGGGTTTGCAGGCTTCGCCAGAACTACGAGCAGACCAATGCACCCCTGGGCCACAGCCTGTAGGCCGCAAAAAGTCGGTACGGACCAGGAAATCGCAGGGATTTCCCCGGGCGGCGCGAACGGCTCCGATTTTTCGACCCAATTTCGCGGGTTCTCACCCCTGCAAGAGGTGCGCCCAACGACCTCCACGCCAGCAGCAGGGGACGGAACGCAAGATGCTCACGCACAAGTCCAACAGATTCTCTCCACGAGGAGTTCCCCCGATGAAGCGATTTGCAAAAAGAACGCTCGCGACGGCCGCTTTCGTGCTTGTCACGTCCCCTGCAGCCGCAGCCCCGAAGCCGATGATCAGTTACTTTCAGCCTATGCCTATCGTGGGGAAGTTGTCCACGACAGTGTGGGGGGCGTCGACCGTCGGCCCGCGCGATCCGGCCAATGGACTCGAAGATAGCGGGGCCGATGGGGGGGTAGGTCCTCAGCAGCAAACCAATTTCTATTGGGACGGGAAAATCCTATACGGGAACGACGGGAAGTACCATCTCTATGCTACCCACTGGGCCCACAGCAATGGATTCGGCCCGCCAGGAGGAGGGTCGACCGGCTGGAAGAACTCGATCCCCATGGAATCCATCAGCGATAACGTCATGGGGCCGTACGTGTCCCAAGGCAATTGCTATACGAAAAACTCGGAAGGCAACGACATGGGGCACAACTTGACCGCGCTCATTGCGCCCACCGGTACGAGTCCCTATACGCTCTCGGTGGGTGAGATCGTGCCGGGCCAGATGTTCAGCTCCAGCTCTCCCAATGGGCCATGGACTCTCCTGGGGCTTGCCCAGACCACTACCAATGGGCACAGCGGGTGCGGCAGTACGTCCTCCAATTTTACCTTCACTGTCGGTCCGGATAAGCGATTCTGGGCCACGTCGCGCGCCGGCTGCGTGATGGACAGCGACCAAGTCCTAGGGCCCTACAAAATTGAGACCAATAGCGTCCTTCCAAACCTCGAAAATAACGACAACCACGACGCTGAAGATGAGTGTATCTGGAACAGTGGGGGCTATTACCACATCCTCTTCAATTATTGGCCCGTACAGAGGGCCTATCATATCATGTCCAAGGATGGGATAACCAACTGGACAAGTACGGGCCTCGCCTACCAGGCCGCTCAATCGCCGCCAAATTCGAACTCAAATTGGCTTCGGTATACGGATGGCACGGTCAACGTGTGGCACAACATGGAGCGGGTGGGCGTCGTTGTGCAGAACGGCCACCCGACTCACTTCACCTTTGCCGTCACGGACGCGAACAAGAACGTCACCGGTGTCAGTCAGGGCGGGAGCAAGATCCTGGTTGTCCCGTTCAATGGCGTGCAATTCGATTGCGACAACGGCGACCAGGCTTCCTGCGACGAAGCCAGAGCAGACGCGGGGAACATCGACGGTGGCGGCGCCGGAGGATCGATTGCTGTGGACGGCGGCACCGGGGGGGCGGTGACCGCCGATGCCGGGCGCGGTGCTGGCGGTGCGACTGGAGCTGGCGGCTCTAGCGGAACGGGCGGTGTCACCGGAGCGGGCGGATCGGGGAACAGCGGGGGAGCTATTGGCACCGGCGGCGCCGCGAACAGTGGGGGCGCGAATGGTACGGGCGGGGCGGGCACGGCGGGCGGGGCCACGAGCACAGGCGGTTCCACCAGGGTGGGCGGGACCATGAGTTCAGGCGGCGCCACGAGCACGGGCGGGGCGGGCGGAACGGCTGGGGCTATAGGGGCTGGCGGTGCGCCCAGCACGGGCGGGGCGATGAGCGCGGGCGGTTCAGCGGGCGCGGGAGGCGCAGTTGCCACCAGCAGCGCGACCGTAACAGGCGGCGCGACGGTGACGGGTGGCTTGCCGAGCACAGGGGGCGCGTCTGTGGGTAGTTCGACGAGTATGGGAGGATCTATAAGCCCAGGAGGAACGGCTGGAGCCGCGACCTCGTCCGGTGGCCGGGCGAATGCGACCGGCAGTGGTTGCAATTGCAAACTGAGTGAGAATGGCTCGAACCCGACTTCTCAAGAGAGCTGTGGGTTTTTCCTGCTCGGCCTCGCGTGGGCTGGACTGCATTGGCTCCGCCGGACCAAACGCCGGCAGGTGCCGTGAATTGCAAGATCGCCACCACATCCATTCCCGGACGGGGCCTTCATCAAACTACCCGTTCTGCGGGTGTTTGGCGCCACTTTTCGGCGAGACCGTTCGCGCGCTCATTCAGCGGCGAGAGGCAATCGCGGTCGCTGTGGTGACGGCGCAGGCCCCCAGCTGGCGTCGGCAGCCGGACCGCCTACTTCCAATTCTCTCGATCAAGCCGGCCCCAGGGGATCACGCGGGCGTCGCTCCGACGCTGGGCCTCGTCGCCGCCATAGACGAGAATCGACTCGAACGATACGCGCCGTTTCCGCTCGGATGCAGCCAGGCGGCGCAACCCAGAGAAGAAGTCCTCGCTGATAGTCCGCGCTGACTTGCTCTCGACCAGCTGGATCTTGCTCGCGCCATCGAGCACCAGGTCCACTTCCAGGCCTTTGGCGTCTCGGAAATGGTGAAGGCGCGGTTCCTCCCCGCGGTGCACATGCGTCTTCACCACTTCGGACGCGACCCAGCTTTCGAAGATGGCGCCACGAAGAGGGTGGTGCAGCAGTTCGTCCGGGCTGCGGATACCGAGCAGGGAACAGACCAGGCCACTGTCATAGAAATGCAGCTTGGGCGCCTTGATCGCTTGCTTGCGCAGATTGGTGTGCCAGGCCGGAATGCGGAAGCAGATGAAGCTGGCTTCAAGCACTGACAGCCATGATCGCGCGGTGTTGTGGCTGACGCCCGCGTCGGCTCCCAAGCTCGACAAGTTTAGCTCTTGCCCGGTCCGCCCCGCAGCCAGACGCAAGAAGGTGGTGAAGGCCGACAGATCCACGACGTTGAGCACCTGGCGCACGTCCCGCTGCAGATAGGTCGACACGTAGTCGGACAGCCAACGTGCGGCGGGTACCTGCTGGTCGTGGATGCGCGGATAGGCGCCGGTCCACAGCACGGCCATCAGATCGCTGGGGGGATTGGGAAAACGGCGAAGCTCAGCCAGCCCCGGCGCCAGCAGGTGTAACACGGCCGTGCGCCCGGCCAGGGATTGACTGACGGCGTGCAAGAGATTGAGTTGTTGAGAGCCAGTCAGGATGAAGCGTCCAGGTCCAGGACGCGCGTCAACTTCCTCCTGGAGAAAGCCCGTCAGATCCGGGACGTTCTGGATCTCGTCGAAGATGGCCCCAGCGGGATATTCAGCGAGAAAACCACGCGGATCGCGCTGGGCATACTCGCGTCGGTCCACTGGTTCCAGCGATACGTAGGGTTTGCGGGGAAAGGTCGCACGGCAGAGCGTGGTCTTTCCCGACTGGCGTGGCCCCGTCAGGGTCACGACAGGATACTGGGTGGCCACCCGGCGCAACACCGCGGCAAGGTTCCGACGAATCATCGGCATGGATTGTAAATCAGAAATGCAATCCATGCCATCGCGGTTGCGAGGCTATGGAAATCAAATGAGGAATTGTCTCGCCAGGCAGGGTTCGAGGCGATGGTACGGCAGAAGATCCGCGGTCACGCGACGGACAAGATGTCTGAGTTGTTAGCGGACCTGGACAGGCCCCAAACGGCGTGAAACGGCTTGAAAAGCACTGAAACGACCTGAAAACAACCGCCGGATTACCTCATTCCTACCTCATGCCGGAGGCGATTACCTCATGCTGCGGATGCGCGTCGGCGCCGCGACGGTCTGGCCACGCTGCCAGTGCTCGCGGCCGTCCGCGCCCTCAGCCGAGCAACAGCCCGGGTAGGCCGCTTGCGCGACAGATCGTGAACCGCTTGCAGATTCATCCAGAATTCGGGCGTGGTTCCAAAGGCACCTGCGAAGAGCCATGCCGTGTCGGGCGTGATACCGCGCTTGCCGTTGACGATCTCGTTGATGCGCTGGACAGGAATCTCCAACTTGGCAGCGAGTTCGGTCTGGGGAATGCCCAGTTCTGCGAGAAACTCGTCGCGCAGAACCTCGCCCGGATGGGTTGCTGTTCGGTTGCTTGGAATCATGTCATCTCCTCTAGTGGCAGTCGGTCAGTCGAACATCAAGAGCAGAGCCGTCGTTCCACCGAAAGACGATTCGCCATTGGTCATTCACTCGGATGCTCCAGAAACCCGCCAGGTTGCCACTCAGCTTCTCAAGGTGATTCGACGGCGGGGCTCGGAGATCATTGACATCGGCAGCACCGTTCAATAGGTCTAGTTTCCGCACGGCTCGTGGCCGCAGGTCGGCAGGAAAGCGACGAACCCTGGCTGACTCGTTCCCGTGAAAGAGGTCTTCCGTGGCGTCGTCACCGAACTTTGCGATCACGGCTCAACTGTATCCCTATCACGGTATCCGTGCAAGGCGGAATTATGAGGCGTGAGGACAGATGCGAGTGCCTCATGCTGCCGCCAAAGCCGCAGCATCGATCCGGTAGGTCGGTTGCCTGCTCCGCTTTCCCGCCCGGCCGTTTTCAACGAAGGCATCTGCCACGGCCTCGATCACCGAGTTGTTGTGGCGCAAGCGAAAGAACACGTGCGACCGAATGGCATATGCCGGTGTACCCGTGATCGGCGCGGTGGCGTTCTCCCACCGGTTCACCGTGGCCCGGTCCACCTCCAGTCTCTTGGCGAACTCCTCCTGCGTGTCGCCAACCATTCTGCGCAGGTAGCGTACCTCCGCTGCCTTCAACGAAGCTCGTCTCAGGACCAGCGCAGCCAGCATCATCGCTACGGCGTCCAGCACTTCCCCTTGCACCGTCACCACGCCGCACTTCGAGCACGCCAGAGCTGGCAGATGCTCCACCTTGACACGAGACATTCCCAGCAACGGCCCAACGTCGTGGCTCACGACCTTCTCGGCCAGATGCCCTTCACCACAAGCAGAACAGCGTATCTCCGTCTTCTTTGAGTGATGGGGAGTGGTCATGTCGCTTCCATGATGGTGATGAGCAATATGCGTCGCCCGAGGTTATCCAGAAAGGCCTCGACGCCCAGTGCCGCCGGATCGCCGTCGCTGTCTCGGCCGAAAACCCGCCACGCGGTCCCGCCAGCTAGGACCTCGGCTTCCAAATACGCCACGCAGGTCGTAGCCGTCGCGGCGATGCGTTTCGCATCGAACAACGAGAAGTGGCGCTGACGGCAGCGCTTCTCGAAGTGCGGATCCGGAA
>PMBY01000213.1:2826-3071 GCA_003153875.1 Myxococcales bacterium | reverse complement strand
TAATTGAGCAGGGTCGCTTTGCCTCCAGGAGCATCGTGCAGGGTGAGCTCGGTCTTCATGGGGCCGCCCGGCAAGTACTCATTCGACGGATTGATCATCCACAGACCGATATTCTTCTTGCTGCTGCTCCACCCGTAGACCGTGCCTTCGCCCCACTCGAGCGAGAGGTCGTACTTCTGCCAGCCGGGCCGATCGGCGAAAGGCCCCGACGGGTATTTCAGCACCTCCTGGGGTGCACCCGCGAC
>PMBY01000213.1:0-2806 GCA_003153875.1 Myxococcales bacterium | reverse complement strand
TGAGTCAGGACGACGTACCCATAGAGCCCCGACGAACAGCGGGGCAAGGCAAAGCGGACTTCCAGATCCAATGGAATTTTTCCAGAGCTCTTGTCCCATGTCGTGGTCATCGCGACCTCGGCGACGTCGCCACCGTTCTTGCTGGGATCGACGGACAGCGAGCCCGTGAAGGGCCCCGCGGTGTAGACGTTGGTTCCCCACGAGAAGTAGCCTCCCGATGTCATGGTTTCCACGCCATTGATGATGAAGCTCGGCATCGTGGCGTCGGAAGTGTTGACCTTGGCCTGAACCAGGCCGTTATCGAGTGTGTATGTCGTACCCGACAGCGTCGCCTTCACGGCTGCGCCCGTGCACGCAGGCGGAGCGCCGCCCGTGGAGACAGATCCCCCGCTCGAACCCGCGACTCCTCCAGCCACACCCCCGGCACCGCCGGTACGACTGCTGCTATTGCCACTGCTACCGCCGCTGACTCCGCCACTGACTCCGCCGCTGACTCCGCCACTGACTCCGCCACCGCCACCGCCACTGCCACCCGCCGTTCCACTGCGACCACCCGTGCTCGGCGTTACCCCACCGGTCGAAAGCCCGCCGGTTGCCACAGTCGACCCACCGGCTAGAGAGCCGCCCGGTCCCACAGTTATTCCTGCACTCGGAAAGCCGCCCGTCACCGGCGTCGACCCGCCAGCCCGAGAGCCGCCCGGTCCCGGGGTTGACCCACCGATCGCAGAGCCGCCCGGGGCCGGAACACCACCGGTCGCGAGTTGCCCGCCAGTGATGATGGTTCCGCCCACGCCTGCGCCCCCGCTCGCCGCCGGATTTCCACCGGAGATTCCCGATGAGCCCGCTCCGGCGCCTGGAGCGGTGTTCGTGGGGGAGCCGCCGGACGATGAACAAGAAGCCGCCGCCAAGAAAAAAAGACCGCAGATCCACGGCACTGTCAGAGATTTCATGTTGCTCCTTTGGCTGTTTCCCCTTCCCGGTCTCGCTCGGATCCATCCAGCCTTCCCAAGCGTGCCTCGACCAGCCGGCCTCACGCAATGGGGAAAGCAACCCGCAAATTTCAGAGCCAGTCTTGTTCAGCAACGCAACACGGTGGATTCTCTTGCTAACGCGGTGATGCGAATCAGCAAGCCAGCACGACTCAACCTGGGGCACCCAACCGACGAACATACGGTTGGGATGGAATCATCAGGAAACAGCGCGTGCGCCCGACGTCATGCCGGAATGCCATTCCGGAGGCGGTCATTGTATTTGGCGGTAGCACTGGTCGCGGGTCTCGTTGTGGCTCCCGTGGCTCTGGCGGAGGAACCAGGCGGGGGTGTTCCACTGTCGCCCTCGTTGCGAGGCTCAATTGCCGTGAGCAAGGCCATTCCGCCTGCCCAGAAGATCGCCACCCTCGAAGAAGCCTTGAACAAGGAGAACGACCGGCGGGTCGATCTGGACGCGAGAGTAGCGGCTCTCACGGAAGAGAACAGCAAGCTGGTCTCGGCTCAGGAAGCGCTGACGCATGACAAGGCATCGGCCGACGGCGAACTGGCCAGAGCACGCGATGCCCTGATGCGGGTCCAGCGCGATTTCGAGTCGCTGCGGGGCGCCTACACCAGGATGACCAAGACCGTCGGCCTCTCGCTTGCGTTCATCGCGCCCGTCGCGGTGCTCATCTTCGCTCTGCTCGTCTGGCTTCTCCTGATCACGCGCAAGCTGGAGGCCCGCGTACACGACGTCCCCACCCTAGCCAAGATGCATGAATACGACAGCCAGGTCGCCCGGCTGCACGAACAGATCCACGCCGAGAAGAGTCACAACGCCGTACTGCGGGAGCGGCTGGCGAACCTCGGAATCAGTGAATAGATTCACTAGCGTCGCGGATCGCCGACCCGATAGTTGTCAGCGCGCAAGAGGAGATTGGTCAGGCGGGCGCGGTTTTCTTCGTCGACGGTGGCGAGCGTCGCACCGAACCCAGCCGGGCGCTTGCCCGGAGTGCCCAGGTCGATGCGGATGATGGTGGCATGGCAGGCCACATTGAAATCGGGGTCGTCACCCATGCCGTCTTCCGAGCCGAAGATGACCAACTCGAAATTAGTACCTGGCCGCAGGTCCGGGTATTCCGCGGGGGTCCCCACAAGATACACGCCGCCCGCCGAGAGATTGCGCACGTCCATGATGTGGATNNTCTTCAAAACAAAAAACGGGACGGACAGGTCACCCCGTCCGTCCCGAGTCTCTACAGAATCTCTGCAGGTGGGCTATTGCTACGCGGCTAGTAGTCGTCGCCCATGCCGCCCATTCCTCCCATGCCGCCACCGCCACCGCCGTGGGCCGGTTCCTCTTTCTTCTTGGGCTTCTCGGCCACCAGAACCTCAGTGGTCAGCATCAGAGCGGCCACCGACGCTGCATTCTGTAGGGCCGCACGCACCACCTTGGTCGGATCGATGACACCGGCTTTCGCGAGGTCTTCATAGACCTCGGTGGCGGCGTTGAAACCAAAGGCGCCCTTGCCGCCCTTGACCTTCTCCACCACGATTGAGCCGTCCACGCCGGCGTTCGCGGCAATCTGGCGCAGCGGTTCCTCGATGGCCCGACGGACGATGTTGACGCCGTAGCGCCGGTCATCGTCGAACTTCAGGCCGTCGAGCGCCGGCAGCGCACGCAGCAGGGCCACTCCACCCCCAGGCACCACGCCCTCCTCAACCGCGGCCCGCGTGGCGTGCAGGGCGTCCTCCACCCGCGCCTTCTTCTCTTTCATCTCGCTCTCGGTGGCGGCACCGACCTTGATCACGGCGACCCCGCCCACCAGCTTGGCCAG
>PMBY01000398.1 GCA_003153875.1 Myxococcales bacterium | reverse complement strand
CGGGACAGTCGGGTGCGGAAGATGGCGGCGCTGCCGCAAACGACCCATTCTTTTTGGCGTGCACGAACGCAGGGCGTGTCACACGCACTTGCACCATTCCTGCAGGCAGAATGATCTTTCTCCCACTGGCTGATTGGTATGGGGACAACGGTGGCATCGCCGTCGGAGGCCAGCTTACCGACCAGCAATGGACGGACGAGCTCTCGGCGACCGCCGCATCGGTGACCGCGGTCGCGCTCGAAATCGACGGGAAGTGCTACGGCTCGACCAAGTCGGATTTCGCTCCGTACCTCACCACATGGTCCCAGTATTCGTACGCGGTTCCGAACACTCCCAGTAACTTCTACGCGACATTCGATAACTCGACGTTCACGGGGCCGGTCCCCTCTGCGTTTGCCGGGGGCTACTGGATTCTCCTCGCACCCCTCTCTGCCGGTTCGCACACGATCCACTTCACAAGCCTACGTCCCGCGATTTCGGAAGACGTGACATATAGTCTCACGGTGCAGTGAAGCCCACTACCATCGTCATTCGAGCGGCGTTACTCACGTCGACGATCCTGGGCTGTGTCTATGTCGTCCCTGCACTTCTCCGACGGTCAGGGCGCCGCTGAACCGCCGTTGAAGCTGGCAATCCCGCCGCAGGGACGTCGCGGAGGTCGGCGGGTCAACCCACCAGTCGATCCGCCGCATCTACTGGTTCGGCTGAAACTCAGCACCCAGCGCGGCCAGATTTCAGTTGCTACGCCGACTCGCCGGCGTTTCCGCCGGTGCGCATGCGTGCGGTCAGGTTTTGCACGGGGACCAGCTTGTCACGCGCAGGGTAGGCCCCCGGATCCCCGTAGCCTGCGCCGCCACTGCTCATGCGGCCACTTGCGCGCTTGCCGCTGACCGCGTTGTTGAGGAAGACCTCCAGGCGTCGGTTCTGTCCGCCGCTGCCGTCGTAGAACAGGCTGACAATGGGCACGTCCACGTCAGCCGACAGGCGGCCAAACACGGCGGTGGCCACGGTTTCGGGCATGCAACCAAAGGGCGCGCAGTTCACCACCATGGCCGCGCCCTGCTGGGCGAACTTGATGGCGCGGCCGATGGACAGCTTGCCCTCGCCGCCGCAATAGAACGCCATATAGGGCGTGGCCAGTTTCATGCACTCCTGGAAGGGTGGCTCGTGCCGGTCGTCGAGGAAGGGACTGGCGGCGCGCATGAGCTTCTGCTCCCAGTGCTTCATCCAATGGTAGGTGACGAAGGTGTCGGCCTTGTCCCACGACATGATGGTCGAGGGAAACTCCTCCATGTAGTTCTCGATGGACGAGGTGTAGAGGATCCAGTCGGTAATCGGGATCATCCACGCCTCGCCGCCGAACATCTCAATGGCGCCGATCACGTCTTCATTGGCGTAGACGTTGTTGCGCACGTAGATCTCGCCCACCACGCCCACCAGGGGCTTGCGCGCGCCGGCCATGGGAATCGCGGCGATCTTGCCGATGCCTTCGCGGATGACGGCCGGCAGATCGCCGTCCTTTTCCAACGCCTGCGCCACCGCGTCGGTCACCTCGGCCACCACGCGATCGGTTTCTCCGGCGTTGACTTCGTAGGGCCGCACCTTGCACTGGGCCTTGAGAATGATGTCCGCGCAGGCAATGGCCTTGAACAGCGAGCGGCGCATTTGGCTGTCCAGTCCCTGGTAGGCATTGTTCGACGCGGGCGCCAGGATGGCCACGTCCTCGAAGCCCTCGCGGTCCAGGATCTGTCGGTGCAAGACCGTGTACTGGCCGAAGCGGCAGGGACCCTTGGAACTGGGCATGAAGAAGGCGTGCCTGCCGCCCGGCGGCTGCTGGCGCAGCGTCTTCAACAGCACCCCGATGGTGAGCGCGCAAGGTAGGCACTCGGACCCGCGTGTCAGCGAGCGCCCCAGGTCGAACGATTCCTTGTCCTCGTCGGGCAAGGTACGCGCGTCGTAGCCGTGCTGCCGGAAGGCCGCGGCGAACAGGCGCGTGCCGAACTGGTGCATGGGCGGTACCCAGATTGTGCGGCCGCGCAGATCCGAAGGCTCGATGTGCTCGCGCGCGCGCGGGCCGCGTTCCGGCCGCGGTCGTCGCAACACATCGAAGAACGCCTCCAGCCGGGTCATGTACCCAGCGTCGGCGCCGTGCTCGTCCAGCTCCAGCATGAGCAGAGGCCGGCGCCCCATGATCTCCTCGGCGAAGCTGAGTAAGAAACTGTCCGGCCCGCAGGAGAAGTTGGTCAGATACACGACGTCCAGCAGTTCCGCATCGGCGGCCTGCTCCAGCGCAGCCAGGATCTTCTGACCGTAGCTCCAGAAGGCGTTGCGGTAGCGCACGCCCAGCCGCGACAGGTCCGGCTTGACAAAGTCAATGGGCAGGACGGTGCGACCCATGTCCGCGATCTTCTGTGGCAGACCCAAGTTGGCGCCGCCGTCGTAGTTGTTGTAAGGCCGGCCCACCAGCAGGATCATCTTCTCGTTCTTGGCGGTGGCCTCGGCCAAAATCTTTGCGCCTTCTTCCTGGCAGCGCTCTTCGAACGCAGTTTGCGCCTCTAGGCCCGCGCGCCACGCTCGTCGCAGGTCGCGCGGCGAGCATCCGAGCGGCCGCGCCAGCTCGTCGCTCAGGGTCCTGATGATGTCGCGCTCGCGCATACGCATGTCCACCAGTGGCGAGAGCAAGCGCGAGGCGTCCATGTGATTCATGGCCAGAGCGGTGCGGCTGCAGGCCGCGGTGCCCTGCACATAGGGGCACACGGCCGTGCCCGTGGTTTCCTCGTTGGCCTGCGTGTTCTTCAGGTGGGGCACGAAGACGAAGTCCACACCGTCGGTGACTGCCAGCTTGGCCACATGGCCCAGCGCCAGCTTGGCCGGGAAGCAGAAGTCGGCGCCCGCCATGCGCGGGCCCAGCTCGCGGATCTCGTCGGTGGTCTGGCCGGACAGTTGCACGCGGAAGCCCAGCGTGTTGAAGAATCGCTGCCACAGCGGATAGTAGGTGTAGGTCAGAAGCGCCTGGGGCAGGCCCACCACCGGCGCGTTGTCCGGCACCTTGACGCCGGCGCCGCCCTCGCGCCAAAGGCGCTGGCGCAGGCGCAGGGCCCGGTCAAAGGGGCTCTTGCGCACCTTCTGCTCGCCCGGCTCCCGGCCGCACATGTAGCCCCACGACGGTGAGCCCGCCACACCCTCGATGTCGGCAAAGGTGATGGTGCAGTCGTTCTGGCAGAGATCGCAGGTCTCCTTGCGCATGGAGATCTTGCGCTTGTCGAGATCGAGCCCGCGGAAACGAGACTGGGCGAGGCGCTGTTCCGCCATGGTCTGGCGTACCAGCCGGGCCACGCCGAAGGCGCCCATCACGTGGCAGTAGGGCGAAACCACCACCTCCACGTCGAGCAGGCGCTCGAACGCGGCCACCAGAGCCTTGTTCCGCGCGGTGGCGCCCTGGAACATGATGCGCTTGCGGCTGCGGTGGCGGTTGCCCACGACTTTGTTGAGGTAGTTCTTGGCCACCGCGACCATGACCGCGGCCAGGGCCTCGGGTCGGCTGGCGCCCGCCTCGATGAAGCGGACCACGTCCTGCTCCATGAAGACGGTGCAGCGATCAGTGGCGCGCGGAGGCTTCACCCCCAGCACGGCCTGGCCCACGTCAGCGACTTTGTAGCCCAGCTTGTTGGCCTGCTCCTCGATGAACGAGCCCGTGCCGGCGGCGCACACGTAGTTCATGTTGGCGTCGCGGATGTGTCCGTCGACGATGTGCATGTACTTGGCGTCCTGGCCGCCGATCTCGAAGATGGTGTCGACGCTGGGATCGGTGAAGGTGGCACCGGCCACGTGGGCGCTAATCTCGTTGATGATGGCGTCGGCGCCGATGACCTCGCCCACGATCTTGC
>PMBY01000522.1 GCA_003153875.1 Myxococcales bacterium | reverse complement strand
GGGGCCGAAGGGCAAAGCGAACCCTCCCAGGGTTCCCATGATTGCGGTCCGTCTCTGTGCTCTCTGTGCTCTCTGTGGTGAAATCCGGGGCAAACCTGCGGGAAACTGTGGCTAGCACCTATGGCTGGGTGGGGTGGCGTGTCGGTCCCGAAGCCCCCGAAGGGGAAACCGAATCTGGAACCGAAACCGGCCACCGAAGCCGGCACCCGCCACCGGCCACGGCCACCGGCCACCGGCCACCGGTGCCGGCCGCCGCAGCGGCGGCGGTCTAGTTTCCCGACTCGCCGCTCGCGCGTTTCAACTTATCAAGCAGCGTGGTGCGGCTCAGTCCCAGCAGCTCGGCCGCGCGGGTCTTGTTCCCGCCCGAGGTGCGCATGGCCCGATCGATGAGTGCGGCCTCGATGCGGGCCAGGGTCGCCACCAGGTCGATGGCCTCGGTCGACGAGCTGTTGGCAGTGGCAGCGGCAAAGTCCGCCGACGGGCTGCGCACCCCTGCGGGCAGATCCTCGAACCCGACGACCCCAGTGCGATTGAGGATGACCAACCGCTCGATCAGATTCTCCAGTTCGCGGACATTGCCCGGCCAACTGTACAGCTGCATGGCGAGCAGGACCGCCTCTGACAGGGTGATGTTCTTGTGGCTGCGGCGATTGGCCGACGCCAGAAAATGTTGAGCCAGTGGCGCCACGTCCTCTGCGCGCTCACGCAGAGCGGGAAGGAGAATGGGCACCACGTTGAGACGGAAGAAGAGGTCGCTGCGGAATTTTCCCTCTTTGACCAGGCCTTCCAGATCCTGGTTGGAGGCAGCCACCACGCGGGTGTTCACCGATCGCGTCTTGGATTCGCCCACCGGAGTCACCGTCTTGTCCTGCAGGACGCGCAGCAACTTCACCTGCAGAGCCAGGGGCAGCTCGCTGATCTCGTCGAGAAACAGAGTTCCGCCGTCGGATTCCACGAACTTGCCCGCTCGGGCGTCCGTGGCGCCGGTAAACGCCCCCCGGGCGTGACCGAAAAGCTCGCTCTCGACCAGACCCTCGGGAATGGCGCCACAGTTGACCGCCACGAAGGCATTGCCCAAGCGGGGCGAAAAGGCGTGGATGAGGCGCGAGACGACCTCCTTGCCGGTGCCGCTTTCTCCTAGCAGCAGCACCGTCGCGTCGGTAGGCGCCACCTGACTGACGATTTCGATCACACCGCGCAAGGCAGCCGAATCACCAACCAGGATCGCTTGGGGCTCGGCTAGGTCATTGCTGCGCGTGGCTGAGGCGCGCGGGCTTGGCCGTCCCTGCGCCAGCGCAGCTTCCACCACCGACTTCAAGTCATCCCCGTTGCAGGGCTTGACCAGGAAGTTGAACGCGCCGAAACGCATGGCCTCTACGCATTCCGACATGACCGTACTGGCGGTGAGGATGATCACCGGCGTGCGCAGGGTGGGTTCCTGAGCCTTGCGCAACACCGCGAATCCATCAGCACGCGGCATGCGCAAGTCGCTGACCACCAGATCGAAGCCGCCCCCATCCAGGGTCTTGATGGCTTCTTGGCCATCCTCAGCCTCGGTCACTTTGTGCCCCAGACGTTCAATGGCACGCCTGACAACCTGACGAACTTCAGGTTCGTCGTCGACAACTAGGACCCGTGACACGGGCACGAGTGTATCACACACGGCGATGTTCACTCGCTCGCTCGCCCTCCCTCTGCGGCCAGGCAATGCAATCGCAGGACCAGCGAGTCCGCGAGGGAAATTGCTGGGGGGACCAGGCACGGGCGGCGACAAACCGACGGCCTGCCGGCCCGCGATGCGTCGAGTCCCCGGCATTCCGGCCAACCAGGATCGCATTGACGGCGGATCAAAGTTGGCTATTTCTCACAGAGCCACAGAGGCCACAGAGGCGGAGGAGAGAGGGATGGGTTGGACACAGCGCAGTCCAAATCCTTTCTTCTCTTCCGATCTCTGTGCCCTCTGTGGCTCTGTGTGGACGAGGGCGCGCGCGAAGCGCGCGGGGCGGGCCGGGCGGCGGGCCGTCCCGAAGCCCCCGAAGGGGGATAGGTGACTGTTACGTATGTCGTTTTCGTGCCGGCGGCTCCCTGATACGCTGGCTCCGCAAAGCATGGACCCGCCCGCGCCCCGTATTCATGTCCTGTCCCATGAGCTGGCCAATCAGATCGCGGCCGGCGAGGTCGTGGAACGACCCGCCTCGGTGGCGAAGGAGTTGTGCGAGAACGCCGTGGATGCAGGCGCCCGCCGCATCGACGTGGAGATCGAGGCTGGGGGCCGGCGGCTCATTCGCGTGGTGGACGACGGCTGCGGCATGACCGCGGAGGAGGCGCGCCTCGCCTTGCAGCGCCACGCCACCTCGAAGATCACGTCTGCGGACGATCTGTGGGGGCTGGCGACCTTCGGCTTTCGCGGTGAGGCGCTGCCTTCCATCGCCGCGGTTTCGCGGCTCACCCTGCGCACCAAGATGACCGGTGCCGCGGCCGGCTTCCGCCTGCTGGTCGAGGCGGGGGTCGAAACCGACGCGGGCGATGTCGGTATGGCCGAGGGAACCCAGCTGGAAGTGCGTGACCTGTTTTTCAACACACCCGCGCGCCTCAAGTTCCTGAAATCCGAGGCCACCGAGGCGGCCAATGTCTCGGAGGCGGTTCTGCGTCTGGCCTTGGCCAACCCCGAGGTGCATTTTCGACTGCGGGCCAATGGCCGGACCACGCTGGACTTGCCGCCCCATCGGGACATGGCCGAGCGGGTGCGCGCGGCACTCGCTCGGCGCGGCGCCAGGGTGTTACACGAGGCCGAGGGAGAAGAGGGCGGGATCAAGGTGCGCGTCTTTCTGGCTTCGCCCGAGGAGGCCGCGCCAGCTGGACGTTCGACCTTCCTGTTCGTCGGACGCCGCTTCGTGCGCGATCGTGCCCTTCTGCACGCCTTGGCCCAGGGCTACGGCGAATTGCTGGAGAAGGGGCGCTACCCGTTGGCCGCGCTTTTTGTCGACGTCGCGGGCCCCGAGTTGGACATCAATGTTCATCCGCAAAAGTTGGAGGTGCGTTTCTCGCGGCCACAGGAGGTCTACGCAGCGGTCCGGCACGTGGTGGGCCGGGCGGTGTCGCGCGCACCGTGGTTGGCCGTGTCCCCCATTCGTGCCTACACCCTGCCGCCCGAACGCATGGCCCAGGCCGAAGACGACCCTCGGCTGCCGCCCAGGCCGGAACGGGATCGGCAAGAACCCCTTTCGGCTGGGCGATCCTCTGAGCCCGGCGAAAGGCTTCCGACCCTGCTGCGCGATGAGGTTGTGCCGGCTGCGGCTGAGCCTGCGGCGCGGGGCTTCTTCGGCGGACTCGAATACATTGGCCAGCTCCGTCGGACCTACCTGGTATGCGAAGGTCCGTCAGAGTTGGTGCTGGTGGACCAACATGCGGCGCATGAGCGGATCATGTTCGAGCGCCTGCGCGTGGCTCATCGCCAGCGCGCCGTGGTTCGCCAGCGCCTGCTCTTTCCCATTCCCATCGAGCTCGACGAAGTGGCGGCTGCAGCGGCACGCGAAGGGGCGACGCTGGAGGCCTTGGCGGGACTTGGTTTCGAGGTCGAAGGTTTCGGGCCGAAGACCATGCTTCTGCGCGCGGTGCCCGATTTGTTGAAAGACGTGGATCCCAAGCCCCTGCTGCGCGACGTTTTACACCGAGTGGCGGAAGGGGATTCCTTGCGCCTGGCCGAGGAGAACTTCGAACAGGTGTTCGCGACCATGGCGTGCCACGGCGCTTTGCGCGCGGGCGACATCGTGGCGCGCGAAGCGGCCCTCACGCTGCTGGGCCAGCTTGATGCCGTGGACCTGCATTCGCACTGCCCGCACGGGCGCCCGGTGCTCCTGCGCATGTCTATCGCCGAGATCGAACAACGCCTGGGACGCACGTAGCGAGCTTTTTTCACCACAGAGAGCACAGAGTACACAGAGATCGAATGGAAAGAAGAAGCTCGGACCGCGCCAACCCGAATCCTTTCCGTGGTCGTGGCCGTGGCCGTGGCCGGAGTGATCCCCTTGGTTGCGGCCGTCAGGCTGCGATGTGGCCTCTGTGAGAAGTAGCTAGCTTAGATCCACGGCCCATCACATGGTCATCGCTATCCTCGGACCCACCGCTTCAGGCAAGAGCGAACTCGGGCTGGCGCTGGCGGAACGACTGTCTGGCGAGATCGTGTGCTGCGACTCCATGCAGGTCTATCGCGGCATGGACATCGGCACGGGCAAGGCCAGCAAGAGTGAGCAGGCCCGCTGCCCGCACCATTTGCTCGATCTCGTCGACCCGGGCGAGCCGTTCCACGCCGCGGCCTGGGCCGAGCGGGCCCGCATCGTCGTCGATGAGATTCACCGCCGTGGGCGCACTCCCATCATCGTGGGCGGTGCGGGACTGTATTTTCGCGCCCTGCGAGGCGGGCTCTTCGACGCGCCCGCGCCCGATCCGACGATACGGGCGCGCCATCAGACCGAGGCTGCCGCCCTTGGCGTCCCAGCCTTGCACCAGCGACTGCAGGAGATCGATCCTGATGCCGCCGCGAAGATTCTTCCCGGCGATCTGGTTCGCACCAGCCGCGCCCTCGAGGTGTACGAGCAGACCGGAATCCCGATCAGTGAGCTGCGCCGGCGCGCCGTGGGTCAGCCGCTTCCTGGGCGCCTCTTCGTCGTCGTTCTCGACTACCCCCTCGACCAGCTGCGCTTGCTGATTCAGAGCCGAGTCGAGCGCATGATGGCGGCCGGCTTCCTCTCCGAGGTCGAGGCTCTGCGCCTGGCTGGCTTCGGCCACAGCCGCGCCTTGGCGGGATTGGGCTACAAGCAGCTCGGCCAGCATCTCGACGGCCTCGTGACGCTGGACGAGGCCGTGGCCCAAACCAAGACCGCCACCGCGGCGTACGCCCGGCGCCAACGGACCTGGTTTCGGCGCGAGCAAGCCGATTTGCGTCCATCTGTCCCCCCAGACCTCAACACCCTCGTCCGCGACTTGTCGGCCCGTCTCTGACTTCCTCATAGATCTCTTGCCCCCGCACCCGATCCGAAACAGGATGGTAACCCGCATGCCACACAGGAAGGAAAAGACCAGGGAAGCTCCGGTGCTCGATTTCGAGCGCCCCATCGTCGAGCTGGAACGCAAGCTGGAAGAACTCAAGCAGCGCACGCGGCTGTCGGGGGAGATACGGCGCGAGATCGAAAACCTGGAGACGCGAGCGCGTGAGTTGCAGCAGCAGATCTTTTCCGACCTGACGCCTTGGCAGAAGGTGCTGCTCGCGCGGCACCCGGCCCGGCCCTACACGCTCGACTATGTCAGCCGGCTTTTCACCGATTTCACTGAACTGCACGGGGATCGCCGCTTTGCTGACGACGCCGCCATGATCGGTGGCATCGGCTTCTTTGAAGGCGTGCCCATCTTGTGCCTGGGGCAGCAAAAGGGGCGCACCACCAAGGAGAAGCTGGCGCGCAACATGGGCATGGCCAAACCCGAGGGCTATCGCAAGGCCATGCGCCTGATGGACCTGGCCGCACGGTTTGGCAAGCCCATCATCTGTCTGCTCGACACGCCCGGCGCGTTTCCTGGCATCGACGCTGAGGAGCGCGGGCAGGCCGAGGCGGTGGCCAAGAACTTGGAGATCATGGCTGGGCTGCCGGTGCCCATCATCGCCGTGGTCATTGGCGAAGGCGGCTCGGGCGGGGCGCTTGCCATCGGGGTGGCGGACCGCATCTTGATGCTGGAGTACGCCATCTACTCGGTGATTTCGCCTGAGGGCTGCGCTTCGATTCTCTTCCGCAGTGACGAGCGCAAGGCGGAAGCGGCCGAGGCCATGAAGATCACGGCACCCGATTTGGCCCGTCTGGGCATCGTGGACGAGATCGTGCCGGAAGCACCGGGCGGCGCACACCGCAACTTCGACCTCACCGCGCGCAATCTGGCCGCGGCCCTGCGTCGCCACCTGGCGGATCTGCTGCCGCTTCCGCCCAGCCTGCTCAAGGATCTGCGTTACCAGAAATACCGGCGCATGGGCGCCTTCGTCGAACCGGGCGGTCTGGCTTCGTGATGGCCGTGAGCTAGATGACCGGTCGCAATTCAAGGACAAGCACTTTCTTCTCCCCTCTCCCGTCGGGAGAGGGGCCGGGGGTGAGGGCGATGGTTTCCCTGGGCCAGACGTTGGAGCGACGCCGGTGTCGTGCCTCAGGTCCGCGGCAGGGATTCACGTCCAATCCAGCACCCTCACCCCAGCCCTCTCCCGTCGGGAGAGGGAGAAGTGTGCCGGCTGACCGCCGCCCCGCATTGATGGGCAGAAATCCGGGTGCAAGGGCCCTGCAATTCAGGCCCATCCCAGGTGCTGCGGTCCGCAGATCACGACCGGTCATTTAGGAGGGAACGGCCGTGGCGGACTCCCACTTGCAGAACAGCACAAGGCGAACGGTCAGCCCGGGGGCCGAGGAGATCGTGGGCCTGTACTTCCCGGTGCTGGACCATGGTTTTGTCGCCTTGGTCGACTACATGGGCACTGACGAAGACATCGAGCGGGCCGCTCGGGTCAGCTATGGCTTCGGCACGCGCCAGCGCAGCCAGACGCGCGGACTGCTTCGCTATCTGCGCCGCCACCGGCACACGACACCCAGTGAGATGGTGGAGCTGAAGTTCCACTGCTGCATGCCCATCTTCGTCGCGCGTCAGTGGATCCGACATCGCACCGCCAACGTCAACGAACTGTCGGGGCGCTACAGCCTCATGCCCATGCTGTTCTACACGCCGGCTGACGAGCATCTGCAGGCGCAGAGCGCTCAGAACCGCCAGGGACGCACCGGCCAGCCTCTGCCCGCTGGGCTGCGTAGCGAGGCCACGCAGCGATGGCAGGAGGGCCGGGCTGGCGCCGTGTCGACTTATGAGTGGCTGACCAGTCACGAGGTGGCGCGCGAGCTGGCGCGCATCGATTTGCCGCTGTCAACCTACACCCAGTGGTACTGGAAGATCGATCTGCACAACTTGCTGCACTTTCTGACCTTGCGGGTGGATTCGCACGCGCAGTGGGAAATCCAGCAGTACGGCAATCTGATGGCCGGCATGCTCAAGCGCGTGGCACCGCTTTCCTACGAAGCGTGGATCGACTACGACGTGTGCGGAGCCCGGTTTTCGCGTATGGAGCTGGATGGCCTACGCGCGCTCTTGCGCGTCAGCGCGGACAGCATCGAGGGGCAGGGGAGGCGCCTGGGTCGCGAAGAGCTGGGCGCTTTGGGCCTGAGCAATCGCGAGGTGGACGAGTTTCTGTCGACCTTGTGCCCGAGCCAGGTTCCTGACTTCGAGCTGGACCTGGCCAGCGCGCGTCCTGCCTCCGACTTCGCCGATCGCTTCGCCGCTGCCGTGCCGCGGGGCGAGCGAGAGCCTGGCGACGGGTAGCCCCCTTGATCGCGAAAGCCGCTCATCCCTGGTTTCAGGAAGAGCGGCTTTCGGCTCGATCACATGCTGTGATGGTCGGGCGTCACAGTTTCGATTTGTCGCACGTAGGTTGGTCGAGGGGACAGCACTTTTGGTCAGCACTTGCGCAGGTCAGGCACTGCATCCCCAGGAACGTGCCAGGGGGCGCCGTTGTGCCCGTCGGGCGCAGTGCAGAGATCCTCTGGCCTTTGTACGCGGCCGAGCAACCTGTGGCGGTGGTGTTGTCATAGGAGAGGTACCAGCAAGGCCGCTGGGTGGTTACGGTGTTGAGCACACCGTCGATTGCAGCCTGGGAATGGGAAGCGGGGTCCAGACTGGTGGGGTCGAGAATGTTCCCGCTGGCGTCTTTGCACTCGGCGAGTTTCGTCTCCTTGAAGAGGCTTTCCAGGCAACCGTCCTTGTATACTTCGGTGCATGGGGTGCGGTCGCGAACCTGGCATTCGGGCTCGGTGATAGCCGTCTTCGAGTTTGTGTCGATCAACGGGTATTGCACGCAGCCGGGCTTCAACACCTGAGCAATCGCGTCTCCAATCTGCTTCATGGCATTGGTGAAGTCCGAGTTGCAGATGCTGAACACCTTTCCATTGTCGCCGTAGGCATCGATGAACTGCTTCAAGCGAAGACCGCCATAGGCCTTGTAGATATTGCCATCATTGGACTGTTGTTTAGGATCCGAGCAGATGGGCATGTAGTCCCACAGGGTCTTCTGCGATGCCGGAAGAGAGGTGGCATCCTTGTCAATCCGGTATTGATCACTGGTTTGAACAGTGGCCGGGAGGGCCGTGTCGTTCGCGCCCGGGGGCCAGCCGATGATGCCAGACACCAGGATCTTCTGTCCGGCCTGGACGCCCTTGACCCAGTTCACGCCCTCGATCATGTCCCGAACGTCGTATAGCGGCAGATAGACGTGGTCTGGATTCTGGCGGTCAGCTTGAGTCTTGGCCGAGCAATCGGAGAAAAGGTGCGTGAAAGCCGGGCCCTGGTAGCCGCCCCCGCCCACCCCTGCCACCATCGCCGTTGCGTCGTAGTTGGGAATTGGCTGGTTGTTACAGAGATGGCCGCGCGCCGCGCATCGCAGGCTGGTGGTGTCGCCCGCGTCTCGCTTGCCAACCATGTCGAACATGTTGTCGTTGAAATCGTTTCTGTTGTCGGCAGAGCAGTCATCCTCATCGGTGATGAGAACGATGGCAAGGTAGGCGTTGGAACGCAGGAACCCGTTGTTTGCATCGTTGATTCCTGCCTGGGGGATGAGAGCCACGCGAGTCGCCTGCAGTTGGTGCTCTTGTCCACAACCCTTGACGCCCACGGCCTTGGCGAGGCAGGAGAAGACGTCTTCAATTTTCATGGTGGTATCGTAGTTCTGGTCCCGCCCGACCAGCGGGGCGATCCTCTGGATATCTGAGATCCAACGTTGGCCATCGTTGAGTCCGCACCCAGGGGCTATCAGAGGAGCGGGAGGGTTGTTCGGATCTGGATTTGCAAAGTAGTTGCCGTTGGCAGCGACGGAGGCGATGGCATTGCTGGAATCGTTGCCCCACAGCAGGCCCATGTCGCCCAGTCCATTGCCGCAGTTGCCGCCCATGGCGCCATTGCCAGCTCCCATGTTGCTGCTGACCACGCCGATGTGCACGTCAGGCAAGCCACCGGGAAGGTTCTTCAGTGAAGCGATCATGTTTCCGAAGTTGTTTGCCAGTGCCTTCTGCTTGGGGTCCATCGAAGGCGAGTTGTCGACCATGAACAGGATGTCGACATCACGCTCCGGGCTAACCAGAACCGAGAAGTCGGTTTCCATCTGTGGCAACGGCGTGGGTGTCTGCAGCTTGTGTCCGTTGCAAGCCCAGAGAGCCAACGGAAGTGCAGGGATCACCAACGCCCAGCGGAGATACTGCCAACGGAGAAGCGGCAAACGCCTTGAAGAATTGCGGGCCATGGAAAGCCTCCTCATGGACGAACCGTGGAAATGGTGGGAACTCGCGAGTACCTTACAGCAAGATACGGGCCGAGGGGAATCTTAGTTAACTATGGAGAACATCGGACCTGGCCGCAATGCCAATGTCAACGAAGTTGGCGCCACGGTCGCCGTGGTTGGCATGGGAAATTGACGCTGCGGGCATCATCATCGATCGCGGGACGACGAGGCCGCTGGCGCACCATCAGGGTTTTGACGCTTCGGCAACGTGGCGGCGTCTGGAATGCCCGAAAAGCCATCAGGGAGTGGTGGTCCCTGAACCGTTGCGGCGGTGGTCAGCTTCGCCTTGTGGGTGACTATCCAGTCAACCACGCGGGCTACGTCTCCGAACCGGGCGAGCTTGCCTTCGGTGCCAAGCAGAGCCATGCCGTAGTTGCGGCCATCGATGGCAACGGCAATGACCAGACANNTAGCGGGCGGCATCGTTGTAGCCGGTCTTGCCGCCAAGAATCTGCAAGCTCGGCCGGGCCGCGGGTCGGTGCGTGCTGACGTACCTGATGGGCGGGCGACCGACAGGGTGGGCTTCGTATTCTGGCTTGCGCACGATGGGTCCCAGGATTGGGTGGGACATGGATGCTCTCAAGAGCTGGAGGATCTCGCGCGGGGTGGATACATTCTCCGGGGAAAGACCGGTGGGTTCACGGAAGCGGGTCGCCCGAAGCTGCAGCGAGGCGACCTTCCGGTTCATGGCATTGGTGAGCTGGGTGGCGCTGAGCCCGACCGCGCGTCCCAGGGCAGACACGGCCCGGTTGTCCGATCCCAGCAGGGCCGCGTGCAGCAGATCCCGGTTGGACAAGGTCATGCCTTCGAGCAGGCGCGAGGGCGCTCCACCGCGGGCAACCTCGGAGTCGACCTTCTTCATGGTGCTCAACCCCTCGAGGTCGAGCTCGTGGTCCATCACCACGAGGGTTGCGGCCAGCTTGGAGATGGATGCAATCGCGCGCGGTTGGTCAGGCTTGCGGGCGAAGATCTCATGCCCGTTGTCCAGGTCCACGATCAGTGCACCCAGCGACAGCACATTGGGCAGGTTGCCCTTGACTGCCACCACGTGCTTCTCCAGAAAGACCTTCTTCTTGGCCAGGGACTTCTTGCCGCGGGTTTTCTTCGCCGCCTTGGCGCTGGGCCTCTTCTTCGCGTTCTTTTTCGATACCGGCTTGCCCTTGTTCTTGCCGTTCGACTTGCCCGACGCCGGCTTGGCAGGCGCCGCCTGCGCGCCAAGGGCAGCGGTCGGCGCAATCAGAGGCAGGCAGCAGGCTGCGACCAGGAACAGGATTTTGGGGACGGAGGGCACGGGCGGTGCAGGTTAATCAGGGCCGAGGCGATGAGCAACAGGCAAGGTACACTCCAGCCATGCCCATCTCTCTGGCCTATTCGGTCGATGCTGACGACGCTTTCATGTTCTACGCTCTGCACGCAGGTGGCGTCTCCACGCGAGGGCTGGAATTCACCCATCGCCGCAGCGACACGTGCGAACTAAACGCGCTGGCCCGGGCCGGCGAAATTGACGTGGTGGCGATCTCGGCAGGCGCCTATCCNNGACAAGTACCTGCTGCTGCCGCACGGTGCTTCAGTGGGGCGCGGCTTCGGGCCTGTGCTGGTGGCGCGGCAGCCGATGGCTTTGGCCGACCTGGCCGGGCGGCGGATTGGTATTCCGGGCCTGTCCACCACGGCGTGGCTCGTCCTTCGTCAGATGCAACCGGGGCTTGTGCCCGTCGTCGTCCCCATTACGCCCTTTGGCCGCATCTTTGACTGCCTGGAAGCGGGCACCATCGACGCAGCCCTGCTGATTCATGAAGGGCGACTCATCTACGAAAATCGGGGTTACGTGCGTGTCGCTGAGATCGGGGAGTGGTGGCAAGCCGAGACGGGGCTACCCTTGCCGCTCGGGGTGAATGTCATCCGCCGCGGGCTTGGGAACGAACGCATCGCCCTGGTGTCAGCGATTCTGCGCGAGGCGATCGACTACGCGCTCGACCACCGCGACGAGGTCATCCGGGCGCTTGCGGCCGAGCAGCGAGGCGATGTGGCCCTGGCCCAGACCGCGCTCCTCGATCGCTATCTGGCCATGTATGCCAACGAGGACACGCGCGCGATGGCGCCCGATGCCCGCCGCGCCATCGAGGTTCTATTCGATCGCGCAGCCAAGGCGGGCCTGTTGCCAGCCGGCTGCTCGATCGACTGGGCACCGTAGCTGCGCCTCGTCGGGAAATTCGCGACCGCTGGGCAGGCCGGGACGCGGCTGGCGGCTAGCGAGGGCGTGAGCGTGAGCGAGTTCGTGTGTGGTACGCGGAAAGACGGATCGCGTACCGCGGGCCGCTCACGCAAGCCGCATCACGCTGGTCGCTACCGCCCACGCTACCGCTCACGCGCACGCAAGCCGACCTGCCGGCTTGCACTTCTCCGACAGGCTCTAGCGGGCGATGATCGCTCTGTCGATGACTTCGAGGGCGGCGCGACAGGCGGCGGATGCGGCGCGGGTCGCGTTGCGCTTCCACGCCGCGTGCGCGGACGGGCCCACGGTGTTGCTGATGCCCAGGACGGCCGCAAAGGGCAGGCCGGCGGCCGCAGCGGCACGGGCGACCGCGAAGGCTTCGAGGTTCTCGAGGTCGCAGGTCGGGACGCGGGCACGACGTCCGACCACGGCCGGCCGGGACGTGATGGCGAGTGGACACGCCACGTCTGCCATGAGCAGCCCGGCCGCAGCGGCGATTCGGCGGAGCGCCAGTGTGGTTTCCTGCGTGGCGGGCAGCGCGGGGGGAAGATAGGCGTCGCCGGTCGTCACTCCCTCGGCCGACAGAACCAGACGCCGGGCTGCCACCGCACCTGCCATTGCAAGATCGGGGCGCCGGTTCGGGTAGAGCCCGGCCGTGCCGACGAAAATGACGGCCTCGGGTTTCACCTGCGCGATGGCAGCGGTGGCCCCGATGGCTGCCTCGACCAGACCGACTCCGGCAACCCCAGCAACCACCTGCCTCCTGGTCAACCTTCGCTTGAGGAGACGACGAAGCTCTGCCAACTCTGGGGGCCAGGCGGCCAGAACCAGCCAGCGCCTGAGCGCGGGCGTTTGTTTGGTACGGCCGGTTTGCGAGCGCAACCTGAAGTGCTCCTTGTTCTTGTCGAAGTCCGATGAGGCCGCTTGGGCGTTCACCAGGGGCTTGGTATACCTCGGCGTCCGCAAACAGGTCCATGGGCCAGAGGATCATCATCATGTCGGCATTCAGCCAAGCCGTGAGCCAACTTCAGTGTGCGCGCTTGCGTTCTGATATGGGAACCCTGAAAGGGTTCCCATGCCCTCCCACGATGGTGCGCCGCCGGCGAAGCCGGCGGGCTCCCCACGCGACTAGAATCCTGGCCTGGTTCGTTCTCGCGTTCGTCGCGGGCGCGTCGCCGCGCGCGCGCGCCGCCGATGTTCCTTCTTCTCCTTTTCGTGGCGTGAAGGTGCCCGGGGGCGCTCTGGCTGGCGACGCGGATGGGGCGTCGGTCGAGCTTAACCCTGGGCAACTCGGCGTCCTCGCCGGAGCGTCGAGCGCATTGGTGGTAGACGCCTGGGGACACGACGTGCGGCGGCCCGGCCGCGGCGGTGCCCTCATGCTCGGCACGCCGCTGCTGCTGGGAGCCGGGCTAGGCGCTGGCTTCCAGTGGCTGCGTCCCACGCTGCCCGGCATCCCGAGCGACTATCAGAAGCTGCAGCTCGGCTTCGGCGTGCGGCTGGGTCGCGGTGCGGGTTTGGGCATGTCGTGGGAACACATTTTCAGCACCGGACTCGCGAAGACCAACAGCTTCACGTTCGGATTGGGCGTACGCCTTGCATCGATGTTGGCAGCGGGCGTGACCGTGCGCGATGTGGCGCGTGCGCGCCTGCCGGCAGGAACGGTGCCACGTGAATGGGATTTCGAGGCGATCTTGCGTCCGCTGGGCACGGACCGGCTGGAGGTTGCAGGGGGCGTGCGGCTGCTGCAGGCCAGTGACACGACGGCGCTGCCGCGCGTACGCCTGTCAGCCCGGCTGGCCCGTGGCTTGTTAATTTTCGGCGAGATGGATTGGCCGCACTACCACGCGGCGGAGCAGCAGGCAGACCGAAGCTGGCTAACACCGCCGGCAGACTACGCCGCCCTGGTCGGGTTGACCGTCGAAGAGGAACGACTGGGCGTCACCGTAGCAGGCGTGGGCAACTGGCGCGCCGGTGACCAGGACAGCGCGGATTTTGGCCCGGGGGCCTCGTTCATGCTGCGGGCTTTCCCCGCGCGACATGCGCCGCTGTGGGCCAGATCTTACGTGGCGCGGGTTAGGGTGAGCGAGCTGGAGGCAGACCGGAACTTCCTGGCACTGGTGGTGCGTCTGCGCCAGCTCGGCGACGACCCGGCGGTCGCTGGCGTGTTGCTCGACATCGAAGACCCCGAGCTCGGTCTGGGCCGCATCGAGGAGTTGCGCGCGCTCGTCGCTGACATTCGCAAGCGCAAACCCGTGCTCGCGCGCCTCACCCAGCCCGATACCCGCGCCACCTACCTGGCCAGCGCCTGTGACCGCGTGTTCATCGATCCAGCGCTGGGGCTCACCTTCGACGGATTCGCGCAGACCGTGACCTTCTACAAGACCGCGCTTGACCGCCTGGGCGTCGAGGTCGATCTGGTGCGCATCGCCGAGTACAAGGGCGCCATGGAACCGTTCGTGATGAACGGTCAGTCGTCCCCTGTGGCCGCCAACCGCAACGCCATCCTGGACGACGTCTTCGGCCGCCTTCTGGCCAGCGTGGCCGACGGGCGTTCGGCGCGCGGGCTCGACCAGGCCAAGGTACGCGGGCTGGTCGAGCGGGCCGTGTTCTCGCCGGAGGAGGCGCTCCAGGCCGGGCTGGTGGACAGGGTTG
>PMBY01000439.1 GCA_003153875.1 Myxococcales bacterium | reverse complement strand
ATGGATCAGGACATTGAGGAGGACGACGGCATGGCCCAGTACACCGTCATCACGAAGGACGCTGGTTTTCCCGAGGCCACAGCCAAGACGAACCAGGAAATGAAGTACGCAACGGCTTGGCCATTCGACGAGAATCGGTTCCTTGTCGTGCACGATCCGGATAGCAATGCGCACGGCGTGCTCAACAAGCGGTTCGCCATCTACCTGATCGACAGCCAGGGCAACAAGAAGCTCATCTACAAGGATCCCAATCACTCTTGCCTCGACCCGATCCCCCTGGCCCCGCGCCAGACTCCTCCGGTGGTTCCCATGAGCCGGACTGCAGCGAACAAGACCGATTCGGCAGAGGTGAACCTACTCAACGTCTACGACAGCANNGTTGCCCATGCCGACCGGGGTAGAAATCAAGGCGCTCCGGGTGGTGCAGCTCTACCCCAAGTCCACGCCGCAAACGATCGCCCCGCGGCTGGGCCACGGTGCGGTCCTGTACAATGATCAGAATGGGCGAGGTTCACTGGGCACGGTGCCGGTGGAGAAGGACGGCAGCGCACACTTCCTCTTGCCCCCGGGCAAGCCGGTGTACTTCCAGGCGCTCGACGCGGATGGAGTCGTCGTGCAGTCCATGATGTCGGCCGCCTACGCCGTGCCCGGCGCGACCCGTATCACGTGTCAGGGCTGCCACGAAAGGCGCTACCGGGCCCCGAAGGGCCGCCCGGACATGCCCATCGCCTTCGGGAGAGCGGCTTCGACGCTGCAACCCGAGGCCGATGGCAGTGCACCGCTGTCCTTCGCGCGGCTGATCCAGCCCATCCTGGACAAGAACTGCGTATCCTGCCACGGGACCGCGAAGCCGGGCGACCTGAGCAAGGGTGACTACCAGAGCGACGCGGACAAGTTCTACACCTCGTACACCAACCTGCAGCCCTACCTCAGCTACTACAACTTCGACTACGGCTGGGGGCCCGTGGTGACAACGCCGGGCAAGTTCGGCGCGCGCATATCCCAACTCTACCCCCTTCTCAAGGCCGGCCATCAGGGGATGACGCTCTCAGATGCAGACCTACGGACAATCGCGCTCTGGCTGGATCTGAACTCCGACATGTACTCCGACGACGTGAAGCGGGATGCTCAGGCAAGCGGGCAGGCCGTGACGCCCAGCCTCGAGTAGACGAAACGGTTCGAGTTCGCCGTAGTCTAGAAAGACGTGGCCGGCTGATGGTGGGTGCGTCGAACCCCCACGGAATCGCCTATGCTTGCGGCGCTCACTGGCAGTAGTTGATGAGCACGCTGATGTTGGATGCGCCGTCGTTGGCAACGACGATGTCCGGCCTGCCGTCCGCGTTGATGTCGCCCACGCCGAGGTATTGCGGCATCGAGCCGACGGCGTAGGTGACCTGGGCCTTGAACGTCCCGTCGCCCTTCCCGTTGAGAATGCCGACGGTATTGCTGCCCTGGTTGGCGACTGCGACATCGAGGTTGCCATCCATGTTGAAGTCGGCGATGGCCACAGTTTGCGGGTTCGTCCCCACCGCGGTGGTGGTCTGGGCCTGGAACGTCCCGTTGCCCTTGCCCAAGAGGAAACCAACATTGTTGCTGCCGAAGTTCGCGACGACGAGGTCGAGCATTCCGTCGTGGTTCATGTCGGCGATGGCCACCGAGAACGGCTGGGCGCCGACCGCGTAGTTTGTCGCCGACCCAAGCGCCCCACCGCCCATCCCGAGGAGCACACTGACGGTCCCGGCGTTGTGGTTGGTCACTACCACGTCCGGCTTCCCGTCGGAGTTGAGGTCTGCGGTGGCAAACCCCCACGCCCCAGCGTCGCACGCGTAAGCGACGGGCGACTGGAACGTGCCGTCGCCGTTTCCCAGGAGGATGTCGACTTGGCCGTTATTGACGTCGGTGACGGCAAGGTCGAGCTTTCCATCGCGGTTGAAGTCCGCAGTGAATATGAGCGAAGGGTTGGCGCCGGCCGCGAAGTCGGCGCTGGACCCCAAGGCCGCGCCGGTATTCATGAGGATGGCGGCATACGCGGTGGCGGCAGCGACATCGAGCTTGCCATCGTTATTGAAGTCGCCGAGGGCAATGCCCGAGGGATAGCCTCCGCTGCCAGTGGGATAGGATGTCAGCGACCCAAAAGTCCCATCACCGGCTCCCAACAGCGTCTGAACCACGTCCGCATTGCCATAGCCCACGACGACGTCGAGCTTTCCTCTTCCATAGACGTCGCCCAGGGCGAGGGCATCGACGCCTGCGCCCGTGGCGTAGGTCACCTGAGGCTTGAAGAAACCTCCACCACATGGGGTGCACGTGCCAGTCGCGCAGACCATCAAGCCCCCACAGGTCGTCCCGCAACCGCCACAATTGCTCGGGTCGTTGGCGGTGTTGGTGCAGGTGCCCGAGCAGAGTGTCTGGCCCGCGGGGCAGACGCAGACGCCGGCCACGCACGATTGACCTCCCGGGCAGATGGTGCCGCAGGTGCCGCAGTTGTAGTTGTCAGTGCTGGTGACGGTGCAGATGCCAGCGCAGTTGGTCGAGCCCGAGACGCAGGTCACGCCACACGC
>PMBY01000378.1:17181-18776 GCA_003153875.1 Myxococcales bacterium | reverse complement strand
TCGGTCAGGGTGAGCTTGTCGGCCACCCCGGTCGCGTTCGCGCGGGTCAGCATGACCGGTGTTGCGTTGGCGTTGGGCTGCACGGCCCAGACGCTGGCCGAAGGATCAGAATAGGCGTTGACCAACCCATCCCAGTCACTCGTCTGCCGAGTCGACTCGCTGTACAGGAGGAAGGACGAGTCAGGCACGAAATTCGGGGTGTAGCGGCTCTTGCCGATCGTGTGCGGCACCACGACCTCCTCGGCGGGGTTCCATCCGGTGGCCGATTGCCTGATGACCGAGATGCCGCCCTCTTGAAACTCAATGGTCGATGAGTTCTGCCCGTAGATGTGAGTCACGGCAATGGTCTTGCCGTCGGGCGACCAATCGGGAAAGCTCACGGGGAAGGTCACATCCAGAAGACTCTGCCGAACGCCCGTGACCCCATCGTGGAAGGCCAACTTGGTGACCCCCACCGTGGAATCACCCACGGGTGCGTCGGCCACGAATTGGCTTCCGTCCGGATTGAACGAAGCAGTCAGCACCCGGTTCTGCGCGGCGACCCCGTAGCTGTTTCCATCCACTGTCAACCAACCCGTTGCACCCTTTGGTTTGGAGAGATCGTTCAGATAGATGAGATAGCCCTCAGACGAGGTACCCGCCGACGCCACCATGCGGCTTCCGTCGTGGGACAAGGCGTGACAGCCTACACAGCGCCAATAGTTGTCGGTCTGCTGAAGAACCGGGGCAAGGGCGGACTGGGAAGCAAAATCGAAACGCATGATGGCCGTGGTGGGTTGGCTTGTAGTCCAGTAGTAGATGGCTCCGTCCACTCGGTCACCCGCGAACTGCACGCTAATGCTCGCCGAGCTGCCCACATTGCCCTTCTCGTCGGTTCCGCGCACGGTGAGTGTGAGCGGATCGATCCCGCGGTTGCTTTCGGCGATTATGTTCACCATGTCGGCACCGATCTCCAAGGCGCAGGCCCCCAGGAGGAACTTGGCGGGATTCGCGTAGCAGCGCGTGTAGTAGCGGTACTCCGAATAGCTGCTCAAGAGCGATATTTCATAGAGTTCGCCGGTCTTGCTTCCCGGCAGGAAGTGGACTTCGAACTGTTGCATGTTAGGCGGAAGCAGCACGTTGTCGTTGGGATAGACCAGCGTGGGGGCCAGCGTTGCCGTGTTGGTTCCCGTGAACTCCGGCCCTGGATCGCTGGGAATGGCTGGCGTGGCACCAGGAGTGCCGGCCGCGGCAGAATCCGAGCAGACAACCGTCACCGTCAAAGTCGTGGTGACGGTGGTGATGGGAATATCGTTGCTCGCCGCCATAGCCTGGATCGTCACCTTGCCCCCGCGCTGGGGCGGGTCAGTCGAGGTGGTCGGGAGGCGGGTCGTGAACGTGGGACTGCCATCCGCCGGGAAGCCGCCCACCAGATAGTTGTCAGGAACATAGAAGACCGTGCGATTCGTGATCTCGACCTCGCCGCCGCCCGCCTGCATGGTGGCGAAGGCCCGGAAGGCAAGGGTCGCGCTCTTGTTGCATTCGACCACGAGAACCGAATTCTCAGGGTCGATGCGCATGGTCGCGATGTCCTGCGGCACGGTGTGGGAATCCGG
>PMBY01000378.1:0-17151 GCA_003153875.1 Myxococcales bacterium | reverse complement strand
TGTTTCTCCTGCGATCAAAACGACTTGGTCCAAGCATGGTCCATCCCGCCGACGTTGTAAACGGGCGCCACCCTCGGTTGCAACGTCCTGACTAGCGTGACGCAGTGATTCTGTCTATAATCTGCCCTACCCCGGTCAGAGCATGTCCTCCTTCGCACATAGACCCACCTGGTTCTCCTCGCACGCGACCTGCGCGCAAACGCTGGCATTCCTGCTTGGGCCGCTGCTACTGGGCTGCGAAACTGGGCCGCACATGAGAGACGGGGCTGTCCCGCTCACCCAGCGGGTAGCCGAGGTTTCGGTTCGCTTGGACGTGCCCACGACCGGTGCTCCCGCCCTGTCGGCGCTGGCGTTCCGCGCCGATGTGACCGACCGNNGCCGGCCAGGCCCGAGCGCTTCGCGCCCAGGGCGGTGCGGTGAGTCTGGAGGAGCTGAGTGGCGTGTCCGTGACCTCTGGCCCGAATGGGCCGGGGCTGCGTCCCGCTCCGCGCGTTTATCCACCCCTGGCCGAGGTCGTAGGCGGCGTGATTGCCGAAGCTGGCCCAGTGGACATCGCTGAGGTGCCGCAGGCGCTCGCCCTGGAGCTTCCCGGCCCCGCGGACCGGCCGGCTAAGGTGATGCTGACCGTACCAGGGGCACCTCGCGTTTTTGATCGAAACCAGGTGCCGCTGGCCACGGGAAGCCGTCTCGATGCCTCGGGCGATCTGGTGCTGCAGGTGACTGGCCCCGAGCGGACGTTCTTGGAAATCCGCCCATANNGAAGCCGTGTGGCGCGAGAGCCGCATGGTGGTGGCCGCAGTCCCCCTCACGCGCGTATCCGTGGAGGTGCGCTCCTCCACAATGGTGGACTTGCGTCCGTGACTTCGCCTGGGCGCTGCGACACGCGGCGGTTCTCCCGCCGGGATGCGCTCCTGCCCGTGGTCGTTCGCGCTGCCGGCAACCGGGTCGAGGCTGGGCTTCGGCTGAACACGGCCGATCTATCCGAGGGCGGGGTTTTCTTGCGCTCCGACCTCCTCTTCGAGGTGGGCGAAAGCTTGAGTCTGGAGATCCCGCTGGCGGCGGGCGAGACGCTGGCCGCCCGTGGCCGCGTGGCGTGGGTCACCCGAGGCGGGGCCGGCGAGACGCCCGCGGGCATGGGAATCGAGTTCGAAAAACTGTCAGTGCAGGATCGCCGCCGTCTCACCCAAAGCCTGCGGCGGCTGGCCCAACCGGCCGGCCGCAAGTCCGCCTGAAACGAGGAGCCCCACCATGGCCGAAACCTTGGATGAACTGACCTACGACTACGAAGACGAGGGTGTGCTGGTGCGCAAGCAATTGGAGAAGGTCGTCCTGACCAAGGGCGCGTGGGCCACCCTGATGTTCCTCTACCAGGAGCTGGACAAGGCGAGCGGTAAGTTTCGCGCGCCCAAGATGGCCATTGTGCGCTTCAAGAAGTTCCACGGCTCCTATCGCAAGCAATCGTCGTTCAACGTGTCGAGCGAAAAACAGGCGCGCCAGATCACCGAGGTGTTCGAGAGCTGGTACCCCAAGATGGCGGCCAGCGCTGAAAGCCAGGCGGGCGAAGACGAACCCACCAGCGGCGGAGGAGAAGAAGGTTAGCTAGCTTTTTTCACCACAGAGAGCGCAGAGGACACAGAGCCGGATCGGGGGAAGAGCCGGCATGACTGAGGAGTTTCCGATAGCAAACGGTTTATTGGCCGGATCGGCTTCGCTGGGAGCCGCTGCGAATTCCATTCCCTTCAACCGGTCGGGCATCGAGGGCCAGGAACTCCATCACATCAGCCAGTCAGTCTCCATCGGTCAGATCGCGGGCGACCAGAGCTACTCGCGCAAGTGCCAGGCGCTGCTGGAAGAGGTGCTGGGCGCGCCCAAGGTTCTTCTCACCACATCCTGCACCCACGCGCTGGAACTGGCCGCGCTTCTCCTCGACATCGGGCCCGATGACGAGGTCATCGTGCCGTCCTTCACCTTCGTCTCCACCGCCAACGCGTTCGTCCTGCGCGGCGCCCGCATTCGCTTCGCCGACATTCGCCCGGACACGCTCAACATCGACGAGAAGCAGATCGAGTCGCTCATCAGCCCGCGCACGCGGGCGATGGTTCCGGTTCACTATGCCGGTGTCGCCTGTGAAATGGACACGCTCTTGGCCATCGCGCGCCCCCGGCGCATCGCCATTGTCGAAGACAACGCCCACGGACTGTTCGGCAAGTACAAACAGCGCTGGCTGGGAACCCTGGGCACGCTCGCCACGCAGAGTTTTCACGAAACCAAGAACATCACCTGCGGCGAGGGCGGGGCTCTGGTGGTGAACGACCCGGCCTTGATCGAGCGGGCCGAGGTTATTCGCGAGAAGGGGACCAACCGCAGCCGATTCTTCCGTGGCCAGGTCGACAAGTACTCCTGGGTGGACCTCGGTTCCAGCTACCTGATGAGCGATGTTTTGGCCGCGTTCCTCTACGGTCAACTGGAGGTGTGGCGGCAGATTCAGGAGAAGCGCCGAAAGATCTGGCAGCGCTACCAGGCCGAGCTTTCAGATTGGGCCGCGGCCCGGGACATCCGTTGCCCCATCGTGCCCGAGGGCTGCGAGCAGGCCTATCACATGTACTACTTGATTCTTCCCTCGCTGGCGATTCGCCAAGCCCTCATTGCTTTTCTCAAGGCGCGCGGGATCATGGCCGTGTTCCACTATGTGCCGCTGCACCTGTCGCCCATGGGCCAGAAACTGGGGGGCCGGCCCGGGGACTGCCCCGTGAGCGAAACCATGAGCGATCGTTTGTTGCGACTGCCATTCTTCACTTCACTTGAGCCGGCATCCCAGGGACGAGTGATCGATGCCATCCGCGATTTTAGATTCTAATCAACCCATCGACCTCTCGGTGGTCGTGCCCGTGTATCGGGGCGCGCCCTTCTTGCGCGAACTGCACCGCCGGCTGGTGGCCACGCTAGAGCCTCTGGTCGCGCGCTTCGAGATCGTCCTGGTCGAGGACGGGGGCCCTGACGAATCGTGGAGCATCATCGAGGATCTCGCGCGAAAGGATGCGCGCGTGCGCGGCGTCGGCTTGAGTCGCAACTTCGGTCAGCATCACGCCATCACCGCGGGCCTGCGCCACGCGCGCGGACAGTGGATCGTGGTCATGGACGGCGACCTTCAGGATCCGCCCGAGGAGATCGCCAAGCTGTGGGCCAAGGCGCAGGAGGGTCACGACTGCGTGCTGGCGCGCCGGGCGCGGCGGGGCGACGGCTCCGGCAAGCGCCTGTCGTCGTGGCTTTTCTACCGGGTCTTCAACTACCTGGCCGACCTCAACTACCGCTACGACGGCACGGTGGCGAACTTCAGCATCATCTCAAGGCGCGTGGCCGACGCGATCAACGGCATGGGCGAAGCCGTCCGTTTCTATGGTGGGTTTCTCACCTGGACGGGATTCGCCAAGGCGTACGTCGACGTCACCCACGTGCGCCGCCCCGGGGGTGAGTCGGGCTATACCTTCCTCAAGCTGATGAGGCTCGCCACCAACATCATCCTGGCGCACTCGAACAAGCCGCTGCGACTGTGCGTGTACGCTGGCCTGCTGCTCTCCGCGCTCGCCTTCGTGGGCGGCTTGGTTCACATCGTGCGCGTGGTGGCGCACGGCTCTCCCGTGATGGGGTGGACCAGCCTCATCGTATCGGTCTGGTTCAGTACGGGTGCCATCATCTTGGCCCTGGGCATCCTCGGCCTGTACGTCGACCGCATCTTCACCGAGGTCAAGCACCGGCCGCTCTACGTCGTGCGAAAGACCACCTTCGATGACTGAGTCGGCCGTGTACTCTGCGCTCGACAGCGCGCGTTTCGCAATCCGGGTTTTTCGCGGGCGCGCGGACACCGTCGCGGCTGTTTCAGGTCTGATGCGCTTCGCGCGCGCCGCGGATCTTGATCTGCTGATCGTGCGATGCCCAGTCGAGGCCGTCGCGACCGCGCAGGCGCTGGAGCGCACCGGGGCCTTTCTCACTGACACGCTGGTTTACTATCGCGGCTCGACCAGCACGTTTGAACCGTCGCCGGCTCCCGTCCCTTGCGTCCGCCTTTGCCAAGAGGCGGATCGTGCGGCGCTGGAAGTCATCGCGCGCGCGTCGTTTGCCGGGTTTTTCGGCCACTACCATGCGGATCCTCGTCTGGATCCGACCGCTGCCACCGAGGGATACGTGCAGTGGGCCAGCTCGGCGTTGGCTGACGCTGCCTCTGTCGTGCTGGTATCCGAAACCGATGGACTTCTATCGGGCTTCCTCACAGCCAGAAAGCTCGACGGGAAGACCTGGGAGATCTTGCTCAACGGCGTCGCACCCGAGTTTCAGCGCAAAGGCATCTACGCGGCCCTGTTCCGCGAGATCGGATGCCGCGCGCGTGCGCAAGGCGCCAGCGAGGTGTTGGTTTCCACCCAGCTGGCAAACCTCGCCCCTCAGAAAGTCTGGACCCGCGCTGGCCTCGTGCTCGACCATGCGCTGTACACCTTCCACTGGTGGAAGGCGTGAAGGGCCAGGTTCGGACCGGACAAACCCAACCCATCCCTTTCCGGTCCGTCTCTGTGCCCTCTGTGCTCTCTGTGGTGAAACTCCCCTTCCGACTGCTTCCTACAGCGCCGATTTCGGCTTGGTGATGTCAGGCGGGCGGCCGTAGCGGGGCACGCTGGTTTCCAGATCGTCGTGCTCGCCGCGGGCCAGGCGCGCGCGAGCCAGCCGGCCCACGGCCAGGGCGCTGGGACCTGCGACCTGGAAGCGCACCGCCTGGGCGCCCAGCTGCGCGCGAAAGATTTCCTGGTAGCGATCCACCCCGTTGCCACCGGCCACGACCGCGGCGCCCGCGGCCTGCTCCTGCACCAGTCGGCAGAGATCCTCGGGCAGCAGCACAAGCTCGTCGGTGCCGATGGGCTCTGGCGCTCCACCGGCCACGCGATAGAGACGGCCATAGACCTGTCCCTTGCCCGCATCGATGCAGGGCAGGACGAAAGTCTCGACGAGCCGCGTGGGGAGCCCGCCGGCTTCGCCGGCGGCGCACGATCGCGGGAGGGTTTGGGAACCCTTTGGGGGTTCCCATGTAAGAGCCTCGCCCAAGTCCTCAGCCAGGGCATCGAGCGACGACACCAGTACCAGCGGGATCTGGTCGGCCAGAGCCAGACCCTTGGCCACAGCCAGGCCCACGCGCAGTCCAGTAAAGCTACCCGGGCCGGCCCCGCACGCGATCGCTGCCAGGTCGGCCACGGCCGCGCCCGTCGCGCGCAAGACCTCGTCGCACAGGCGCAACAGATTCGACGAATGGCGGGCGGCCACTTTTTCGGCCGCGGCCAGGCAGTTGCCCTCGATCGAAAGCACGGCCACCCGCGCGCAGGGGGTGGACGTGTCGAAGGCAAGCATCGCGCGCATGGTTTCTCATCGCGGCGGCAGGAAGCGCACGATGTCGTTCTTGAGCGCAAGCGCCATCAGCGCCACCACCAGCACGATGCCCACGTAGGAAGCCACCGCACGCGCACGCACCGAGGGTGGTCGCCGTTTGAAGAGTTCGAGGGTGATGAACATCAGACGTCCGCCGTCGAGGATGGGGATGGGCAAGAAGTTGAGCAAGCCGATGTTGATGGACAAAAGAGCCATGAGCCACAGGTACTGGGCCAGACCCTGCTCGGCCGCCACGCCCGCTGCGTAGCCGATGGTCAAAGGTCCGCCCAACGCCTCGGAGGACATCTCGCCGCGAATGATCTGGAAAAAGCCTTTGGCCGTGAAGACTACGATCTCGCCGGTGCGCTCAAAGGCGTGCCCCACGGCGTAGAAAAAGCGATTGCGAATCGGCACCGGGTCCGCGGTCTTCCACGCGAAGCGGTTGGTGGCGCCGAAAACCAGGCGTTGTTCTTCTTGGTGATAGGCGTCCAGTTCTGAGCGCGCCTCCTGCTTGAAGCTGGCCTGGTGGCGCGCGCCGCCGGGTGAAATCCAGGTCAGCTTGAACTCGCGTTGCGGTGCTTGCGCCAGCCGCTGGCGCAGGAGGTTCCAGTGCAAGAGAGGCTCGCCATCTAGCTCCAGCGCCTGATCTCCGCGCCGCAGCCCGATGCGATCCGCAGGGCTGCCCGGCTCGACCGAGTAGACGAACAGCTCGGAGGCCTGGATGCCGGTGTCGTAGCGCCGCCCGTGTACGGGATCGATCACAGGCTGGGGAATGATCACCGCGCTTCCCGGTTCCTGGATCTCCACGTGAACGAAAGGCAGCGCCGAATGCGTCCCACGTAGGTACGAGATGCGCAGGGGCGAGGCGCCCGCGCGCACCACCGCACGTTCGAACTCGCTCCAGTGCGACACCGGCGAGCCATTGACCGATGTGATGTAGTCGAAGGTTCGCAGCCCGGCCTGAGCCGCCGGCGAGGTCAAGTCGATGATGCCCACTTCGGGAAGCTGGAAACGCGGCGACACCCCGATCCAGCCCACGGTTTCCTTCATATTGAGCGGCCCGCGCCGCTCCCAGCGCGCCGGCGTCACGTCGCGCTCCTCGGCCTCGATGCCGCGGCGGATGCCGAAGCGCAAGGTCTTGCCCGGCGCGACGCTGATCGCCTCGTCCAGTTCTTCCCAGTAGCGGATGTAACGCCCGTCCACGGTCTCGACGCGATCGCCAGGCATCAACCCGGCGTTGGAAGCGGGCAGTCCTGCGATGACCGTGCCCAGGGTGGGCGGCAGCAAGGTGCGCTGGCCCAGGTAGTGCACGAAGTAGATGCCGATGGGCAGGATCAAGTTGAACAGNNCCCACCAGGCGCACGTAGCCGCCCAAGGGGAAAAGCGAAAGGCGGTACTCAGTGGAGCCGGCGGTGAAGCTGAACAGCTTGGGCCCGAAACCCAGTGAGAAACGCAGCACCTTGACCCCGAACAGCTTGGCCACCAGGAAGTGCCCCAGCTCGTGGGCCAGAACCAGCACGCCAAGCAACGCCACCACGGCCGCTGTCCACAGCGCGGGTGTCATTCGCTTGTCTTCCTCATGGTCATGTCTGTGTTGCGCCCGGCCATGCCGACGGCCTTGAACGACTGTCTCTTAGCATGCGTACGCGCCAATGTAGATTCGGCGACCCCGCAGAGATAAGCTTGTTCTGTGAAAAAGGCTCCCGCTGCTACCTTCAACACGTCCCGCGAAGGGATCGAAGCGCGGCTTGAAGAGATGGAGCGGAAGCTGGAGCGCATGCGCGGACTCTACGAGTCCTTCTTCATGGGGATCGAACGCTCGCCGCCCGAGGTCATCCGTCGCGACGTGAACCGCCAGATCCTCGAGATGCAGCAGGTGCCCATCGGCAACTCCTCGCTGCGTTTTCGCTACCAGGCCCTGACCCAACGCTGGGTGCTGCTCATCACCTACTGGAACCGCACCATGCGCGAGATCGAGGCGGGAACCTTCAGCCGCGATCTGGCCAAGGCGAAGCGCCACATGGCCAGCAAAGGCACAACGGCTGTCACCCTGGGAGAGGCGCTGGCCATGGGCATCCCGGCTTCGCGAGCCAAGGCCTTCGTGGCCCATCAGCAGGCCGCGCAGGAAAGGCGAGCCGCTGCGGACCAGCTCAAGGGTGCCGCCAAGGGTGGTGCCCCGGCTCAGAATCCCGGAGCCCAGGCCCAGGCCGAAGGATCTAAAGCCGCGACTTCCGCCCCGCAGGCGACGACCGAGCCATCAGCTGGGCCACCGCCCATTCCTCTGCCCGGGCTTTCCGAGGCTGATATGCAGGACGCCTACCGCCGCTACTCCGAAGCACACAAGCAGGCCGGCGCGGCGGAACCGCCGCCCAGCTTGAGCAAGCTGCGCCAGCGCCTGGCCAAGCAGCTTCCCCAGATCCTCTCCGCCAACAACTGCTCGCGCGTGCGGCTGGAGATCGCCGTCGACGACGGCAAGGTGCGCCTGCGCGCTTGGCCGGTAAAAGATCCGTAGAGGCGACCTGCGGTCGCCCTTCCAATCGCCACGCGGTCAGCAGTTCGGGCACTGGCACGTGAGGTTGGGTTTGTCAGGCGCGATGCACGACAGGTCACCACTGCAGATCCCCATGCAGGCGCAGGTCGGGTTCGTGCCGCACGCCTGGGGCGTGGAAACGCAGTGGTAGGAGGTCGGCAGGGTCTGGAATGTCGCACAAACCAGCCCTGTGGGCGCTGCCGTCGATCCAGAGTTGCACACGTCACACGAACTAACCTCCGCGCAATCCTCTACCTTCGCACAGCCCCCGGCAGGGCAGTTTCCGACGAATAGGGGAGCCTGCCCAGGGGAACACACGGGAGTAGGAGCGGCGATTGGACAAATGCCCCCAGCCGGTTTGCAAGCGCGACTGAATGTGCAACGACCCGCAATGCACGCGACATCGCTGGCTGCAAGGCCGCGAGCCGCGCAATTACTCTGAATGCACATAATCAGGCAGGAAGGCATGGTCGTTCCCACGGGGATGGGCACGCAGTTGCAACAGTCCGAGAAGAGCTGACAATCATCGGCGGTCACGCACTCCGGGTGTCCGCCGGACGATCCTCCGACGCCGCCGGTTCCCGTACTGCCGCCGGTGCCTGTGCTGCCACCGGCCCCCGCGTCCGGGCACGATCCGTCGGCTCGCTTTCTTATGCGGGCAACCTGGCGCTCGCAGTCGTTGGGATAGGTCCTCCCGTCGCAACCGCATACTGGCTGGTAGACATCGCCGCACACCCCCGGGGTGGCCACGCAGGTCCCCGTCGCATTGGGAGAATCGCAGAGCCCCGTCGGCATCTCACAGAATTCGTTGGTCACGCAGCCCTTGAGGCCGGCGCCGCAGATCCTGCCGCCGGTTCCGCCCGTTCCTGTGGTGCCCCCGCTTGGCGTGCTACCGGCAGATCCCGTGGCACCCCCGGTTCGCGTGCCACCACTCGCTCCCGTGGTACCTGCGGTTCGCGGTGTGCCGCTAGCCGCAGTCGTACCTCCGGTTCGCGTGCCGCCAGACACCATCACGCCGGCAATTCCCCCAATGCCTCCCGCGGCCGTCGTGCCACCTTTTTGCGCGGAACCCCCGGCTTGCGTGGCACCGCCAGCTCCCGTGGTGCCACCTTTTAGCGTGGTACCGGCAGCGCCGCCCCCGGCTTGCGTGGCACCGCCAGCTCCCGTGGTGCCACCTTTCTGCGCGGATCCTCCGGCTTGTGTGGCACCGCCAACTGCGCCCCCGGTTGGCGTGGAACCACCGGCTCCGGCCTCGTTTTGCGACGACCCACCCACAACCGGGACGCCGCCGCTTTCAGTGACGCCTCCGTTGCCTCCGCTCCCAGCGGCCGGAGCATCGTGGCCCGCTCCGCCAGCACCACCGTTGCCCACAGCCCCGTCCCGACGAGGGGCCTGTGCATCGAAGTTCGGCAGGCCGAGCCCTGAGTGATCGCTGCTGCAGCCGGCAGTCCCGAGGACCATGCCACTGACAATCATCCCAAGAATCGCCAGGGTCGTGGCTAGTCTAGTCATAGCTGGCCTCCTTCGTTTAGGATCTACGGTTCTATTCTGCTACCGTTGCCGGCCCGCCTGAAAGTTCCACTGTTTTCTGAGTCTAGGAACAGCCTCCTTGCGTACAGGTGCTGCCAACAAATTGCGCACCTTGGGCTACAGACACTTCCCGCTGGCGAGGAGCGCCCCAGGGACGCACACGCAGCGGCCGTCGGCCACGCAGCGGCCATGAATCGAACTGATGGCCAGATTGTCGTTGCAGGTCTGGTCAGCACCAACCGTGCACGCGCCAGCCGGGCCCACGCAACCGTAGCCCGGCATGAAACAGCCAGTGCCGCAGCTGCAGGTATTGACGGTGTGGCTGTTGGCGGGCGCACACCCGCAGGCCCCGACCAGACAGGAATTCGGGAAATCGGAGGTGGCGCTGCAGCAGAGTGCGCTGCTGACTGAGCCGCCGGTCGCGGTGCAAAGCGCAGCCGGCGAGGATGCGTCGCCGCTCGGCCCCACATCCTGGCCGCCATCAACACTGGCGCACTCGCTTTGGCGGACACAGCCCTCGTAGCAGACGCCGGTGTATGACAGGACATAGGGCGCCTCGCAGAATGGTTGCGGCGCCATGCAGGCGACCGGGCCGCTGCAGTTGGCGTGACCACCGTCGGCGCAGCGATTGAAGTGCGCGCAGCAGCCAGCGGCGGCACACCCGCAAGTTCCGGGATCCACGAAGACCGAGTGGCAATCGCTGCGGCCGTCACACTCCACCTGGGTCGTCACCTGGCTGCAGCTCCCCGAAGCAGCGTCGGGTGTTCCTGCGTCCACGGCTGGGCACGCGCCGTCGAAGTTCTTGCCGGTATAGCTGGTGGCGAGCCGCGTGCAGTCGTTGCTGTAGGTCTTCCCGTCGCAGCCGCACACAGGCCGGTAGTCCGTGGTGCAACCCTGAGGCTTGACCACGCAGGTTCCCCCTGGGTCGCCGAAGTTGCAGGTACCTGGGTCCATGTCGCAAATTTCACCGGCCGCGCAAAGCAGTCCCGCGATGCCGCCGCAGGTCTTGCCGGTACTGCCTCCAGCGCCTCCGGTCCCCATAGCGCCGCCGGTTGCCTTGCTACCTCCGCTTCCCATGGTCCCGCCGGTTGCTTTGCTGCCTCCGCCTCCCGTGGTCCCGCCGCTGCCTTTGCTGCCTCCGGCTCCCGTAGCGCCGCCGCTGCCTTTGCTGCCCCCAGCTCCCGTGGTCCCGCCAGTTCCCGTGCTGCCGCCAGTGCCTGCATCTGTGGTTGGGCATGCGCCGTCGAAGTCCTTGGACACGCCGGCCGCCTGGCGCTCGCAGTCGTTGGAGTAGGTTTTCCCGTCGCAGCCACACACCGGGAGGTAAATCATGGGGCAAAATTGAGGCTGAGGCGCGCAGGTTCCGCTGTAGTCACAACAGCAATGCCCCGCCGGTATTTCGCACATCTCTCCGGCCGCGCAGAGCAGTCCCACAAAGCCACCGCAAATATTGCCTACACTGCTGGCGCCTCCAGTTCCTGGGGCGCCTCCAGCTCCCGTGGTTCCCCCTGCTCCCACAACTCCGCCAGTGGAAGCGACGCCTCCAGCTCCTGTTACGCCGCCCGCGGCGCCACCGCTGTTGCCGCCTCCGCTGCTCCCGCCTGATGCGGCCGCGTCCACATTCTGTAGGCCGATCGGCACTGTGTTGCTGCCGCAGCCGACAAGCGCGGCCGCCAATGCGCTCACAAGAATCCCGAGAATTGCTGGGGTCGTCGTTAGTCTAGTCATCACATGTCTCCTTAGCTGTGTCTCGACAATTTTGTTCTTGCGCAGTTCCCGGCCTGCCAAGTGCCAGAAACTAGTAGGAGGCCGTGCAACCCCAGATCGGTTGGGCCGCAGTGCCAGCATCGACCACAAGGGCGTGGTGCGAAACAGTCGACGTACCCGCATCGCGCACGCCGATGTACCCGCAGTGCGAAGACGTGCTTCCGGATCCCTCCTCGCCAGCGCAGAAACCTCCTTTGCACTGCACCTGAACCGTAGGATTGACGCATGGCATACACGACGAGCGGGTACTGTCGGTCTCAATGATCGACGCGAGCATCGCCGCGTACTCGGGTTGGCCCACCAGGTAGGCCGTTGCTATGCAATGGTCCATTGCCACGCAGCAGTCGGCATCGGTAAGGCACGGTGCCGGAAGGGTCGGAATCATGTGGCCGGCATTTGCGGTTCCGCATGCGACGTCGCGCAGCTTGGACACGCCGGCAGCTTCGCGCGCGCAATCGTTGGAATAGGTGTTCCCATCGCAGCCACACACGGGCTGGTAGACATTGTTGCAAATCTGGGGCTTGACCACGCAGGTTGCAGGCCTGAGTTGGGTATGGCACAGCCCAACCCCGACGTCGCAGAATTCTCCGGCTGCGCAGCCGCTCACCGCCGCGAAGCTGTCGCAGCCTTTGCCGGCGCTGCCTCCTGTGCCACCAGTTCCTCCGCCTGCGCCACCAGTGCCCCCGCTGCCGCCTGCTCCTGCATCTGTCGGACATGCACCGCTCGACTGCTTGGACACGCCGGCAACCTGGCGCTCGCAGTCGTCGTAGTAGGTCTTCCCGTCGCAGCCGCACGCGGGCTGTGGAGCCACCGCAAAGACGGGACAATTGCCGGCTTTGACCTTGACCACGCAGGTTCCAGTAGCGTCGGCAACGTTACAGGATCCTGCTGGCATTTCGCAGAATTCACCGGTCGCGCAGAGCAGTCCCGCGATACCACCGCAGGTCTTGCCCGTGCCGCCTCCTGTGCCTNNGTGCCGCCGGCTCCCGCGGTCCCACCGGTCGAGCCCCCGCTGCCCGCTGTCGAGCAGGGCGCGCAGATCTCCATGGCGGGACTGAGGCACTGACCGCAGCAGAGGGTCCAGCCCGACGCGCATCCTGTTCCAGCCCCAGTCGTTCCGCCGCTTGATGTGACTCCACTGCTACCACCAGCACCACCCTGGCCGCCCGAGCCAGCACCAGTGGTCCCGCCAATTGGTGTGAAGCCACCCGTTGTCGTCACGGCGCCGCTGGCAGTGATGCTCCCAGTGGTGCCGCCTGCGCTCCCGCCAGCCGGGGCGTCGCGGCCCGCAGCCGCGTCGACATCCTGAAGGCCGATAGCCACCTTGTTGCTGCCACAGCCGGCAAGCCCGGCCGCCATGCTGCCCACGAGAATTCCAAGAATCGCTGGGATCGTCGCTAGTCTTGTCATCACATGCCCCCTAGTCGAGTCTGCACAGTGCCATGTCGCTACGGTTCCCGGCCCGGCCCAATTCCGTTGGACTGTTTTGCGGTCTCGTCAGATTTCTTGCATGCGGAACGCACGCGCTCAGCCAGCGGCGACTCAGGAACCACGCGGAGAAACCGCTCGGCCTTGGCCTGGGCCGCAGGGCCAGGGTGTACTTGGCACAGGGCAATGGCCTCAATGGCTCGGCGTTCTTGGTCCAGCGCTCCCTTGCCGAAACGGCGATCGTATTCGGCCAACCGGCGCAAGGCCTGGGCAGGCAGCCCCGCGCGCAGGTCTTCCTGAGCCTGGCGAAGGACGGCGAGTTCTGGATCTAGCGAATTGAGTGCTGGCACGGGCGCTGGTGTGACCTCGGTCACTGGCACGCTCACGGTTTCTGCCGGTCGCGCCTCGCTGCGGGCCACTTCACGACGCCGCATCTCGGGCAAGACCGGTTTGGGACTCGGTTCTTCCACGACAGTTGGCGCCTCGGGTGCCGCCACTGGCCGGGCTGGGGACACACGCGAAGTCCGAGGCGTCGTGCGGGCCGACGCCACCGGCGCTGGCGGCGTGTGTGCCTTCCATGCCAACAGAGACGCCGAGCCACCACCCAGCACCGCGACGGTCAACGCGGCCACGGTAACCTTGGTGGCCAGAGACATGGCCACTGCCCCGCCGGCGGTTGTAGATACCGCCCCCAGAGTGGCCACCCGCAGGAGCACGGCGTGCTTGATGCGCTGGCGATCCGCGCGGGTGGGCGACTCGGCACCTCGGGCCGCTTCCAAAATCGATCGTGCTTCAGGTCCGAGGTCGTTCATGACTGCCTCCGAAGTTCCTGCGCCCGATAGCGCAAAAGAGCCTTCTCGAATTCTTGCCGGGCCGCGCGCAGACGGGAGGAGACCGTGTTCACGTTCGCCTCGACGATTTCCGCAATCTCGGCCGCGGTCATCTGCTCGATCTCCGCCAGGACGAAGACCTCGCGTTTGTCTTCATCCAGCCGAGCCAGAAGACCATCCAGCACGCGCAGGGCCTCCACCCGTTCCAGTCTCGCAGTGGGGCTTTCTTCGTGATCGGCCGCCAGGGTCTGCAACTCGGCCAGATCGTCTGCGGCGTGGTCTCCGGGCTTGCGCTGGTGGGTGCGCCAGTAGTGCCTCACCACATGCACCAGGATCTTGAAAACCCAGGTCTTGAGCTGGGCCCGGCCCTCGAACTCGGCCAGCCGGCGGTGCACCACGAAGAATACCTCTTGCACGACATCATCTGTATCGGCTGGCCGGACCCCCATGCGGCGCACCGTGCGCCACACGAAATCCAAGTGAGCCTCGTACACCGCATCGAAGTCGGGGACCCATGCGCACCCTGGCAAGGGCGCGGTTTCGATGGCGTTCCCGGCAGGGGATCTCATGCAGATAGTTTGGTTCCCGGGCCGCCGCAAATCCGTTACTAAAAACGTAGCTCGATTCCGGCGCTCATGCGGACCCCAACGGCAGGGGCCTGGAAGACTCGATTTGGCTCATTCTTGAATACGAACTCGGAACGCCGTAGAGGCGCCAACACGTCGACGTGCAGGGGAAGGCCGATGTGATGGCCAAGGGAGATTGCCGCATAGCCGCCTGCGCCCAGGGCCGACCAAGGGGTGCTGGCCGGGAGGCTTTGGCTAACGCCAAAACCCTTGGCCGAGATGACGCCGAACTCTGCATCGGCACAGGGACCAAAGGCGAAGGCCTGTGGCCCGAGGTTGATACATGCCGCGAATGCAGCGGCCACGAAGTTGAACTGGCCATAGGCGCCAGTGGGTGACGCTGCCATGGCCTTCTGGTCGCGCCGCAGGCCGTAGGTTCCGCGCAGCTCCGCACGCCAGCGTCGTCCTTGCAGGCCGATCCCGCCGCCCAGACCGAGGTCAAGGGAAGGCAGCGTCCCATAGCTGCCGGCTGCGTGAATGCCCACGAGGTACTCCACAGCGCGCGGCTTTCTCTCGGGCTCGGGAGCCGTCGCAGGCGACTCATCCATCGGCTGCGGCGGCACAGCCACGGGCTGAGGCGTCGTCGCATGGGCAGCCACTGCGTCTGGATCGATCATCAGGGCAACGATAAGAGCCGCCGCATTGGCGAGATCCTGGCAAGAAGCGGCCTCCAGCGACCGCCGGCCTGGCCGGCCTGCCAATTCGGTGTCCATGGCCAACGACCAGGTCAGCCCATGTTCCACCACCGCGCGCGCCGTGATGTCGCCACCCTGAGGAACGCGGATCTCGCCGCCCAAGAGGCGCGCAATCTCGCCGCTCACTTGGCCACGTGAAGGACAGCCCGCAGGCGCCCGCCAGGAGAATGTCAGTGCCCCGGCCTGGTCGGCGTGAACCAGACGTGCATTCCCAAGCGTGGCCAGCGCCAACACGGCGCTTGCGCAGAGAATGTTCGGTGGCCGTCCGTTCACGCAATTCACAGTACACCCGGTTGGGGCGCAATGAGAAAGGGTACAACTTGCCCCTTTGCGAAGATCAAGCCTTTCTTGGAACGCGGTTTTGGTTATCGTCAGGCCGTGCAAATGACCTTCGAGGCTTGGTTCGCCGCACGCCATCCCCAGATCCCTATCGCTGGCGCAACGTCCGTGCTCCGCCTGGCCGAAGGTGGGGCCACGGTGCCGTTCATCGCGCGCTATCGCAAGGAACAGACCGGCGCGCTCGACGAGGTGGCCGTCCGCGCGGTCATCGACGGCAAGGAGTCGTGGGACAGCCTGGTCAAGCGGCAGGCATTTATCGTCGAGGAGATCGAGCGCCAGGGCAAGCTGACGCCCGAGTTGCGCGACAAGATCCTGGGCACCTTCGACATGACGGCGCTGGAGGATCTGTATCTGCCGTACAAGCAGAAGCGCAAGACCAAGGCGGTGATCGCGCGCGAGGCGGGTCTGCAACCGCTGGCCGACTGGCTGTGGGATTGCGGCCACGGAATCGTCACGCCCAGCCAGGGTGAGACGCCCGACGGCCACGCCAGCGCGTTCTGCGATCCCGAAAAGGGCGTGCCCGATGTGGACGCAGCCTTGAACGGCGCGGTCGAGATCCTGGTCGAGCGCCTGTCTGAAGACGCCGGCCTGCGCAGCACGGTGCGCACGCGCTATTTCGACGACGGATTTGCCAAGACTCGTCAGGGCGAGAAGGCCAAGCCTGCCAGCAAGTTCGAGAACTACTTCAGCTTCGAGGAACCGGTGCGCAACCTGCTCAAGCCGGAGAACTCGCACCGCTACCTGGCCATGCGGCGGGGCTGGATGGAAGAGGAGCTGGTCATGACTCTGGGCGGGTCCACGCCAGCCGAGCCTGCTGAGCCGATCAAACCGCGGGCCGGTGGCCCGGCCGATCCACTGGTCGAAGAACTGCTGCACGGCTTCGAAGCCGCCGCGTGCAGTAAGCCCGATTTCGCGGGCGCCCCTTTGCTGAAGAAGGCGGCGCGCTTTGCCCTGCGCGTGCACGTGATTCCGGCCATCGAAAACGAGGTGCACAAGGCCCTGCGCGAGATCGCTGACGAGGCGGCCATCAAGGTGTTCGCCGAAAATGTGCGCAAGCTGCTACTGTCCGCGCCGTTCGGGCCCAAGGCGGTGCTGGGCGTGGACCCGGGCCTGCGCACGGGCTGCAAGCTGGCCGTGGTAGACGATTCGGGCAAATACCTGGGCAGCACGGTCATGCACTTGGAGACTCCGTCGGGCCTGGTCGCGGCGGGCGGCATCCTGGCCAAGCTGGTCAAGGAAGGCGGCATCCGCGCCGTGGCCGTTGGCAACGGCACCGCAGGCCGCGAAACCGAAACCTTCGTGCGTAAGGTGCTCGACGAGGCAGGCCTGCGCGCACCCGTGGTCATGGTCAGCGAATCCGGCGCCAGCGTGTACAGTGCCAGCGACGTGGCCCGCGAAGAATTCCCTGATCTCGACCTCACGGTCCGCGGCGCCATTTCCATCGCGCGCCGACTGCAAGATCCCCTGGCCGAACTGGTGAAGGTCGATCCCAAGAGCATCGGTGTGGGCCAGTACCAGCACGATGTCTCGCCTGCCGCGCTCAAGAAGAGCCTGGATGTGGTGGTGGATTCTTGCGTGAACCAGGTGGGCGTGAACCTGAACACGGCCTCGTATCATTTGCTCGGCCATGTGTCGGGAATCGGCCCGGGCCTGGCCAAGGCGATGGTCGAATACCGCGGGAAGAAGGGCCTGTTTCGCTCGCGCACCGCCTTGCTGGAGGTGCCACGCTTTTCCGCAAAGGTCTTCGAGCAAGCCGCGGGCTTCCTGCGCATTCCCGAAGGCGAGAACCCGCTCGACAACACCGGCGTGCACCCCGAGCGCTATGCGGTGCTGGAAAAGCTGGCAGGCCAACTGCACGTTCCGGTGGCCGGTCTGCTGGGCGCAGGGGTCAAGTTGGTCAAGCAAGCGCGCGAACTGGAAAAGGAGCTGGGCGCCTTCACCTTCGCCGACATCATTGCCGAACTGGAAAAGCCTGGCCGCGACCCGCGCGAAAGCTTCGC
>PMBY01000496.1:1973-6240 GCA_003153875.1 Myxococcales bacterium | reverse complement strand
TTGATGGTGGGCCAGGTGGTTGTCGGCTCGTTCCAGGGCTCATAGATAATGTTGGGGGTGTTGCCGTAGGCATTCGCCAGCTCCACATAGAACGCTGACGCATTGGTCGCGTTGGCATTGGCGCCAACCACATGCCAGTTGGGCATGCAGTAGATACCATTGGCGATGCAGGCGTCCATCACGGTCTTCACCCGAGCCATTTGGCTAGGATAGTTGGTGGGTAGAAGCGGAACGCGAAGTATCGCGCACTTCTTCTGTCCCGTTCCTGTCCCGGCCAGGTTCTTGACCGCATCTGCGTTGTAGAACTGCCGCCCCTGCTGCGACCAGTCGTACATCGACATTCCCGCTAGCTGGACCGGCCTGCCGCACTGGTTTACGATTCTGTTCCCTACGACTTTGAGTTGGCCATGCCTGGCGACCGGCGTCGTGGTTGCGTCGCACTGGCCGGGGTTGATGACAATCGTCGTACCACCGGTCGCTGTCGCACCGCCGGTGGACTTGCTACCGCCGTTGGACGTCGTACCGCCGGCTGGCCTCGAACCGCCCGTGCCGGTCGCGCCGGCCGATCCGGAATTGCCGGCCGCGGCGGTCCCGCCACCGTTCTTGCCACCCGCACCGCCGGAGCCCGTCAAGCCACCGGAGGTAATTGCGCCACCCGAGGTGGTCACACCACCGGAGGTCTTCGCACCACCCGAGCTGCCGGTCGCGCCGGCTGAGCCGGTCTTGCCTCCCGCGCTTGTCCCGCCCGCGCTCTTGCCGCCAGATTCCGTCAAGCCACCGGAGGTAGTTGCGCCACCCTCGGTCGTCACACCACCGGAGTCAGTCGCGCCACCCGGGCCGATCCGGCCCTCTGAACTGGCACCGGCAGAGCCGCCCTCGGCTCCCGTGTCGCCTGCCATTCCCGTCGCGCCGCCGGTTGTGGGATTCGCGCCACCCGTTCCCAGAGATGAAGCAGCCGTGTGTCCTGCCGCTCCCGTCGCGCCGCCGGTTTCTGGAGTTCCGCCACTCGCTCCGCCTGACAGCCCGGGTGATGGCGACGAAGACGAGTCGCATCCTCCGGCGACCAGGAGCGGCAGCATCGCAAATAGACCCAGGAGTATCTTGCCAACGCAATGGTGGTTCATGGAGCCTCTTCCTTCAGGGGTTNNCCACGACGTTTGAATCTGCGTCGGAAGCCTGTCTGCACGCGTCGCGTCGCCCGCGCCGACGAGTCGCGGCTGTCCCCGAAGTGGGGCGACGAAAGAGGGGGCTTTGATTTTCCTGTGTGCTGGTGGGCCTTCCGTGATACTTGACCCATCGTTCAGATGAACTCACGAAACACGAAGAGGATTTACATGCGCAAGACCAAGTGGACACGCTGTTTGCTGTTGGCATCGTTGGTGACTGGCTGCGGTTCGGTCGGGGAGCAGGTCGAATTGTCGGAGAGCCAACAAGGTCTGACCATAAGCCCGACCGCTGTGTACCAGATCAAGAGCGCGGCGAGCGGCAAGTGCATCAACATTGCCGGCAACAGCACGGCCAACAGCGCCAAGGCCGAGATACGGACATGCAACGGCGCCGTCGGTCAGAACTTCACCATCGCGAGCGTGGCCACGGGCTACTACGCCATCAAGAACACCAACAGCCTCAAGTGCCTCGATGTCAACGGCAAGTCGACGGCGGACGGGGCCGCCATCATCCAGTACACGTGCAATAGCAGCTCCACCAATCAGCAATGGGCCATCGCCGAGGTATCGTCAGGCGTGGTCCGCTTGACTGCGCATCACAGCGGGAAGGTGGCGGAGGTGAATCTGGGCGCCACCGCGGATGGAACGGCNNTATCAGCAATTCCAGCTTTCGACGGGCGCGGGTGGAACTGGAGGAGCGGGTGGAACCACGGGCACGGGCGGGACCACAGGCACGGGCGGGACGAGCGGTGGCGCGACAGGCACGGGCGGGACGACAGGTACTGGCGGCACGACGACNNGCGAACTATGCCGCGTGCAAGTCGGTAGCGCTGAATGCCGATGGCCTCTGTCCTGGTGGCGGCGTCGGGCCAGCGTGCATCGAATGCCTCTTGGGTGGCAGCACCTACACCGTGGCGAACGTCGATACGACGGATGGAACAGCAGAGGCGGGGAACTATGCCGTCACCGTCGTTCTCGGTGGCGCTGCCGCAGGCCTGACCCAGATCACCGCAGAAGCAAATCGGGGCCTCTTGCCTGCGGTGGCCACCAATCCGGGCCAGTGGCTCGAGTACGCCTTCGCGGTCAACGTGCGGGCGCGGGAAGGGCAGCCGGTGCAGAGCACTGCATCGGCCGGCTATCCGGGACTGGATTTGTTCTTCTCCGGCCCGGCCGCCACACCTCCGCAGGTCGCCGCGATCGGATACGCCCTGACCAAGGCCGCGACCAAACCAGTCATGGTGTACATGGCCGGCGACTCCACCGTGTGCGACCAAACCAACACAGCGTTCGGTGGCTGGGGCCAGATGCTGGCCCAGCATTTCGCGCCTCCGGTTGGGATCGCCAACTATGCTGATAGCGGCGAGAGCTCGTCGAGCTTCTACGGCAACTCACGTATGTGGCCGGCCATCAAGGCGCGCTGGACCGCGGGCGACTGGGTGATCATCCAGTTTGGTCACAACGACAAGAACGTGTCGGACAGCGTGGTCCAGGCGAACCTCACGAAGTACGTAACCGACGCACAGGCTGCGGGTGTCCACGCGATCCTGGTTTCCCCTCCCGCTCGCGTCAGCACTGTGCCCATTGGCGATCAATCCGGCCTTCATGCAGCGGCGGCGCAGGCAGCAGCAGCGGCAAAGGGCGTGCCCTTCATCGATCTCACGGCTCTCTCAACGGCTTGGTACAACTCGCTCGGAACCCAGAGCGCAGCTCTGGCGTACCACGCGAATGGGACCGACGTGACCCACACCAACCTCGCGGGCGCTCAGGTGCTGGCTGGGTTTGTCGCCGACGCCATCAAGAACCAAGGCATCGGCCTTTCTCAGTATCTGAGATAGCGATCAGGCGGCACGGCGAGGTTGTTGCGAAGCCTCGCCGTGACGTCGTTGATCCGTTCCGCTCGCCGGTCGTGTATCATAGACCACGACAGTCGAGGATCTCATGTTCGCCCGCTTTGCACGAGCCCAGGACGCTTCTTCCCGTGTGGTCGTGGTGGGCGTTTTGGGTGGGGTTCTGTTGGCCGCGTGGTCGGCTTGGTTCTTCTTGGCGCGGGTGGGTCTGTACGAGGTCAGTCGCTCGGCGCGCTTGGAAGTGGCGACGGCCCCCTATGACGTGGACTCGCCGGTAGCGGCCCGTCTCTTGCGTAGCGCCCTGGTGCTGGACCGGCAGGTCCAGCAGGGCGAGATCCTGGTCGAGCTGGATGCCGAAGCCTTCGGTCTCGAACGAGCGGCCGAGCAGAGTCGACTGGCGACCCTGGGCCCGCAGATCGAAGCTCTGCACGCGGAGCTGACCTCGCAAGAGCAGGCCATGCGCGGCGAGGGGCGCGCCAGTGCGGCGCAGGTGAATGAGGCGCGCGCCCGGCTGCGCGCTTCGGATGTGGTGGCTCAGCAGAAGGAAGCGGAGCGCGCTCAAGTCCAGTCGCTGCACGACAAGCGGCTGGTGGCAACCCTGGACCGCGACCGCATGCGGGCCGAGGCGCAGCGACAGAATGCTGAGACGGAAGCGGCGCGCGTGCAGGTGGGACGGCTGGGCAACGAGGGCGCGGTCAAGGTGAGCGAGCGCAAGGCCCTGATCGCGGGCTTGCAGGCGGACATCGCGCGCCTGCAGAGCGAGCGCGCCGACGCCGAGGGCAAGGTGCGCATTCTCGACCAGAAGATCGAACTGCACCTGATTCGGGCGCCCATCGCGGGCCGCATCGGACACATGGTGAACCTGCGCGCGGGCGCCATGCTGGCCGAACGCACCCGTCTGTGCACCATCGTTCCCACCGGCGGGCTGCGCGCGGTGGCCTTCTTCGATCCAGCTACGGCAACCGGGCGGGTGCACACGGGCCAGAGCGCACGGCTGCGCATGCTCGGTTTCCCCTGGACCAAGTACGGCATGCTGCAGGCCGAAGTGGATCGCGTGGGCAACGAGCCCAAGGACGGCCTCATTCGCGTTGAGTTGGTCTTGCGCTCGCCGCAGCGGACGAACATTCCTTTGGAGCATGGCCTGCCCGCCAGTGTCGAGGTCGAGGTGGAACGGGTTTCGCCTTTTGCCCTGGTGCTGGACACGGCCGGCCGGTTCCTTATGAGTGCCCAGGCGAGTGCCGCGCCCGCCGTGCC
>PMBY01000496.1:0-1916 GCA_003153875.1 Myxococcales bacterium | reverse complement strand
ACCACGGTCGACGGGTCGTCCATCGATACGCTCGAGGACTTGGCCGGAAGACTGGGTCTGGAAGCCAGCCAGATGTTGTTGCCGGTGGAACATGTGCTCTTGCGCGAATCCGATGCGCTGCCGGCCCTGGTGGTGGTCAGGCTCCCGTCGGGCCTGACCCATTTCGTGGTGGTGTGGCGCGCGTTGGGGCCGTGGGTCCAGGTCATGGACCCGGGTCGCGGCCGGCGCTGGATGAACAAGCGAGATCTCTTGCGCGACTTGTACGTGCACGAGATGCCGGCCCCGGCTGCGGACTTTGCGGCGTGGACGCGCGAGCCAGGCTTTCTGGATCCGTTGCGGCTGCGTTTGCAGAGGTTGGGCTTGCGTGATGCCGGTCCACGCATTGGTACGGCCGCGGCCGGCGAAGACTGGCGCCCGTTGTGTGCGCTCGACGCCTGTATTCGGGCGACCGAACGCCTCGTGAGTGGCAAGGCTATTCCTCGCGCTCGCGCCGCGCGGGCCTTCGAGTGCCTGTGGCAAGAGGTGGTGCGGGCCCCTGTGTCGCCGCTTGTGCCCGAGACGCTGTGGTCTGCGCGCCCAGCCGCGCCGGTCGACGGGCAACCCATGCTGACCTTGCGCGGGGCTCTTGCGCTGCGGGTGTCCGGCCGGGCCGCGGACCACGCAGCGGAAGCGCTGCCACCCGAACTGGCGGCGGTCCTGGCGGATGACCAGCCAGGTCCCGCGCGCAAGCTGTTCGAGTTCTTGCGCGCGGACGGGCTTCTGCGTTTCGTGCCCATCGTGGCCGCGTTGGCACTGGCCGGCGTCGGGACCGTGGTGGAGTCGCTGCTTTTCCGGAGCGCCATCGACATCGGCCAGCGCCTGCCGCTTTTCGAGCAACGCCTGGCAGCGACGGGCGCCTTGCTCGTGCTGCTGGCGGCATTCTTTCTGGTGGAATGGCCCTTGGCACGGGCTCTGTGGGCCGTGGGCAGCCGGTTGGAGATGCGGCTGCGCCAGGCCTTTCTGCGCAAGCTGCCTCTGCTCGGGGATCGCTATTTCCAGAGCCGGCCCATTTCGGACATGGCGGAGCGCGCGCACCTTCTGCACTGGTTGCGCCTTCTGCCGGGGCAGGGCGGCCAGCTGGTGCGTGCGATTGGCGAGATGATCACCACCACCGCCGGCGTGATCTGGCTGTATCCGTCAGGCGCGCCCATGGTGTTGACGCTGGTGGGGCTCATGCTGGTCTTGCCTTTCTGTTTCCAGCCGGCGTTGGTGGAACGGGATCTGCGCATGCGCGGCCACGCCGGTGGCTTGGCGCGCTTCTATCTGGACGCGCTGCTGGGCCTGTCAGCCATTCGCGCACACACGGCCGAGCCGGCCCTGCGCAGCGAGCACGGCGGGCGTCTGCGCGAATGGGCGCGCGCGGCCCGGGACGCCACGCGCTTGGCGGTCCTCATCGAGACCGCGCAGGGCTTGCTGGGATTCGGTCTGGCGGCGGTTCTCGTATTTCGCTACTTGACGTCAGCCTCGGGCTCGGGCTGGGCGATCTTGATCGTGTATTGGCTTTTCATGCTGCCGTCTTTGGGCCAGGAGATTGCGTTTCTGATCCAGCAATATCCGCAGCATCGCAACGTAACCCTGCGCCTGATTGAGCCGCTGGGCGCGCCTGAGAGCCCAGTCGAAGCGGAAGACAATTCGCTGCCGCAGTCGACTGCGGCCGGGGCTGCGGTGGATCTGCGCGACGTGTGCGTGAGAGCAGCAGGCAACGAGATCCTGGCGGTCGACAAGCTAACTTTCGCGGCGGGCGAGCATGTGGCCATCGTGGGCTCCTCGGGAGCGGGAAAGTCCAGCCTGGTCGGGCTGCTGCTGGGTTGGTATCGCCCGGACGTCGGCGTGGTGTGCGTCGACGGCCAAGAGCTGCGCGGGCGCTGGCTGGACGA
>PMBY01000008.1 GCA_003153875.1 Myxococcales bacterium | reverse complement strand
ATGCTTGTCTATCCAGGCGCGGATCTTTCGTACATCCGGGATGCTCCGCACAGTGAAGACGCCCGGCAAGTCGATGCCCGGGATCGGCGGTCGGATGGGCCCCGCGCCTGGGGACAGCAGCAGGGCATCGTAGTGCTCTTGCCGCTCGGAACCGTCCGAAAGGTTTCGCACGGTGACCGTGTGCGCGGCACGGTCGATGGCAGTGACCTCGTGTTCGGTGTGGACCTCGACGCGAAAACGGTCACGCAGCAATTCCGGGGTGGCCACCAGCAGCTTTCGCTCGTCGGTGATGACGTCGCCAACTCGGTAGGGCAGGCCGCAATTGGCAAATGACACGAACGCGCCGCGTTCGAAGATGACAATCTCGGCGTTCTCGTCCAGACGGCGCAATCGAGCGGCCGCCGAGGCGCCGCCGGCAACGCCTCCAACGATGATGACTCGCTTTTTCACGCCCTGTGAGAGCCAGAAAGCGGCATTTGGGTTCGCCAACCCGCGAGTCTTTTGCGCGGAACCTGGCTCAAGGAAGGAAAGACGGCATGCCTGCACGCTGAATCCTTTTCACCAAGAGTGGCTCTCACCGGGCAAGAGGGAGATAAAACATGGCAACCAAGGCACTCGATCAAAGCAACTTCGACCAGACCGTAAAGACCGGCATCGTGCTGGTGGATTTCTGGGCACCATGGTGCGGCCCGTGTCGCGTCTTCGGCCCGGTGTTCGAAAAATCCTCCGAGGCCAACCCCGACGTGGTGTTCGGCAAGGTGAACACCGAGGACCAGCCGGACCTGGCCACGACCTTCGGCATCCAGGCCATCCCAACCCTGATGGCGTTTCGCGACGGGATTCTCATTTTCGAACAGGCCGGAGCGCTGCCCGGACACGCGCTGCAGAAGCTAATCGATGAAATCAGGGCGCTCGACATGGCGGAGGTTCGCGCCAAGGTCGACGACAAGGTCAGCACCGCGACCGCCAGCTGCGGCGGGGGATGCTGCGGGTGATCCGATGCGGCTCGCACTTGCGCGGGAGACGAAAATGACTCTCTTCACCGTGGCTTCTGTCGTTGTCGGCGGCGCCCTCGGGTTTGGCTACTACCGGCTGGTTGGTTGCAGCTCGGGCGCATGCCCGATTACATCGAACCCGTACATCTCCACGCTCTACGGTGCATTGCTTGGCTACCTGATCGGAGCCGGCGGTCGACTGTGAGTTGAATCAGTCGTCGCCCAGACGATAGTAGCGGGCACCCAGCCCCAGTAGTTCCCGAACTGGCCGGCAGTCCGGGGCTGCCACGGTGCCGGTGCGATTCACGGCCACGGCGCCACAGCCGCCGCCACACACCGAAGCCACAGAACAGACTTGGCAGGCCGGGATGGAAAACACGTTGCGATCGCGCCAGCGGGCAATGGCGTCTTCGTCCCGCTCGATGATGGGCGCGTACCTTCCCAGCCGGTGTGCCTGATGGCCCACGGTGGCCGTGCAACCGTACAGGCCCCCGTCAGGGGCAAAGGCCCATTCCTTCTTCGCAGCCGGGCAGCTATCGAAGGTGGCAGGCGGCCATTCGCCGGTTTCGGCCAGGTGGCGCATGCCGTGCAGGCGTGGTTGGTGAAATCGTCGCAGCTCGGGATGCACCTCGGCCAGGGCCAGGTATGCCGTCCAGAGCTCCAGGCGGTCGAAGAGTTGCTCGCGCCCCTGGCGGCTGGCACAGCCGAAGAGTTCATAGTTGCGTCCGATCTGCGTCTTGAAAGCCGACTCAAGACGGTCGAGCCATCCGCGTTCCGCCGCCAGTCTGGCCAGTGCCGGCAAGCCCGGCAGGTTTTCGCGGTCAACCACCACGCGGAGATTCACCGGAATGTTGGCGGCCAGCAGAGCGTCGATGCCAGCCGCGACCCGCGCGAAGGTTCCCAGCCCGTTGTGCAGCACGCGGCGCCGATCGTGGATCTCTGGCGGCCCATCCAGCGTCACCTGGACCTCGCGCACGCCGCCACCTGAGAGAAGCGGCAGAAAGGCTTGGACATCATAGCCATTCGTCACCACGGCCACACCGATGCCACGCTCGCCTGCGCCAGCCATCAAACGCCCGACCCGATCGTGGTGCGCTGGCGAGTCCATCAGCGGCTCGCCCCCGAACAAGGTGAGGTAGGGTCGCGGCTGGTCCTGGCCGTGAAAGCGATCGATGTAGGCAAAGAGCGCCGCGATGGTCTCGGGCGCGATCAGTCCGCTTGCCCCACCGACGAACGGCTCCTGGTAACAGTACGTGCAACTGAGGTTGCAACCGAAGGTGGGAACGACGATGAGTTGGGTCGGCGTGCGCTCCATCTCCNNCTGGACCAGCAACAACCGATCTGAACCGGGAACAGGCGCAACAATCGCGGAGCGAGACAGGTGCATAGTGAGTAGTGATCGCAGTCTTCTCTGAGAGCCAAGAACGGGAAAGAGGATTCGCAGCGCTCGCGGAAATCAGCATCTTGCGCCAAACGCTATTCGGCGGAGAAGAGTCGCTGGTTGACAAATAATGAACGTATGTGCATAACCAAGGTCGAGGTCATCCTTGCCACGACCATTCTGCTGCCGCCGTATCTGTGGTGAGCCACCTTCCGCAGTGTTCAAGCCAGCCGGCATCTCCCTACGCGAGCTCGACGAGGTGGTGATGACCCTGGACGAGTTCGAGGCCATCCGGCTCGCCGACCTGGCGCAGATGTACCAGGAGAAAGCCGCCAAACAGATGGGGATCTCGCGGCCGACCTTCAGCCGGATCATCGACTCGGCCCATCGGAAACTGGCCGACGTCTTGGTCCACGGAAAGGCGCTGCTCATCGACGGCGGCGCGGTCCGAAGGGCTGGCCGGCGCTGCTGCGAGCTGCATGACGGCGAGGAGCAGCCCGCCGCTGCGCCAAGGTTGGACAAAAATACAACCAACAAGAAAGGGAGAAAGAAACAATGAACGTCTGTATTCCCGTAAACGAGCCCCAGTACGGGGCAAGCCCGGTCTGCGCCCACTTTGGGTCGGCTCCGGCCTTCCTGATCGTCAACACCGACGTCGGCACTTACCGAACGGTGGTGACGGGAGGCCAGCACATGTGCGGTGCCATAGGAACGTTGCGAAAGGAGCGCGTGGAAAGCGTGATCGTCGGCGGAATCGGAATGGGAGCTCTGAACCGGCTTGCAGCTGCGGGAATCCAGGTGTTCGCCGCGCAGCACGCGACGGTCGACGAGAATCTGGCCGCTCTCAAGGCAGGCCAGCTTCCCCTGATGACCCTCGATGGCGCCTGCTCCCACCACGGCCACGAGCAAGGTCACGGCCAGGGCCACGGATGCGGCCAAGGAAGCTAGCCCCTGCAAGAAGCCCACGATGCCGCGATCGCGGCCAGGAGATAGCCGATGGACGACTTTTCACCCGACAGGATGCCCGAGGCCACTTCGGTTTCGCAGGCACAGCAGAAGCTGGATGCGATGAAGATTGCCGAGCACTCGCGCTGCTTGCTCTGCGGCAAAGACAACCCTATCGGGTTCAAGCTCGACTTCCGCGTGATTCGGCCCGGGATGGTTCTCGCCAACTTCCCGTGCAGCCGAGTTTTTCAGAGTTATCCCGAGACGCTGCACGGGGGTGTGATCTCTGCCCTGCTCGACGCGGCCATGACCAACTGCCTGTTCTCGCTGGGCGAGGTGGCGGTGACCGCCGAACTCGTCGTTCACTACCTGCGGCCCACTCGCGTCGATCAACAGGCCGAAGTGGTTGCGGAGGTTCAGAAATCGAACTGGCCGATGTACCAAATGACCGCAGAGCTACGGCAAGTAGGCATCGCAGTGGCACGGGCAGAGGCGAAATTCGTCAACCGGCGCTATGCCGCCGATGCCCTGGGGTGACAAGTTGACGGCAGCGAAGCCGTCCAGACACAGGAGCTACCATGATTGAGCCGCTCCGGATTGGCATCGTCATCTGTGGGATCCTGGGCGCACCCACGAGGTCACTCATGGCGTCCTGATTGCCCGCCCGGCTGTGCCCTCGCAGCTGTCAGCGATCATTGAAATCGCATCGTGCGGGCACGCTGAAGCGCAGATCCCGCAGCCGTCGCACAGAACGTCTATCACTACTACCCGCGCCGGCAAGCACGGCACTTCCATTGTGGTGCAATACTTCACGCACTTGGCACACCCGGTATTCCCCGGCTCTGAGACCCAGGAGTTCCCCATGAGTCACCGTCATGAATCCTTTTCCAGCCACGGAGCGTTGGACCGGAGACTCTGGGCCAGCGCCGCTCTCAACGTGGCCATCACGCTGGCTGAATTCGTCGGTGGCATCTTGTCGGGCAGCTTGGCCTTGCTCTCGGACGCTGCACATAATCTCAGCGACGTCGTTGCCATTGTTCTGGCGCTGATGGCGCGGCGGCTCGGCCGTCGCCTCCCGACGACTCGACACACCTACGGCCTCAAGCGCGTCGAGGTCGTGGCAGGCTCAAGGTGTTCTTGCACGAACAGTGGGAGATCAACCACGCCACAATCGAGCCAGAGGTTGCGGCCTGCACGGAACCCGAACTCCTCGGCCGATGGGACAAGTCGCACGTTTGATGACCGGGGGAACAATGGGCAGGTGAGGGAGGCGCACGTGGACGCTTCGGCAGGATGGAGCCATGCTTGTGCCGAGTCCGTTGACGATACGACGGCAAGGAAAGGACGGCGTGCGATGTACGAGAGAGACTATGTCTACACAAAACGGATGGATGGTCTTTCCGTCGGCGAAGTGACCACGCGCGTCCGCCAGGCATTGGCTGCGGCAGGCTTCGGTGTTTTGACCGAGATCGACATCCAGGCGACGCTCAANNCGCATCGGGCACTGCAAGCTGAGCCGCCCATCGGAGTCTTTCTTCCCTGCAACGTCGACATCTTCGAGGGCGATGACGGCGCGGTGTATGTCCAGACGCCCAAGCCGACAATCATGTTCGCCTTGGTCGGGAATCCAAACGTCCGACCGATCGCAGATGAAGTCGATGCGAAGCTGCGGCAGGTTCTCGAAGTCCTGGTGGGTTGAAATCCATCCATCGCGTGAATACTCCCTCATGATCACGATCCGCCGTTCGCTGGTTCTGCCAATCAGCACATAGGCTTCGGAGGAGCTCGCTGCGGGCTGCCCGAACAGAGACAAGCACAACGCCGAATCTGGCGCCATCCCTGCGCAC
>PMBY01000197.1 GCA_003153875.1 Myxococcales bacterium | reverse complement strand
AACAGGGCCATGGGCACCCTTGTACCTTGATCGTTGAGATGTTCACAGGCCTAGCCCTGGTCCGTCCGGCCCCGTCAATTGGCGCTGCCGGTCAGCGGGAGGATTCGCGTCGAGGGAAGGTTATTCGCTCATCGTTACATTTCCAGATGAACCAGAGATGAACGCCCCTGCTACTGAAACAGGTAGACAGCGGGCAAGTCGCAACTTGCTCAACAGATTTGGGGGGATTCAACATGACTCCATTTGCTCAGGCTTCGATTCGCCTCACGGCACTGGCAGGTCTTTCACTAACCCTGGCTTTGAGCGGGTGCTCGGGAAACAGCACGCCCGGAACGGGCCTTTCCAGCGGCGGCAGCGCGGGAGGTGCTGCCGTGGCCGGAGGCGGCGCAACCAGCGCAGCGACCGGTGGCAGCCCGACGAGTGGCAGCACGGGAGGCATCGCGACGCCGGGAGGGAGTGTTCAACCTGCCGCTGGCTCGACCACCGCAGGTGGTGCGAGTGGAGCAGGGGTCACCAGCATGAGTGGCGGCTCCACAGAAACCGGTGGATCGGTGGCCGCAGGTGGCACGGCCCCAACGGGCGGCGCGTCCGGGGGCGAGACCGCAGCCGGCGGTGCGTCCGGAGGAGCGACGGCAACCAGGGGTGCGTCCGGGGGAACGAAGGCAACAGGTGGAGCGTCCGGGGGAGGGACTGCGGCAGGCGGCACCGTGAGCAGCGGGGGAAAGCCTGGCGGCTCGATTGCTAGCGGCGGGACCACGGCCACTGGTGGCTCCAAACCCATGGGTGGCACCACCAGCGCTGGTGGAACCACGGGTGGAACCACAGCATCTGGCGGCAGCATCACGGTCGGCGACGGTGGCCTCCTGGCTGCGGAGTCAGCCAGCTTCCATTGCTTCAACTGGGCCGACGCGGGCGATAACTTCCAAAAAGGGGCGCTTGTGCTGACCGGACTGGCTGCCACGGACTCCTATGACACCGTTCTGGCCTCGTCCAATGCAATCCTCTCAGGATTCAAGAGTGCGCTGGGCGCGAACTCATTCCGCATTCCGATCAACGAAACAACGGTTAACACCGCTACTACGTGGGCCGCCTACAAGGGCATTTTCGATGCGGCTATCAGCCAGAACATGAAGGTGATCGTTGCGTACTGGCTGCCGCCGGGTAGCAATCATGTAGCCGACACGACTACGTGGAACACCATGTGGAAAACAGTTGTTGATGCGTACGTGTCAAGCGATCTCGTCTATTTCGACGTCTTCAACGAACCCTCAGGATACAGTGCGACTGCCTTCATCACGCTCGTCCAGCAATGGATGACGGCAAACCCGAGCGTTCCCGCGAATCGGGTTCTCGTGGCCGGAACCACCACTGACATCGACGTCAATCAACAAGGGGCCGCCCTCCCCAACTGCCTCCTCTCTCTTCACATTTATGATAGCGTCGGGAACACTGTGGCCGCTGCGCAGGCCGCCGTGAAGACGCACGCGGGCCCCTACTACAACCGGACCATCGTCACTGAATACGTCGGCCAAAGTCTCTTCATGCAGGGCATTACGACCCAGATGAAAGCTTATGGAATGGGAAGCTGCTACTGGGCAGGCCTGGAAGGCACCGGCGGGGTCGCCAAGCTGAGCGGCACGAAGCCAAACTATACGGTCACTGTAAACAATGCTGCCAACCTCACCCTGATCCAGTCGGGTTGGACCCAGTAGCTGACAGGGGTTGACACCGGGCAGGACTCTGACAAGAGTTCTGCCCATGCGAAAAATCACCGTTCTGGCCCTCTTTGTCGCTTCTGCTTCTCTTGCGTGCAAAGGTGAAGCAGAAGTGAAGACTCCACCGAAACCAGCTCCGGCCCCTGCCAAGCCGGCCCCGCCCCCGGAACCGGCGCAGATCCCGGCGCCTGCTGACGTGGCTGCGGCGCCCGCTGACGCCCAGAAGACGGCGAGCGGCCTGGCGTCCAAAGTCCTGCAGAAGGGCACCGGCACCGAGAAGCCCAACGCCTGGGACAAGGTCAAGGTGCACTACACCGGTTGGATGACCGACGGCAAGATGTTCGACAGCTCGGTCCAGCGCGGTCAGCCGGCGGAGTTTCCGCTCAGCGGCGTCATCAAGGGCTGGACCGAGGGCCTGCAACTGATGGTGGTGGGCGAGAAGCGGCGTTTCTGGATTCCGGCCGGCCTGGCCTATGGCGACACGCCTCGACGTCCCGGTGGTCCNNGCCAAGAAGACCAAGTCGGGTCTGGCCTACAAGGTCTTGCAGAAGGGCAAGGGCAAGGTGCACCCCAAGGCCGAGGACACGGTCACCTGTCACTACTCGGGCTGGACCACCGACGGCAAGATGTTCGACAGCTCGGTCCAGCGTGGCCAGCCCGCGGAGTTCCCACTCACTGGTGTGATCAAGGGTTGGACCGAGGGCGTACCCCTGATGGTCGAGGGAGAGAAGACGCGCTTCTGGATTCCGGGCAATCTGGCCTACGGCGATACGCCCACGAGGCCCGGCACGCCCTCGGGCATGTTGGTCTTCGACATCGAGCTGATCTCGATCAAGAAGAAGTAGCGGCCGCGTTCCTCTTCTAGACGAAACCGTCTGGGTGGCTCTTGTTCCAGGCCCAGGCGGTTTCGACGATTTCGCGCAGGCCATAGCGCGGCTGCCAGCCGAGCACCGCGCGCGCCTTGCGGTTGTCCGCCCATACGGCCGAGGGATCGCCGGGACGACGAGCCGTGTTCTCGGCGAGGATGTCCACGCCGCTGGCGCGCCGAGCTTCCCGCAGGACCTCGAACACCGACGCGCCCTTGCCCGTGCCCAGGTTGAACACGTCCGACCGGTTGTGCTGGGCGAGAAAATCCAGGGCGCGGGCATGGGCCTCGGCCAAGTCCAGCACGTGAATGTAGTCGCGGATGCCGGTGCCGTCGGGCGTGGGGTAGTCGGTGCCGAAGACCAGGACCTTGGCTGCTCGGCCGGTGGCTGCGTTCATCACCAGGGGGATGAGGTTCTGCACGCAGCGCGGATCCTCACCGTTGCTGGCATCGAGTGCAGCGCCCGCGGCATTGAAGTAGCGCAGGGCCACCGAACGCAAGCCGTGGCAGCTGTCAAACCAGCGCAACATTCGTTCGACCAGGAGTTTGCTCTCACCGTAGGGGTTTTCGGGGGCCAGGGGCGCATCTTCGCTCACAGGCAAGGATTGGGGCGTGCCGTACACCGCGGCGGTTGAAGAAAACACGAAGCGCCGCACGCCGGCCTGCTGCGCGGCCTCGATTAGGCAGAGTGAGCCGTAGACATTGTTGTCGAAGTACTTGGCGGGATTGCGCATGGACTCGCCCGCCGCCTTGTAGGCGGCGAAGTGAATGACGGCGTCCAGCCGATGGTCACCGATCACCTGGCCAACCAGGGCCTGGTCCTGGGTGCGGCCGACTACCAAGGGTGTGTCGCCGATGGCCTCGCGGCGCCCGCTTTCCAGGCTATCGAGCACCACCACGAAATCGCCGCGCGCACGCAGAAGCGCCACGGTGTGCGATCCGATGTATCCGGCGCCTCCGGTGACCAGAACCCGCATGCATCATCTCCGATTCTGAATGTGAATGGCTTCTCCCAAGGCAGCCTTGGCAGCCTCCATGATGGCCTCGGGCAAAGTGGGATGGGCGTGAATGGTGCCGGCAATGTCGCCCGCCAGGGCCCCCATCTCAATGGCCAGCGCAGCCTCGGCGATGAGATCGCCGGCGCCATTGGCCACGATGTGAACGCCCAGTAGCTTGCGACTCTGCGTCTCGACCACGACCTTCACGAATCCGTCGGTGTCGTGGTTGGCGATGGCGCGGCCCAGTGCCAGCAAGGGGAACTTGCCCTGCGTGACCTGCAGGCCTCGTGGCTGGGCATCGGCGGCGGTGAGGCCAGCGGATGCGATCTCCGGATCAGTAAACACCACCGACGGAATGACCTGCGCGTCCATTTCTGCGGCACGGCCCGCGATCACCTCGGCCACGACCTCGGCCTCGTGCGAGGCCTTGTGGGCGAGCTGGGGCTGCCCCACTACGTCGCCGATGGCGTAGATGCCGGGCACGTTGGTGCGCATCTTGCGGTCCACCGGGATGAAGCCGCGTTCCACCCGCACGCCGGCCACGTCCAAGCCCAGCTCTTCACTGTTGGGCTGGCGGCCCACGGCGACCAGGATCTTGTCGGCGTCGAGCTGGCGTTCGCCAGCCTTGGTCGCCACCGTCACAACCGCGCGGTCGCCCTTTTCAGACCAGTTCGTGGCCCTGGCGTCGACGAGGATTTCCATGCCGAGCTGCTTCGCCTTGCGCGCCACCACCTGCACACAATCAGGCTCGCTGCCCGACAGGATGCTGGGCAAGGCCTCGACGAAGGAAACCCGACTGCCCAGCTTGGCGTAGAGCGTGCCGATCTCCATGCCGATGTAGCCGGCGCCGATCACCACCAGACGCCGCGGCACCTCGGCAAAGGCGAGCGCGTCAGTGGAATCGACCACGCGCATGCCGTCGAAAGCGAAGCCAGGAATTTGAACCGGCCGCGCGCCGGTCGCGATCACGATGTTTGGGGCTTCCACCAAGAACGTCTGGCCAGCCTCGGGTCCGGTGCCCTGGATTTCGACCCTGCCTGGTGACAGCAGGCGCGCGCTTCCGCCGCGCCAGTCGCAGCCATTGGCCTTGAGCAGCTGGCGCACCCCAGCCGAGAGCTTGCCCACCACGCCGTCTTTCCACGACTGCAGCTTGGTCATGTCCACGCGCGGGTTGTCCGCCAGGATGCCCAGGTCTGACGCGTGCGCGATCTTTTCGTACAGCTTGGCCGCATTGATGAGCGCCTTGGACGGGATGCACCCCACGTTCAGGCAAACCCCGCCCGCCTTGTCGCGTTCCACGACCAAGGCCTTCTTGCCGAGTTGACCGAGCCGGATGCCAGCCACGTAGCCGCCCGGACCGGCGCCGATGACAACAGCGTCCACGCGCAGAGATTCCATGTCGGGCCTTCTTATAGCAGCGTTGTTCGCGGCAGGCGACTTGCGCCTACTGTTTCGTCACAAGGTCGAAGACGCTGTTGCCCTGGCTGTCCAGCGCAACCGTGACCGGGAAATCGACGACATCAAGCCGCCAGATCGCCTCGGGGCCCAGATCCGCGAAGGCAACAATTTCGGAATGCTTGACCTTGCGAGATAGCAGCGCTGCCACACCACCGGTCACCACGCAGTACACCGCCTGGTGCGTGCGACACGCGTCGGTGACCGAAGCCGACCGTTTGCCCTTGCCAATGGTGGCCCTCACCCCTTGCGACAGCAGCAAAGGCGTGAACGGGTCCATGCGCGCCGATGTGGTTGGCCCGCAAGGTCCGACGGCATCGCCCGGCCTGGCTGGCGCCGGGCCACAGTAGTAGACGACGGCATTTGCTAAGGGCAACGGCAACGGCTGTTTGTCGTTGATCAGTTGCGCCAGGCGCTTGTGTGCGGCGTCGCGGGCTGTGAACAAGGTTCCGGTCAGCAACAGATCGTCACCGGCCCGCAGCGCGGGGATCTGCTCGATAAACTCCGCAATCGTCAATGAACGAGGCATGACTAAATCGTCTCCGTCATCCGTCGCATCACATGGCAGTGCATGGCCACGGCAACCGGCAGACACGCAATGTGGCAGGGCGCATGCTCGATGTGCACCGCCAGGGCTGTGGTACGGCCGCCCAGACCCATGGGACCAATCTGAAGCGCGTTGATGGCATCGAGCAGTTCCCTTTCTCTGGTCGCATATGCGGCGTCGCTGGCGACGGAGCCGATCTCGCGCACAAGCGCGGTTTTGGCCACCTTGGCGACCGAAGTGAAACTGCCGCCGATGCCCACGCCCACGATGAGCGGTGGGCAGGAATTGATTCCCTTTTCCCGCACCGTTTCGAGCACAAATTCAACGATATTTGGCCATCCGGCTGAAGGCGGGAACATGCGCAAAGCGCTGGCGTTTTCGGTGCCGCCGCCCTTGGGAAGAACGGTGATTTCCAGCCGGTCGCCCGGCACCATGGTGACGGTGATCTGGGCGGGCGTGTTGTCGTTGGTGTTCACTCGCTCCAGCGGATCGGCCACAATGGACGTGCGCAAATAGCCGTGGGTGTAGCCGAGCGCGACGCCTTTGTTGACAGCGTCTGCCAGGACGTCGCCCTCGATATGCACATCCTGGCCGATATTCACAAAGATTTCGGCGATGCCCGTGTCCTGGCAGAGTGCAATCGACCGTTCGCGCGCTACCCGCGCGTTGTCGGAGATCTGGGTGAGTATCCCCCGGGCGCGGGGCGATTCTTCTTTTTGAAACGCCTTGCTCAGGGCCTCCTGCACGTCGCGCGGCAGGAAGTAGTTCGCTTGCTGACACAGGCGCGCGACCGTTTCCGTGATCTTGGCTGCCGGGATGATCCGCATACGTATTTCCACGTGTACTCCAGTCTGGTGCCCTAGGGCGGGCTTTTCAAGGCGTTGACTGTGGCTCATCGTTGCCAGACAGCAGCACCATCCTCCCGTGCACGCAAGGAACCTGCGCGCCGTAGGCTGCTAGCGGCGCTGCTTGCGCCACAAGATTTCGACCCGGTCGTCGCAGACCAGGCCGGGCAGGCGGGCCACGCGCTCAAAGCCGAGTTTTCCGTAGAAGCGCGCGGCGGCTAGATTCTTACTGTCCGACGAGACATACAGCCAGCGGCGATGGGCGAATGTGTCGTGCTCTACACGCGCGACCAGGGCGCGGCCCACGCCCTGGCCTGCGGCTTGCGGCCTCACGGCCAGCAGCGCGATGAACGTGCCCAAGAGAACCTCGGGCTGAAACACCACGATTCCCAGGATGGCGCGCTTGTGCACGGCAGCCAGGACGCAACCGGCCCGCGCGCGCCGTGAGAGCCAGCGTCCGAGCGGCACGGCCCGAAAGCCCATGGAAAGCCAAGGTTCCATGGCGACGATCCAATCAGCCTGGCGGCGGGCCAGGGCGGGCTCAACCCGGCGGATCGTCATCGACGACTCCTTGTCCGCTGTTTCGCTTCGGCCCTCGCGGGCGGTCGCGCAACGGGCGCCAGCCAAAGGGCGCGGGCCGAGCCGACACCGGCTGGGCATCGGGCTGTTGCAAGAGATCCGACACAGTGACGAAGCCAAGACCCTTGTCGCGCAGGCCGCGAATGATGTCGGGCAATGCCTCTCTGGTGCGCGGCCCGCGTCCATTGATGTGGAAGATCACGATGGACCCTGGCTTGGTCGAAGCCAGCACCACCGCCACCATCTTCGCTGCGGCGATGTGGCCGCCGGCATCGCCCGAAATCACGTCCCATTCCACTGTGGGCAGGTGCTGCCGGGCCGCCATCCGCACCACGGCTCGGTTCCACGCGCCCGCGGGTGGGCGAAAGGCGACGGACTGGCGGCCCAGCTCAGCGATGAGCGCCTCGGTGCGCGCGATCTGCTCGCGTGCCTTGCGCCGCGGGATGCGGGTCATGCGGGCGTGCGAGTAGGAATGATTGCCGAACGCGATCCAAGCCTGGGCCGCCAATTCCCTGGCCTCGGCCGGATGGGTCTCGATCCAGCGGCCCGTCGGAAACACCGTCACCGGGATCTGTTCGCGCTTCAAGATGTCGAACACCTCACGATCGAAACCGTTGTCCTGCTTGAGCGTGGCGCACGCGTCGAAGGTCAGCGCCACCACCGGCTCGTGCGTGCGCACGCGCGCAATGGCAAACCAAGGCAGCGGCTGGGCGAGCGGTGCGGTGCTCGGGTTGGAGTCAATCGGCGGTGCGGCGTCAATCGGCGGTGCGGCGTCAATCGGCGACTCGGCGTCGATCGGCGACGCCGAGTCGATCGGCGGCGCGGAGGCATCTTGCGCGGAAAGCATGACCGCTAACAGAAACGCGTTCATGATCTAGTCTCGCAGTCTGAGCGTCATGACGATGGCATCCTCGTCGTTGTCCTCATAGTAGCGACTGCGGATCCCAACCTGCCGAAACTTGAAGTCACGGTAGAGCGCCTGCGCCGCCAGGTTCGACCGGCGCACCTCAAGCTCGACGGTCCGGTAGCTGGCGCGTCGGGCCACGTCCAGAATGTGTCGCAGGAGGCGCGCGCCATGGCCCTGGCGTCGCGCCTCAGGGTGGGTGGCGATGTTTAGGATGTGTAGCTCGTCGGCGACCAGCCAATAGTCGGCGAAGGCCACCGGGCGGCCGGTGATGGTGTCGTGCAGGACCTCGACGCGTGCCCAAGAGCGCAGCATTTCCTCCTCGAAAGCCTGACGCAGCCAAGGGGTGCGAAACGACAGTCGTTCGATCTCCATGACCGCGTCGAGGTCAGCCGGGGTGAGCGGCTGGATGAGGTACGGCTGAGACGCCTTGTTCACGGCCACGGATCGCCTACGGGTTGGCAGTAGCTTTCCATATTGTCCGGATATCAATGACGATGAGTCAAGTTTAAGCCGCGCAGGGTGCGGGAGGTGATTGCAATGTCCCTTGGTATCCGGCCGACAAGGCCCTTCGGGCACTCGGGCCTGCCCGCCCCGCCACCTGCCCCCGNNAGGACCGGAAGCGCAGGCCCGACGCAGCCAGAAACCCGGATCGTCGGCCGTCGTCACCGCGGTGACTTGAGCCGTCGTCTTGATAGACTACAACGGCTTGGCCCCGCCGTCGCATACACCCGCGAGCAGCACGGCCCACAGCGCGTCCACCCCCTCGCCGGTTTCTCCCGAAACCAGCGACACCGGCGGCGCGTCGGGCCCGAACGCAGAACGTGCCTTGCCGCGCGCGGCCCCGTGCTCGGCCGTGCGCAGCTTGTCGGTCTTGGTCACCACCAAGTGGTGCGGCACGCGTTCGCTCCTGAGCCATTCCACCAGTTGGATTTCCTCCTCGCCGGGCGCCCGGCGTGCGTCGAGCAAGATGAGAAACAGGCGCAGCGATGACCGCGCCTTGACGTAGCCTTCGACCAGGCGCTGCCAGGCTTTGCGTTCGTCGCGAGAGACCTGCGCGTAGCCGTAGCCCGGCAGATCTACCAAGCGCAAGGCGAGCCGCTCGTTGGTTCCAGGCAAGCGCAAGCTGAGATCATAGAAGATGATCCCGCGGGTCCGCCCCGGCGTCTTGGACACGCGCGCCAGCGCACGCCGTCCGGCCAGACGGTTGAGCAGCGTCGATTTGCCCACGTTGGAGCGGCCCGCGATGGCCACCTCGACCGGCCCCTCGGGCGGCCAATGACCCGCCTCGCGCGCCTCGGCCAGGTACACGGCGTCGATGACGGTCGGCATTGTCATGGGGGTAGTGTACAACCGCGACTGTCTGCGAAGGTGCGCATTCATTTGGAAATCCACCCGTCGCTGAGAACTCCGAGGGGAGAGGGGAGGACCCAGAGGTCGGACCAGAAGGCCTCGCGATCTGCCGGGTCTCGATGCAGTAGCGCCTCTGCGGGGCATACTTTTCTGAACGCCGAGACACGACGACCCATCCTCCGGATCTCACGGGCCAGCTCCGTGGCCTCCCCTCTCTCCTCTGTGTTCTCGACTGTCGGTGGATGACGAGGTGAACTCGCAACCGGTGTTGCTGTCTCAAGAGCACAGAAAGGCTAGAATCGAGAGATGTTCAGGTTGGTCGGTCTAACCGGCGGCATCGGCACCGGAAAATCCACCGTGGCGCGCATGATCCGTGACCTGGGCGTGCCGGTCATTGACGCCGACCTCTTGGCCCGCCAGGTGGTGGAACCGGGACAGCCTGCCCACGCCGAGATCGCGGCCGCCTGGCCCGACGTAATCGACCAGGGCGGGGCCATCGATCGCAAGAAACTGGCGGAGCGCATCTTCGCGGATCCAGCCAGCCGCGCGCGTCTGGAAGCCATCACCCACCCGCGCGTTACGGAACGGGCGCTAGAGCAGGCCGATGAGTTTCGACGCCAGGGATTGCCGCTTGCGTTTCTCGAAGCTGCCTTGCTGGTCGAAGCCGGCCTGCACCGCCGTCTCGACGGTCTGGTGCTGGTCGTGGCCAGCGAAGAACAACAGGTGGGTCGGGTGATGGCCCGCGATGGCTGCAGCCGCAGTCAAGCCCTGGCGCGGCTGCAGGCCCAGCTTCCCCTGGAAGAGAAGCGTCGGGCTGCCAGCGACATCATCGACAACTCGGGCGACGAAGCCACCACCCAGCGCCAGGTGGCGCTGGTGGTGCGCCGACTCCTAGAGCACCGTTCGGTGCTCTAGCAGCGGGGTAGTCGCCATTGTTCTAGGGGACTGCGTCCACAGCACCGGGTGCGGAACCTGTCGTGGATCCTTCTTTCAGGGCGGCAACGATTGTCGGGTAGGTCCAAGAGGGAGGGTTGGCCCTTCGGTTGAGCAAACCAAAATCGCCGCCCCCATTGTCCCACCAGACAGG
>PMBY01000277.1:563-21318 GCA_003153875.1 Myxococcales bacterium | reverse complement strand
GTTGATGTGGTGCAACCGGTTGATGTCGCGCCGTCGCCCGACGCTCCGCAAGTGTCGGATGTCGCCGCTACTGGCGGGGATGTGGCACAGCCAACCGATGTCGTCGACGCAGGCGAGGACACGGGCGCGGACAGCCTGGCTGGGCCTGCCTGGCATCCGGTCGAGAATGTCGTGAACGATCAGTTCGACTGGGCGTCTTCCTCGGTCGTGGCGGTCGACCCGGTCAAAGGACATGTGTACGTGATGTGGATCGATTGGCCTTCGTCGGCGGTGAGAGTGAGACGTTGGGACGCGAGCAAAGCCCAATGGGGAGATACCTACACGCTGGAGGAAAACGCCGGCGGCAACCCAGAAGTAATACAAATCGGCGTGGATGGCGCGGGCAACGTCATCGCGGCCTGGTTCCATTGGGAGCCGACTGACACGACCCTGCTCGGCGTTCGGTCCTCGCAATCCTCCGACGGCGTGTCGTGGTCGACGCCAGCGCGCATTACTCCCAACAGACAGGTGGCGGAGATAAGCCTGGCCGTGGCTCGCAATGGCACCGCCCGACTGGCCTTCACGGTGTGGGACTCTGCTAACTCCTACGTCCCCCTGCTCTACTCGGCCTACTACGACGGGAAGACCTGGGCGGCAGGCCAGGATGCGCTGGCCGCTCAGCCTAACATCTCGTCGCCGCCCTACCCGAACCCGAGTGTGGCAATCAGCGACCAGGGCGGCATCATTCTTTTCACCCAAAAGGATGCCCAACTCAACGATAGTGTTGCGGTTGCCACCTTTGCGGGACCGGATCTGAATCCGTACACACTGCTCGACAGCAACGTCTCGAATAACATTGATGAGCGGGCTGTCGCGATGAACCGGAACGGACAGGGCGTGGTGGTGTGGGCCGACACCGACGGCGCGATGCTACGCTCCTACTCGCCATCCTCGGGAAAGTGGGCTGCGGCGCGAAACATTGGGAACGTGGACCTGCTTGAGCCGAGCGTGGTCATGGCGCAGGACGGGACCGTGACCCTGGCCTGGTCCCAGTGGGTGAATGGCTTCTACAACGTCTGGACCATGGAGGGCACGGTGAGCGGGGCTTGGACCGCGCCTGTGGCACTTGAGACCGACAACCTGTCGATCCCAAACGACCAATACGCAAGTGACGTCGTGGACAGGCTGCCCACTCCCTGGCTCGCGGTGGATGGCGACGGCAACGTTCTGGCGTTCTGGAGCAAGAAGACCCAAGCCACCCCCACCCGCGAATTCGCGATGGAGGCTCGGCGCAAGCTGGCCGGCACGCCGAACGGTGTCTGGCAACCGACGACAGAGCTGGCGAGGAAATCCAAACTCCTGCCCTGGGGGCTATCATTGGCCGTCGGTGACCATGGCCCGGGTGCGGCCGGCTACTTCTGGAAGGACCCTGAATCCACCTACGACCCAGCCTCGGCTCAGGTCTTCGTGTCCTTGTTCCGATAGACAAAAGGCCCCTCCCCTTTTTCAGGAGAGAGGCCTTCTCTGCGGGGCGACCGCAGGTCGCCCCCAGCGGAACGCGCTTTCGTGCGTCTAGGTTCCGAAGATCTCTTTGCCGTGGCCGGCGGATCCGAGCACGTTGCGGTTCTTCTCNNTCCTTTGGGTTCTCTCCCAACACCTTGCGAATCAACGCCGTCATGGCCAAGCGGCCATCGGAGTCGATGTTGATCTTGCACACGGCGGAAGCAGCCGCGCGACGCAGTTGCTCCTCGGGGATTCCCACGGCGTCGTCCAGCTTGCCGCCGAACTTGTTGATCATCTCGACGTACTTGAGCACGACCGAGGACGCCCCGTGCAACACGATGGGGAAGCCGGGAATGCGCTTTTCGACCTCTTCCAAGATGTCAAAACGGAGAGGAGGCGGCTCAAGAATGCCCTTGGCGTTGCGTGTGCACTGCGCGGGCTTGAACTTGTAGGCGCCATGTGATGTGCCGATGGAAATGGCCAGCGAGTCCACCCCAGTGGCCTTGACGAACTTCTCCACGTCTTCGGGCTGGGTGTAGATCGACTTGGCCGCCACCACGTCGTCCTCGATGCCGGCCAGCACGCCCAGCTCGCCCTCGACGGTGACGTCGTGCTGGTGGGCGTATTCCACCACCTTGCGCGTCTCCTCGATGTTCTTCTCGAACGGGTGGTGCGAAGCATCGATCATGACCGACGAGAAACCGGTGTCGACGCACGACTTGCACAACTCGACGGTGTCGCCGTGATCCAGGTGCAAAGCGAAGTTCAGCTTGCTGCCCATGCTGCGGATCATGGCCACCGCGCCCTGGGCGAGGAAGCGCAGCAACACCTGGTTGGCGTACTTGCGCGCGCCCGAACTGACCTGGAGTATGAACGGCGAATCCGACTCCACGCAGCCCATCACGATGGCCTGCATCTGCTCCATGTTGTTGAAGTTGTAGGCCGGGACGGCGAACTTGCCCGCCATTGCCGCCTTGAACATCGCGCGCGTGTTGACGATGCCCAGTTCTTTGTACGAAACGGGTGACTCTGCCATTGGGTTCTCCTTGTCTTGAGCTATTCGCCCTTGATCTTGTACACGGCCGGCGCGGCGATGCGCCCCATGTCCGGCAACTCGCCCACGAGCGGCCGCGCATAAGTCTTGAACGCCTCGGTGACATCGTTGCCTGCCGGGTTGATGTATTCGTCGGCCATGTGCTTGGTCTTGGCCGCGACGTCGGTCAACTTCAACAGGTCATACTCGACGGCGTATTCGCCCACGCGACGAATCGCCACTGAGCCGTCCACATTGTGCCAGGCCGCGTACTGCACGGCTTTCTCGCCCACCTCACGCGCCTCACTGGCGTCGGTGGCGCTGACACAGCCGAGGAATGAGCGCTGCAGATAGCCCAAGGTATCGGCGCGCACGCGTCTAATCTTGGTCTTGGCCTTGATCAGGTCCGCCAGAAGGTCTCCCAGCGCGCCCGTGCCCGAGAGTTGCACGTTGCCGTGTGCATCCTTCTCCATCGAGGGCTTGAGCGAGGTCACGACCGGCTGGCCGTCGGGACCGCAGACTCCCTCGGACACCGCGATGATGCAGCGGCCATGCTTGTCATAGGCCGACTGCACGTCCTGGATGAATCGCTCCGAGTTAAAGGGACGCTCGGGCAGATAGATGAGGTGCGGACCGTCATCGGGGAACTTGCGCGCGAACACCGAAGCCGCGGTGAGAAAGCCCGCGTGCCGGCCCATGACCACGGCGATGTACACCCCCGGCAAGGCGCGGTTGTCCTGGTTGGCGCCGGCAAAGGCCTGGGCCACGAACTTGCCCGCCGACCCAAATCCCGGGCAGTGATCCGTGCCCACCAGATCGTTGTCGATGGTCTTGGGCACGTGCATGGTGCGCAGCTCGTAGCTAGCGGCCTTGGCCTGCTCGTTCACGATGCGGCAGGTGTCGGACGAGTCGTTGCCGCCGATGTAGAAGAAGTACCGGATTTCATGCGCCAGCATGACCTTGAACATCTTCCGGCAATATTCCTCGTCGGGCTTGTCGCGGGTGGAGCCGAGCGCCGAGGCGGGTGTGCGCGCGACCTCTTCTAGGTTGTGCGTGGTGGCCTGGGTCAGGTCGATGAAGTCTTCGTTCAAGATCCCGCGCACGCCGTGGCGAGCGCCGTAGACCTTGGAAATCTCAGGAAACTTACGCGCCTCGAGAACCACACCCGCGAGGCTTTGGTTGATGACGGCGGTAGGACCGCCACCCTGAGCGACCAGGGCCTTTCCGGACAGTTTCGCCATTTGGGATACTCCAGCTTGGGGGACTTGTTACGGGAACCTATGCGACGGCGAATCGTATGGACATACCGGGCGCCGTGCAAGTGCCGACGCATGGATGGAGGCGGAAGGCCGGCACCCTACGGCGCGCGGCGGCGTGCGGCCAACACCCGCTCGGCAACTTCGGCGAAGCCGGCAGCCGCTTCACCCTCGGTGATGTAGGCAGGGCGATCCGCCCCCAGCTCGTCGAGAAAACGCACGACGTTGTGCACGCCCACGCTGGTACGAGGAAAACGCGCAAAAAGCGGCCGATCGTTGCTGCTGTCGCCGACAAAAAGAATGCTCGTGTCACTGTCATCGAGCACGCCGGGCAAGATGGGAGCCAGCGCGGCCAGCAGCCCGTCCGCCTTGTCCCAGCCCGAGGGACGCACGTGAATGTGGATCGAGCTTGCCATCACCTGAAAGCCAGCGTCGACAAGCTGCTGGCAGCCGCGCAGAGCATCGGCGTCGAAGCCTGCGGGCCGCACAAAGGTGCGCTCGAACAAGCGAAAGACATCGTCGTCGGTGCGGGCAAGGGCAAAGGCGCGCGCCACGCGTTCAGCGTTTTCGGACAGCGCGCGGCCGAAGCTCGCGTCGCGCGGCGGCCCCAGGTTGCACTGCCGGCCGGTGCCGTCGAATGACACCAGACCGTTCTCGCCGACGACCACGCGCACCGCGGGGAGGTAGCCGGCCAAGGCCTGCGCCCAGCCTGCGGAACGCCCAGTGACCAGGGCGACCACCAGCCCGGCGGCCTCCAGCTTCTCGAACAACTGGAGGGTGCGCGCGGGCAGCTTGCCTCCCGCGGTGATAGTGTCGTCGATGTCCGCGGCCAGCACGCGCAATCCGGCAAGGGCCGGCCCCGGCATGGCCGCAAGGGGCTGCAACGTGGGGGATGGCTTGTCTGACGGCATGGCCCGACGGTCAGCGCTTGCTGACAACTCGCGTGCGCCCCGGCGCAGGACGCCCGCCCCTACAGCTCGAAACCGTAGGGCTTCTTGGCGTCCTTGCCCTTTTTCTTGCCCTTGTTGTCGGCGGTCTGCTTCTTGGCTTTCTTCTTCCTGGCGCGACAGCTCGAGTCGGCAGAAGAGGCGGCAGAACGGATGGAACCGGCCGAAGCAGCGCTGGCGAGCGCAGGCACACCCATCAGCATGAATACGGCGGCGAGAGAAACGGCGAGAACTCTCATGGTGATCGTTTTACTCTAGCGGATTTTTCGTGCGTTTCATTAAATAGTATTCTTCATCATTGTCCGGGCGTCGGCCCCATCTGACCCATGAAGCCGCTGACCACCCGGGCCAGAATCTGCAAGGTACCCAAGGGCACCTGAAACTCGAGGGACGGGAGGGTTCCGCCTCGGCTCGACAGCGCCACGGGAGTGTGCAGGTCAGCGAAGCCTGGAACCGCCAAAATCCCACCCAACGACTGGCCCGCAGCGAACTCTTTCGCCAGCACTTTGGTCACGATCGACATGACGTCGACCAAGCCCACGCCGTTGGCCGAGGCTGTGTCGAGTAGGGTCCGCGCCACGATGGGCGCCGCGGTCTTCATCGCGACCTGCGACTTGCCGTAGCGGCTGAGGATCTCGCGCGGCTTGGCGCCCACGGCCAGGACCACGCGGCCGTCCTTAACCGTCAGCGCGCTGTGCGCCACATCGCCACCCAGGATCGATTTCATGACCGCCCTGACCTGGGGATCTCTTATTGCGATGGTTTTTTCCGTCTCCACGATCTTTCCCGTGCGCTTCACCTTGAGCGGCTTGGGCGTGTGACCATCGACCTCGGCATGCCACGCGTTGGATGACTGGAGAAACGCCACGTAGCGATCAAGGGCGCGGGCCGCATCCACTCCTGGACGCACCGTCAGGCTGCACATGGCAGTCATGGGCACGACCCCGAGATCCACAGAACAAGAACCGCCGTCAATCGATTCGCCCAGCAGCGTCCCAAGATCCTTGCTGGCCGCAAGGCCGGCAGGGCCCGAGGCTTGCACGACCTGAATCCCGTCCGCCAGCCAAGGCGTCACGTCGCCCCATGCGACGGCTATCATCGCGTCGCTGCGCACCGGAAGAGCCAGATCGAAAAGATAGGGCGAAACATGACCAGCCTTGGCAGCCAGTTGTGAGCCTGGCGTGGGCTGGGCCTCGGCCCGTACAACCACGCCGCGCCCAGCCCCAATTTCGAGACTGACGTGAACCATGGCAATCTCGCCCACAGGGCGCATCAAGGTCTTGAGAAGCGCCTCGATCATCTTCTTGGATGCGGGTGTCATTGGCTTACCCGTCTTCGCCCCGTCCTTGTCCATTTCCGCCATGGCCGTGCCGGGGACGCCGGCCAGCAACGCGTCCAACGACTGACCCGTGCCTCTGGCCATCACCGACGGGGACAGGGTGAAGAGAGCCTGTCCCGACATAGGCGTCGTCTGTGCCACGACGGCCAGGGAACCCGCGGCCAGCAAGGTTTCGCGCGAGCTAGAAAGCAGCAACTGGCGATCCTTGACTGCGCCCCAGACCACATCTCCCGAGGGCAAACGTCGCTCAAAGGTGCCTTCGCTCTGCACGCCGACCGTCCCCATGGTCTGCAGGACGTCCCACGCGAAAGGGCGCTCGTTGAAGGCAATCGCGGCACACCAACCAGCCGGCACGCCAGCGCCCCGTGCCAGCCAAATCACGGTCAGCGGGCGACTCGCATCCAGGCGGTCGAGGGTCTCGCGCGCCACCTTGACGCCGCCGGGACCTTCCCCGCTGGTCAATGTGGGAAGCAGCGACTGCCCCAGGGACACGGGCAACTCCAGGCTCTTGGAGAGAGCATCCAGGTCAGCCGCCAACTTCAAAGGCGAAGCGACCAGCAAGCTCATGCCCCAGGCCCCTGCCGCGGCTGCGGCCGGCTTGAGCACCGGCTCGGCGAGCGCAGCCGCCCCCTGCGAGGGCGGTGGCGTCGCCGTGGCCTTTGCATTGGCGGGAGTGGCTGCCGGCGCCGCCGGGGCAGCCGTCTTACAGCTGGCCAGCGCCAGGCAGATTCCAAGAAAACCCCCGGAAACCGATTTGATGTTTGCCATAACCATGCCGCGAGACTACGCCGATTTGTCCCCTGCATCCACCATCCACCCCCCTGGTTGCGATCTGGTTGCCCATCTCGCTTGTTTCCCTTACGATTGCCCGGTCAAGAACAACTAGGAGAACCAATGCCCCACACCGATCCGAACATCACCGCACAGATTGAAGCTTTCACCCGCCAGCTCGTGGCCGCAGTGGAAACAGCCACCGCTCAGCGAATCCAGGCTGCCCTCGCCGGGGCGCTTGGGGTTCCCCAGAAGCGTGGGCCTGGCCGGCCACCGAAGCGGTTGGCGACCAGCGCACCTTTGGCCCTTGCGTCCGCGCCGGCGCGGAAGAAGCAACTCTGCCCAGTGCCCGGCTGCAAAAACCCGGCAGCACCAATCTTCGGGATGGTCTGCAAGGAACACAAGAAGGTGCCCAAGGCCAAGATCAAGAAGTACCGAGAAGAGCGACGCCAGGCCACCCAGTCGACCGGCGCAAAGCCGGTAGCAGCGAAGCGGGTGAAAAGGGTCACACCCAAGGTCAAGCGGGCGCGAAAGCTTCAGGGGCAATACTTGGGCTTCCTGAAATCGCTCAAAGGCGCAGATCGGGCCAAGGTAAAGCAGCTCGCCAAGGACAAGAGCGTGGCCGAGGCCGTGAAGCTCGCGCGTTCCCTCAAAGCTGCGAAGGTGTAGGCCCGCAATCAACCCTGGCAAGTGGGCCGCGGGGCCGCGCCGCTCAGCGCAGCCCTGCTCTGATCGCAGCGGCTGCTTCGGGGATCGCGTACTTCTGGTTTCCCCAGCCGAAGATGTCGTAGTGGGCACCGGTGACCCACAGGACTGCGCTCTTCACAGTGCGACCGTCGGGCAGCGCCAGGTAGCGCAGCAGGCCCTCGTGGCCGCGCACGATCTGCTGCGCCAGATCCTTCTCCTGGGCTGGCGTGGCGTCGTCGGCCCATAGGTTCGGGTGGCGGAGGCCGCCGCGGCCGATGCCGTACTCGCCGATGTGCAGGGGCGGGATCTCGGCGGGACGCAGGCCCAAAGCACCGACCAGGATCTGGCGCCTGAAGTTCCTCTCGTGCAGCACCAGCGCCTGTGCGATCTCGTCGGCGGAGGGCAGGCGCCTCCCGCGCTCGGCGGCGGGCATAGCTGCCGTGAGGTCCATGTACTGGGAGAGGGCGAGCGCGTCCAGGCCGCGGATGTAGCGCCCAAGCGCGCGCTTGCCGGCGGGGCTCATGCGCGCGACGAAGTCATCGGGGATCTCGAAGTGGTGGGTGAAGTTGTGTGACAGCACGACGGCCCGGTCGAGCCCGAGGCGGTGGCGCTCCTTCTTCGCCGCGGCCAGCAGTTCCACCCAGCGCTCGGGCGCGTACACCATGGCGTTCATGAGTTCGGTGCCCAGCTCCAGACGAACCGGCACGGCGGGCGCGGCGCCCAGGCTGTCGATCGCCGTCTTCACCGCGGCCAGCGAGGCGAACACCACGCCGTTCCTGTAGTCGTCGCTCATCGGGTCCACGTCGAAGAAGCCGCGCCAGGGACAGTTCACCCGCCAGCTGTCGTTCTCCGACCGGAAGCTGTCAAAGCCGGGGCTGTAGATCAACGGGTCCAGGTGCGGCTTCAGCACCACCGCAAGCCCTGTGCGGGTCGCGGCCTCGACCGCCTTGGCCAACTCGGCGGCGTCCGGGCCCGTGGTCCGATCGATCCTGTTCAGCCCTGTGTAGCCGTACAGGGGCACGAACGAGACGATCTGGAAGCCGATCTCCTTGAAGGTGGCCAGCCTGCGGTTCGCGTTGCTGTACTCTCCCCTCCAGCCGGCATAGGTGACTCCGAGCGGGGCAGGCGTCGCCTGCGCACTCGACGTCCCGGTCGTTCCCAGAGTCATTATCCCCAACGCGAAGAAAAGCCTGCTCAAGTTCATGCGCGCAGCCTAGCACCACTGTACTGGATTCGGACTGAGCCGTCTCATCGCGAGGAACCCCGCCTGCGACGAGCGACCAGGCCAGATACCCAGCGTCTTTCTGACCGAGAAATGAGAAACCGGACGGGGCCCGCAGCACCGGGCATTGCCGTGACTAACCACCATCGCATGGACCGTGGATCAAAGTTAGCTGCTTCACCACAGAGGACACACAGAGTCGGATCGGAAGGGAACGGGTTGGCTTCCTGCCCGATCCGAACCCTTCTTTCGCTCCGACCTCCGTGTTCTCTGTGCTCTCTGTGGTGAAAAAGCTAGCCACCAACGTATTGGATGGCGGTCTACCAGATCCTGGCTAGCGAACGTCGAGGCGGTAGTCGAAGCGCAGGCCCGCGGAACGGGGGAAAGACGCCGCACGCACGGCCTTCTCGATGCACGCAGCGAGTGGCGTGTTTGCCACGCTCCCGCCGACGCTCATTTGGGTGACACGTCCTTCCTTCGCCACGACAAGACTCAACTCTGCGACACCCTTTTGCCCGAGCTGCCGGGCGCATTCCTTGCCGCGGATCTTGACCCCCGCCATGACCCTGGAGATGTCGGCCTGAGACAGCGGCGGAAGGGACGCCGGAGCGTCTTGCTTTGGCGGCGAGTCGGGCTTGCTCTTCTGCACCTCGTTCAACAAGGCGTCCAGGCCCTTGCCCTCGTGTGGCTTGTCTTTGCCCTTGCGGTCCGTGACCACATCCGCCATCAGGTTGTCGAGGGAATCGTGCGACGGGGAAGCGGCGGGTTTGGCCGCCGGCTCGCCTTTCGCTGCCCGCGCGGGCTCGTCGAATGACGGGTTGGACTTGCGGCCCAGGGCTGCCGCCTTGGGGGCGCTCCCGGCGCCGTCGGCAAAAGGATCGTGGAAGGGGACGTCCGCCGGGGACGGCGTATCCACTTTGGCGCTTTTCATCGTGGACGCGGCCCGACGGGACGAAACACTTGCTGTGCCCTTCGGATGAGCTGAAGGTGCGACCCGCATTCCCGCCCCAGCGGGCTGCTGCGCGGGCTCCGCCGGCGCTGCGGTCTCGCTGGGCGCAGCGGGCGGCTGCGCCACGGTTCCTTTTGGTTTCTCGGACTCGGGGGCCGCCTGCCGTGCGGCAGGTTCTGCGGGCGTCGGAGGAAGCTCGGCTCGCTTTTCGCCCAGCGGGGCCTGCTCAACCGCAGGCGCGGACAGCGGCTCGATCGAGGGTCCCGCCGGCTTGAGCTTCTCCACGAATTGCGGAGGCGCCATCCCGAGCATCGAAGACACGCGTTCAACCAGCATGAACGCCTGGTCGGTCAGGGGAGGACCGGCGGCAACCCCACCCGCGAATACCAGCAGCGTCCACACCAACAGCCAGCCCCACCGCCGCTTGCGCGGAAGTTCGGGGATGGTGAGCGGCCCCATGAACACAGGACTTGCCGGGTTTGCCGGGGGCTCTTGGGGACTAGGCCAGCGATCGGTTGGAGCCATAGCCTGGATTCTAGTCCCTCTCTGCTGGTTCACAATCACCAGCTTGCACTTGTTTCTGCGACGCGAAGTAGAGGAAGTATTCGAACGGACGTCCAGCGCGGGTGACGTTGAAAGCGACCTCGTCGCACTGTCCGAAGACTCCGGCCAATGCATCGTGGAGCCTGGCCGATCGAGACGACGACCAAACCGCAAGCAGGCCACCTGGCCGAAGCGTCAGAAGCGACCTTTCCAGGAATGGCGACTGATAGAGCGACGCATTCGACTCGTGAACGAGGAAGTCCGGGCCGTTGTCCACGTCGATCAAGATGAGGTCTACACTCCTGGGCGGCAGCGATTCCACATAGGCGCGCATGTCGGCGACATGCACCTGCACGCGCGGATCCTGCAAGGCCGATCGGGCATGGGGTAGCAAGTCCTGCGACGCCCAATCCACAATCAGACCTTCGATCTCGACCACGTGGATGGCACGCGGCCGTGGCGATGCAACCACCTCCATCAACGTGAACCCCAGGCCAAGTCCTCCGATCACGACGATCTCAGGATGGGATACGCGTGCCAGTGATTCGGACGCGAGCCTGCGTTCGGTCGTGCCGTCCTCCGAATCCATCAAGAACACCCCATTGCAGATCAGCTCACACACCGTCGATGGATCAGCGTCCCCTTCTCGACTTCGCCGGCGCAGGACGAGCTCTCCAAACCTGGATGTTCCGCGGGCGATGGTTTGGGATGTCACGAGAGATTCACGGGTTGACACGAGATGGTTGCAGTTTGGGCGGGGCGCGCGTGACAACGACCTCGTAGACCTTGGAGGGCGCGGGGGACTTCGGGTTGCTCCAGAAGCCGCACTTGGTGCGGCCCGGCGCCAGGCCCACCAGGCGCAGATGATCGCCACCGTCCTCGACGCGCACCACTGAGGTGTCGTCGCACACCAGTCCCACGATGATGAAGCCGAGGTGGAGCTGGTAGGCCTCGCCGACTTTGATGCGGATCTCCGGCAAGGCCTCGCCGTCCGCCCGCACCGGCAACCCGGCGGCCATGAAGCCCGCCAGGAAGAAAATGCATAACCACCGGCGCATGGCTACCATGATAGCAGCACTATCTCTCAACTGTCCCAGATCGCGGATCGCAACATCGTTCTTCCGGCCGCAGCAACGGTATAGTACAAAACCATGGTGGGCACGCGCTGCCCACAACAGCGGCATGAAGAAGCTACGCATACTCATCTTGTTCGACACCGATGCGGAACCGCCGGCAGGGCAGGACTACTTGCGCCAGATCGAATCCGCGGACGAGGCGGAGTTCGACGTGGCCCGCGCGCTACGGGGCCAGGGCCACGAGGTGCGCCTGTGCGGCTTCCGCAACGATCTCGACACGCTGGTCGCGGGCCTGCGCGCCGAGCCGGTGGACGCGGTGTTCAACCTGTCCGAACGCTTCCGCAACCAGTCGGGCCTGGACTATGGCGTGGCCGCGCTGATGGAGATGATGGATCTCCCCTACACGGGCGCCTCGGCCGAGGGGCTGATGCTGGCGCGCAACAAGGCACTCACCAAGATGGTGCTGGCCTACCAGGGGCTGCGCATCCCGCACTTCTTCGTGTGCCCGCTCGGCCAGCCGGTGCAACGGCCGAGCGACGTGCGCTTCCCGCTCATCGTGAAGCCGCTGGACGAGGACGCCTCGGTCGGCATTGCACAGCGGTCGGTGGTGCACGACGATCCGGCGCTGACCGAGCGGGTGGCCTTCATCCATACGCGCCACAACACCGCGGCCATCGTCGAGGAGTTCATCGCCGGTCGCGAGCTGTACGTGGGCGTGATTGGCAACGATCCGCCGCGCGCGCTGCCGCCCATCGAGATGGTATTCGGCGAAGACTCCACCGAGGAGAACCGGATCGCCACCTTCAAGGCCAAATGGAGCCACAAGTACCGCGAGGCGCGCGGCATCCAGAACTGCATCGCCAAGAACCTGTCGAAGGATCTGAAGGAGCGTCTGGCCGATGTGGCCGTGCGCACCTACCAGGCCGCCGACCTGCGCGACTACGGCCGCATCGACGTGCGCCTGGCCCACGACGATGAGATCTACATCGTCGAGGCCAACCCGAATCCCTATCTGGCCGATGGCGAGGATCTGGCGTGGGCCGCCGAGGAGAGCGGCCAGCCCTACCCGCAGCTGATCGAGAAAATCGCCGAGTTGGCCGCTTCGCGCGGGCGCAAGGCGTAGCCTCGCGGTGTCCCCTTCCACTGTCCCCGGAAGAGTTGTACGTCTGCAGCGCTGCCAGCCTACCGGCCATGGGTTGGCTCCACGTTCTCTCCCTGCGATGAACTCGGCGACCGGCTTGAGAAAATGGTCTCTGGCGCCCATCTGCTCGGAAGGACTCAGGTTCTCGGCAGAGATCATTGCGGCCTTCAAGAACGCTAGCCGCTGCTACCTTGCTGCCCTTCGCGGTCGCAGACGACGTCACTGGGGGAATGAGCCAGAGGCGTTCGCCCCTGCTACTGAAAGGGTTAGGTGGCACGAGGTTCGCAGCGTGAACCCCGGCTCTTGCCTGGGAGGAGTCACTATGGAACGGTACCTACGGCAGCTTCGAAATCGGTTGCAGGGTGATCTGGTGGTCTTGAGTGTGGCGCTGTTGGGCTTGCTGGCCGTTACCGGCTCTGGCTGCTACGACCTGACTTTGAAGCCGTACTCCGGCGGTGACGGAAGCCAGGATACGCTGGCGAGCCCTGGTGGTCGTGACGGGGCCATGAGTAGTGTCGGTTCGGGCGGGGCCAACCTCGGAAGTGGAGGGAGTGTGGGAGGCACCGTCAGCATCGGCGGGACGTCCAGCACTGGCGGCAGCACGGCGACCAGTAGTGGCGGGCTTGCCGCCGGCGGGACCACGGCCGGAGGAGGGACCACGAGCATGGGCGGCATGACGTCGGGCGGTGTCACTGCGGCCGGCGGTACGACCAGCGCGGGTGGAACCGTCAAAACGGGGAGCACCCCCAGTACAGGCGGAACGACCACCACGGGTGGAACCGCGGTCACGGGCGGCGCGACCAGGACGGGCGGCAATTCGGCGACCGGGGGCAGCACGCGAACCGGCGGCGCTACCAGCACCGGCGGCAATTCGGCGACCGGGGGCAGCACGCGAACCGGCGGCGTCACCAGCACGGGTGGGGCGGCCACGGGCGGCGCGACCGGCAGCGGTGGTACCACCTACGACACCAGCGCCGTCACCACAACCTGCCCAGGGGCCGTGCCCGCGGGCATCACCTCGACCTTCTGTAATTGCGTCAATGAGGGGCCGGGTTACAAGACCGGCATCTTTTCCGTCGCCAACAACGTCTGGGGATCGGGCCCGGGGCCCGAGTGCGTGTGGGCCACAACGTCAACCTTGTGGGGCGTGACCGCCAATCATCCCCAGACCAACGGTGTGAAATCCTATCCCAACATCGGGTATTCACCCAGGCTGCTCATCAGCTCCATCAACACCTACACCAGCAGCTTCGACATCACCGTGCCCGGCAATGTTGGGTCCTGGGAAGCAGCTTACGACATATGGCTCAGAACCCCCGGCGGCGGGAACACGCGCATCGAGCTCATGGTGTGGATGTACACCTACAAGACGGGACCGATCTCTTCTATTGTAGCCACGACGAAGCCAAAAATCGGCGACTATACCTGGACCGTCCACTATGGCAGCAACGGCAGCAATGCCACGATTTCGCTCGTCAACACCTCCGCGTCGGGCACTACCGCCAACGTCACGTCGGGCACTATCGACGTCAAGGGCATCCTGGACTGGCTCATCGCCAACAACAACACCCAATACGGGAAATTCGACAACACTTGGACGCTCGATCAGGTGCAGTGGGGCTTCGAGATCAGCGGGGACGGCGGATCGACGCAGGAATTCATCAACAACAGCTTCTCGGTCTCGTCGAGCTAGCGCCGCCGGTCACGATGGTTGCAGGAAGTTGGCTTGCGGTTTTCTTTGAAACCATTTGCAGCCGCTCCGCGACCCGCTAGTCTTTCTCGTCCACAAATCGACAGGAGAGGCGCCATGCACAAGACTGATCGCCGCGTGTTCATGAAGGCTGGCCTGGCCATCGGCGCGGTCGGCGTGGTGCAGTCCACGGGCATCGGGCGCGCCCTGGCAGCCGCTGCGGCCAGACCCGACCTCGTCGCGGTCAAGGGCGCAGACGCCTTCGCCAGCACCTTCAAGGCGCTGGAGGCGCTCGGCGGAATGAAGCGATTCAACATCCAGGGCCAGCGCGTGGGCCTGCTCATCAATGCCCCGCCGCACTGGAGGCTCGAGGGAAGCCATACCAGGATGGAGGTTGCACTCGCTGTCGCCAAGATGTGCCTCGATGCCGGAGCCAAGGAAATCGTCACCCTACCGGTACTGGGGCCCAAGTTCTGGACCGGCTCGCCGCTCTGCGAGATCCACGCCAAGGTGATCAAGTCGATCAGGGAGTGCTCGGGAAAGACGGTGGAGACGAAGATCCCCAAGGGCGTCCTGCTCAAGTCGGGGAAGGTTCGGCCCGAGTTGCTCGACGTGGACGTCCTGGTGAACCTCCCCATCGCCAAGCACCATGTCGGAACCCTGTTCAGCGGCAATCTCAAGAACATGATGGGCGGCCTCGATCACGAGACCAATGCGTTCTTCCACGCCGGCTCGGGCAAGACTGGTTACGAGGATGTGGCCTTCCTCTCACAGTGCATCGCCGACCTGAATACGCTGCGAGGGCAGAACCTGTGCGTCGTTGACGCCACTGTCGTCCTGGGAAGCAATGGCCCCGCGGGCCCCGGCGATCTGCTGAAGCCGCAGAAGATCGTGGCCGGCACGGATCCGGTCGCCGTCGACGCGTACTGCGTGACCCTGCACAGCCGCAAGCCGCAAGAGGTGGTGATGCTCGCTAAGGCCGCCGCGGCAGGAGTCGGACGCGCCGACTTCCAGAAGCTCAACCTCCAGGAGATCGCGATCTGAAGAGACTGCTCTTCGGGTCTGAGTCGGCACCCTTGCCAAAGGCGGTGTCCTTTGCTCCCGCGCCGGTGCGAGGGATGGGCGCACCCATGAGCGTCCGCGTGCCATGCTTGGACGGCCTGCGCGGGATCTCCGTGTGCCTGGTGCTGCTGGCGCACCTGTCAGGCACGCGCGAGCTAACCAGCGGCGCGCGGCTGCCCGAGCTGTACGGGCTGGGCAACCTGGGCGTGCGCGTGTTCTTCGTCATCTCGGGCTTTCTGATCACGCTGCTGTTGCTGCACGAGCGCGCCACGACCGGTCGCATTTCGTTGTCGCGCTTCTTCCTGCGCCGCGCGCTTCGCATCCTGCCTGCCGCGTTCCTGTACATCGCGATCATTCTGCTGCTGGGAGCGCTGGGGCTGATCGTACTGGCTCCCGGCGATCGCCTGCACGCCCTGACCTACACGGTCAACTACCACCACCTGCGCTCGTGGTACGTCTCGCATCTGTGGTCGCTGTCGGTTGAGGAGCAGTTCTACCTGCTGTGGCCAGCCCTGCTGGTGCTGGTCGGCACGCGGCGCGGCCTCGCGCTGGCCGCAACCCTGGTCGTGACCGCGCCGCTAGTGCGCACGGGTATGTGGATTTTCACGCCCGCGCGGCGGATCGAGATCGGTGAAGCCTTCAGCACCATCGGCGACGCGCTGGCCACCGGCTGCCTACTGGCTGGCCTGCAGGACTGGCTGGCGGCCAAGCTGGCGTATCTGCGCTTTCTGCGTTCGGGTTGGTTTGCCGTCGTCCCGCTGCTGGGCATGGCCGCGAACGCCGGCCAGGGCTACGCGCTCATCGACTGCCTGGTCGGGCAAACCGTGCTGAACCTGGCCATCGCGCTGTGTATCGATCGCTGCCGCCGCCTGCCCGATGATCGGGTGGGGCGCCTGCTGGAAACGCGCCCGTTGGCAGGGCTGGGCGTGCTCAGCTACTCGCTCTACCTGTGGCAGGAGCCCTTCCTCAACCGGTTTGCCCGCTCGCCGCTCACCACCTTCCCGCTGAACCTGCTGCTGGTGTTCGCCGCCGCCGTCGCCTCGTACCGTCTGATCGAACGCCCGCTGTTGGCGTGGCGGAAGCGATTGCGTTGAAGGCGCCGGTTGGCTTCCCGCTTTGTCCAGCGCCACGCACGCCGGATGGGCGAAAAGGCTGTACTCTGTCGTACACCATGCAGTCCTTCGCCCTTCCCCTCGCCGCAATCTCGCTTGCTGCCGCCCCGTCTGCGCCCTCAGGTCAGCCGGCTTCCAAGGAGATCGATCGCAGCCATATCGACGCCAAGTACAAGTGGAAGCTAGGTGACCTCTACGCCTCGGACCAGGCTTGGGCCAAGGCCAAGGCTGCCTTGCGCAAGAATGTGGTCGCGTTCGAACGGCACAAGGGGCACCTGGGCGACGGGGCCAAGGCTTTGGCCGATGCGCTGTCCGAGCTGGGGGGCCTGCAGAACGAGCTGCAGCGGATCGTGGTCTACGCCCATGCGCGCAGCGACGAGAACACCCGGCTGGCCCCCCCGCGCGCCATGCGGGCCGAGGCCGATTCGCTCTCCGTCCAGCTCGACACGGTCACCGCCTGGCTGCGCCCCGAGCTGCTAACCCTGCCGGACGCAACCATCCAGACGGCTTTGGCCGAGGAGAAGCGGCTGCGCGAATGGGCGTTCTATCTGCAAGATGTGTTGCGCTGGAAGCCGCACACCCTTGCCGCCGGGGAGGAGCGCATCGTCGCCATGGCCGGCGAGCTCGGCATCGCACCCAGCACCGTGTATGGCGTGCTCAAGGACGCCGACCTGCCCTACCCGACCGTCAAGCTCTCGACCGGAGAGCAGGTGCGGCTGGATCCGGCCGGCTATGCCCGCACACGCGCGTTGCGCGACCGGGCTGACCGGGTGAAGGTTTTCCAGGCTTTCTTCAGCGCCCTCAAGACATTTGAACGGACCACCGGTGCGCTGCTGTCCGCACAGCTGAAGGCCCACATCTTCGCTCGCGACGCGCATCACTTCCCATCGACGCTGGAGGCGGCGCTTTTTCGCGACAACGTCCCGGTGGGCATCTACCGACGGCTGGTCAAGGACGTCAATGCCAACCTTCCCACCCTGCACCGGTATCTGAAGCTGCGACAGCGCATGCTCGGTTTGGCGGAGTTGGGCTACGAGGACCTGTATGCGCCGCTGGTCAACCAGGTCGACCGTCGCTATTCAGTGGAGGATGCGGTGACCATGACCTTGGCCGCTGTGGCGCCCCTGGGGCCGGAGTACAACAAGAAGCTGGCCCATGGCCTGCAGGCCGGATGGACCGATTTTCTGCCCAGCACGGGCAAACGCGCGGGCGCGTACTCGACGGGGGTGTATGGCGTGCATCCCTATCAGTTGCTCAACTTCAATGGCCAGTGGGATGACGTTTCCACCCTGGCGCATGAAGCGGGGCATTCGATGCACACCCTGCTGGCCGACGAACGCCAGCCATTCTCCACCTCGAGCTACGCCATCTTCATCGCTGAGATCGCGTCGACGCTGAACGAGAATCTGCTGGTTCATCAGGCGCTGACCGACGCGCGCAACGACCACGAGCGGCTGGCCTTGCTGGGCCAGCGCCTGGAAAGCCTGCGCACGACTCTGTTCAGGCAAACCATGTTCGCCGAGTTCGAGCTGGCGATCCACGAGCGCGCAGAAAAGGGCGAGGCCCTGACCGGGGAGGCGCTTAGCGCCGCGTACCTGGANNTACGACTTCTACGTGTACCAGTACGCGACCAGCCTGATCGCCTCGACCGCGCTGACCAAGGCCATCCTCGACGGCCAGGCCCGGGGGGCCACCGCGGCCCGCGACCGCTATCTCGACCTGTTGTCAGCGGGCGGCTCGGATTTCCCGGGCAACCTGCTAGCCAAGGCCGGCGTGGACTTGACCACCTCGGCGCCCTTCCTGGCAGCCATGCAGGAGATGAACGCGGTCATGACCCAGATCGAATCGATCCTGTCTAGCGGGCCCGCAAAGTAGCCACCGCTCTCACCAGCGCCGCGCGGCCAGAGCACGGATGACAGCGTGGCGAGGGGCAGGACAGATCTGCTCTTGACCAACCAGCCACTTCATAGTCGAAGGATACTCTTTCCCACTCTTTCCATGGAATTCTCCTTTTCGGTGCTACTGAGGCATCGAAGCCCAGACGCGGCCCATTCTCTCCGCCCCGAGAGTGAGCTCGAGTCCCCTCAGCTGACGTCTCGCGACGACTACGCGCAGGAGCAGCGCCACGAGGCCAGGGTTCGCCATCACATTATCGTCGGGGACCATGTCGGGGATGGCTCGCACAGCATCGTCGAGGGCATCGCATGCGCTAGCCAGCGACTTGCGTGCGACCGCAACAGTCATCGCATCGCTGCCCTTGTTCGCCATCGTCATCGAGAGGCTCCCTGCTTCTGCACAATGAGATTCTGGGGGAGCCATCTCCACTGAAAGGCGCAGCACGCCCCAAAGAACAGCACCAAGCCACTTGCCACGCTCATCATTTCCCCTTATTCCGCGCCTGACAAATGGAGACGCACCACAAAACCATACGCCCAGCGGCGACACTGAAATCCAACTTCCGCTCGGCCAGCAGAGAGGTCTTGTTCCGAATATGGAGTGATCGCAAGGATTAGTTTCGACTCGAGAGATCACCCCCCGTAACGCGAAACGCAGTCGCGAAAAGGCTTGGACCGGCTGCAAGGCTGGCAGAGGATTGTGCTGGAAGAGTAGTTGGGGAGACCATCATGCCCGAGGCAGAACCCACACCGCCAAGTCCGAAATTGCCAGCGCCGACGCAATCCGAGGTGGCGGCCTGGATGCTCGTGGGGCTCGCCCTGCTGGCCGTGTTGTGGTTGCACATCTTGCCTGCGCTTTTGGCCGGGTTGTTGGTGTACGAGCTGGTTCACCTCACCGCGCCGCTGTGGCAGCGGCATCTTTCCAACGAACGGGCGCGGGTGGTGGCGGTGTCGGCCCTGGCCGTGCTGGTGGTCGGGCTGGTGACGGCCCTGGTGACTTGGCTGGTGGTGTATCTGCGGGGCGAGGGGCACCTGACCCGGCTGCTGCAGAAGATGGCTCAGATCATCAACCAGGCCCGCACCACTCTGCCCGCGTCGGTGACGGAGAACCTGCCCGACAACGCGGACGAGCTGAGGGAAACCGCGGTCCGCTGGCTGGAATCGCACGCTCGCGGCCTGCAAACCGCGGGTGAGAACTTCGGCCGCGCGCTGGCGCACATCCTCATCGGCCTGGTGGTGGGCGGGATCGTGTCCCTGTCGGACGTGCGGCCACACAACTTCACCCGACCGCTGGCCCGCGCCCTGGCTGAACGAGTTGCCCGGCTGGCCAATGCCTTCCGTCGCATTGTGTTCGCGCAAGTCCGCATCTCGGCGGTGAACACCACGCTGACCGCTCTCTTCCTGCTGGTCGGGTTGCGCCTGTTCGGCGTACACCTGCCGCTGGTCAAAACCCTGATCGCCATCACATTCTTGGTCGGCCTCCTGCCGGTGGTGGGCAATCTGGTCTCGAACACCATCATCGTGATCGTCGGGCTCAATCACTCTCTCGGGGCCGCCCTGGCGTGCCTGGGCTTTCTCATCGTCATCCACAAGCTCGAGTACTTCCTCAATGCACGCATCGTGGGCAGCCAGATCCGCGCCCGCGCGTGGGAGCTGCTCATCGCCATGCTGATCATGGAATCCGCCTTTGGTCTGCCCGGCATCGTGGCCGCGCCCATCTACTACGCCTACCTGAAGGACGAACTCACCGCACGGCAGCTGGTTTGACGGAAAGCAGCCTCGGCCCATTCTCCCCTGCCCCCTTTGGCGGTCCCGGCCGGCTGAAGCCCAGGATTGACAAGTCGCGAACAGAGATTCAGCCTGCCGGCCAGAATGAAGGAGCTTGTCCTCATGACAGATACTGACCTGCTGAATCCCTGGGAATCACTGCAAAGGATCCGGCAAGTGGCGCCGCTCGTACACAACATCACCAACTACGTGGTGATGAACAATACGGCCAACGCTTTGCTGGCCCTGGGCGCCTCGCCGGTTATGGCCCATGCCGAGGAGGAGATGGCGGAGATGGTCGCAATCTCAGCCGCCCTGGTGATCAACATCGGAACTCTGAGCTCGGTCTGGATCCGCTCGATGTTCGCGGCTGCCGACCATGCCTGCAAGCGCGGCATTCCCATCGTGTTTGATCCCGTGGGAGCCGGAGCCACGTCGTACCGCACATCCACCGCCCGGGAACTCATCAAGACGGCGCGACCTTGCATCATCCGGGGCAATGCCTCGGAGATCATGGCGGTCTGTAGTGATGGTGTGCGCAGCAAGGGCGTGGATAGCCAGGATGCTGCCTCGGCGGCGCTTTCGGCCGCGCAGAGCCTTCATCAGGCGTTCGGATCCACGGTCTGCATCAGCGGAGAGACGGATCATATCGTGGGGAAGGCTGGCCTTATCCGAGTGCGAAACGGCCATCCCATGATGACCCGCGTGACCGGACTGGGGTGCACGGCGTCCGCTCTCTGCGGCGCCTTTGCCGCCGTCGAACCCGACCCGATGCGCGCGGCG
>PMBY01000277.1:0-535 GCA_003153875.1 Myxococcales bacterium | reverse complement strand
CTTGGCCTTGAGTCAGCGGGGCCAAGGCGCGAGATTGTCAGGATCGGATAGAAGCCGGTCTAGGCGCAGGAGACGGAGGATGGCCAGCGGCTGGCCCTGAGCACCCGTGATGGCCAGGCTGCCCCCGTAGGCATGGACTGCCTTGTACAGGGAAACTATGGCTCCTACACCGGAGCTGTCGATGAGGCGAAGGGCTGAAAGGTCGACGACCACCCGCGCGGGCTGTCCTTCCGCGATGCCGTTAACGGCCGGCCTGAGTTCGGAAAGCGCGACCACATCGAGATCGCCCGCGATACGAAGAACCGTCGCACCGTTCTCTACGCTGGTGGAAAAGCCCATGTCTGAATCATGCTCCCCCGAATTGAAAGTAGCACGGGCAGTGACATGCTCGATGAGTTAGCGGGGAGACTTGCACGCGTTCTCGCTCAGGTCGAGGTCAGTTTTTCTAATTCCACGATCGAGGGATCGGCTTTTTTGGACAGGACGGGGTAACCGAACCCGGCGTTTGGTCTAGTCGCGTGGGGAGCCCGCCAGC
>PMBY01000216.1:2585-9139 GCA_003153875.1 Myxococcales bacterium | reverse complement strand
GGAAAGCGGCGCATAGAATCCGAGAGGGTGAGACCCCCTTCCACGTTGGCCCGCACCTGCGACAGGATCTTGCCGAAACGCTTGTTTTCCGATTGCGTGGACAGGATCTCCAGGCACTGCACGATGGGGAGACCGGCGTCGATCATGGTGGCGAACAGACGGGTGAAGATGACGATGTCGTTGACGCTGACGCCGGTTCCGATGTTGATGGTGAACTGGCGGGGCTGCTTCTTGACCACCACCGGTTGCAGCTGCTGAAGCTTGAGCTTGTTGTGGACGGCCTCCTCGGTCTCCGCCTCCATCACGCCCTTCTTCAGGTCGCCGGTCCGGGTGCGAGCCTCCCAAACGAACGCTGTGAGCTGTGCGGCCATCTGTGTTTATCCCCTTCCCAATGGTGGTCGCCCGCCCAGCGACGAACGGCCGCCACCGGGTGCGGCCCCTCCGGCCGAGATGATCTGCTCCAACTCNNGACTTGCCCTGACCGATCTGCATGATGGAATAGATTTGGTGAATCTTGTCCTCGCGGATGAGGTTGCGAATGGCGGCATTGGGAACCATCACTTCCAGGGCCGGAATGCGTCCCTGCCCCGTCGCCCGCGGGAGCAGCGCCTGACTGATGATCCCCTCCAGCACGAAGGAGAGTTGCGCGCGAACCTGCGACTGCTGATTCGGGGGAAACACGTCGATGATGCGGTTGATGGTCTGCACCGCCGAGTTGGTGTGCAGGGTGGCGAAGCAGAGGTGGCCGGTTTCCGCCGTCACCAACGCGGCCTCGATGGTTTCCAGATCCCGCATCTCGCCGATGAGGACCACGTCGGGGTCTTGGCGCAGGATGTACTTGAGCGCCTTCTTGAAGGATTCCGTGTCGGCGCCCACCTCGCGTTGGTTGATGAGGCACTTCTTGTGCGGGTGCAGGTACTCGATGGGATCTTCGACGGTGATGATGTGCTCGTGCCGCTCGGAGTTGATCTTGTCAATCATGGCCGCCAGGCTGGTGGTCTTGCCCGAACCGGTGGGGCCCGTGACCAGGACCAGTCCACGCGGCTTGTTGCACAACTCCTCGATGACCGGCGGCAGCCCCAGTTCAGCGAAGGACGAGATCTTGAATGGGACGGTCCGAAACGCGCCGCCCACAGCCCCGCGCTGCATGAAAAGGTTGGCGCGAAAGCGCGCCAGGCCGCGCACCCCAAACGAAAAGTCCAGCTCGCGTTCCTCCTCGAAGTGCAGTTTCTGTGTGTCGGTCAACACCGAATAGCAAAGCTGCTTGGTGTCCACCGGGGAGAGCGGATTGACCCGCAAGGGAACCAGCACGCCGTCGATGCGAAGTTGCGGCGGCGAGCCGGTGGTGATGTGCAGGTCAGAGGCACCCTGCTCCACCATGGCCTTGAGCAGCTGCTGCAGGTTGACGGTAAGCCCACCAGCCTGAGGGGGCGGGGTTTGATTGGGGTTAGTCTCCAACGGCCATCCTCTAGTCACCGGCGGTGATGCGGGCGACCTCGTCCACCGAGGTGACGCCTTCGCAGATCTTGCGCACGCCTGACCTGCGCAGGGTTCGCATGCCTTCGCGAATCGCTTCTCCCTTGATCTCGACTGCAGCCGCCCCCTGCAACACCAGTTCCTTCAGGGCATCCCTAAAGGGCATGACCTCGTAGAGCGCCACGCGACCCTTGTAGCCCGTGCCGCTGCAGATCTGGCAGCCGACGCCGCGCTGGCAGTTTGCGGTTGCGATCTCCTCGTCGGTCGCGCCCAGGACCTTGAGCTCGTCCTTGGGCGTTTCCGTGGGTTGCTTGCAGTTCACACAAATCCTGCGAATCAGACGCTGCGCCTGCACCAGTTGCACCGAAGCCGTGACCAGAAACGGCTCGACCCCCATGTTGAGCAGACGGGTGATGGTGGAAGGCGCGTCGTTGGTGTGCAGCGTGGACAACACCAGGTGGCCGGTGAGCGCCGCCTTGATGGCGATCTCGGCCGTTTCGAAGTCGCGAATCTCGCCGATCATGATGATGTCGGGATCCTGCCGGAGAAACGAGCGCAGAGCCGCGGCGAAGTTCAGCCCGATATCTTCATGCATCTGAACCTGGTTGATGCCGGGAAGGTTGTACTCGACCGGATCCTCGGCCGTGCAAATGTTGTCGCTCAAGGTGTTCAGCTCGGAGAGAGCCGAATACAGGGTGGTGGTCTTGCCCGAGCCGGTCGGCCCGGTGACCAGTACCATCCCGTACGGGCTTTCGATGGCAGACTTGAAATCGGCCAGTTGGTCCGGTTCGAATCCGAGCTTGGTCATGTCGAGCTGCAGATTGCTCTTGTCGAGGAGCCGGAGGACGATCTTTTCCCCGAACAAGGTCGGCAGAACCGAGACGCGGAAGTCCATCTCTTTGTCTTGCCCTACCTTGAGCTTGATGCGGCCATCCTGAGGCAAACGGCGTTCGGCGATGTCCAGGTGGGCCATGATCTTGAGGCGGCTGGAGAGCGCGGCCTTGAGCTTCACCGGCGGCGACATTTCCTCGTGCAGCACGCCGTCGATGCGGAAGCGAACCCGGTAGCTCTTTTCGTAGGGTTCGACGTGGATGTCGGAAGCGCCCTTCTGGATGGCCGAGAGCAAGAGGTGATTGCACAACTTGACCACCGGCGCGTCATCCGCGGCACGCTCGAGATCCGTCAGGTTGATCTGATCCTCGACGGTAGTCCCCACCTCCACCTCGTCCTGGATCTCGTTCATCACCTTGGTGAGGTCGAGCTCTTCTCGCCGGTTGTAGTACCTCTCGATAGCCTCCGAGATGCCGACATCGGAAGCCACGACGGCTTCGATGTTGTAGCCGGTGACGAACTTGAGATCGTCGATGGCGAGGATGTTGGAAGGATCGGCGATGGCCACGATCAGGGAAGAGCCGGCCCGGTTAACTGGCACCACCCGATGCCGGAGGGCCACGTCCTTGGGTACCAGCGCGATGACCTCGGCGTCGATATCGAACTCCGCAAGATTGACCGCGGGTACGCCGTACTGCTTGGACAGAAACTGGGTCAGATCCTCCTCCGGGATTGCCCCAGTCTTGATAAGAGCATTCCCCAGTCGGTCACCCGACTTTCTGCTCTCTTCTTGTGCGCGTTGGAGCTGCTCCGGCGAGATAATCTGATCTCGCAGTAAGAGCTCTCCGAGTCGACTCATGTTACCCCCATGAGCCGTCGACAGATCCGAGCGGCTCCTTTAGCAATTGTAAAACAGTAACAGGGGGTTAGCAGCGAGGCAAGATCGAGCCATTTCCCCCATATGGAAACCGGCGGGCTTCCCACGCGACCAGCGTGGCACAGCGGCATTTCGGCCGCGCCACCGTCTGGATCCTGTGTTGGGCCCTCGAGATCTATTGGGCGAACGGATCCACCCAGCCGCCCTTGGCCGGTTTCTTGGGAGCCGCTGGCTTGGCCGCAGCCGCTGGCTTGACCGCAGCCACCTTTGGCGCAACGCTCTTGGGCGGCCGAGGGGTCTTGGCCGCGTGATGCACCTTCGCTCTTGCCACTGGCTGGATTTCACCCATGCCAAGCTCCTCGGGTGCCGGCTGGGCCGCCGGAAGTTCGGCTGGGGCCTTCTTGGCTGCAGCGGCGGCAGCAGGCCGTGCAGCCATCGGGGCAGGCGCGGGTGGTTCGGTGGGAGTCGGCAGCGGCACCACCTGCGGCGCGGGATTCGCCGGCTGCGTCGGCTGCGCCGGAACCACCGGCCTGGCCACCAGGGTCGGGGCCTGAGCAGGTGGCGGAGTCACAACCGTGGGTGTCGTCGGAGCCATGAGCCGGGAGAGCACGCCCCCCACCAGCACCGCAGCGAGCATCATGAACCCAAACATCGGGTAGGAGATCTGGATGAACTTGTTCGGGGCCAGAACGGCTTGACGCTGGTTCGCGACGACGGGCGGCGCGAGAACCTGCGGCTCCACAAACACGGGCGGAGCCACCGGAGCTGCTGGAAGAATGAAGTTCTCCGCCTCGCGGGCGGCGGCCTCCTGTTCCTCAGCCAGAAGCGGGTTGGCCGTGACGACCGTGCGCTCGTCGGAAACGTCCGCAAGGGACGGCCCACCCGGCGGGAAAAGATTGGCCAAGGGAGCGGCCGCGGCATGCGACGAACTGGGCCGCGACGGGGCGAACGGCGGTGGCTCTTCAGCCGCCTCGCTCTCGTCGGGAGCGGCTGACGGTGTGGGCAGAACCAGCTTCTCGAGCAGATCCTCATAGGCCATGTTGGTGGCCGAGGCGGACTCCGCTTCAGGCGCTTGTCCACTCGCAGGCTCGTCCGCGACGGGAGGAGGAAGTAGATACGACTCCAGCCCCACGGGGCTCGGCGTCTCCAGGGAGACATCGAGTTCATGACTCACGTCAGATGTGGCGGCATGCGCGGCGTCGGCCTCTGGCTCCCCGGAAGCGTCAGCGGTCTGCGACCCGCCGGCGTTCACTTCGTCCATTTCCAAGAGGCCGGAGATCTCTTCAATCGCTTCATCAGGGGGCACATCGGTCTTCCCTGTCGTCCCGGGCCCACTCGTCATAGGGAATTTCCTTTCTTTCGGATGACAAGCAATTCACCGCGCTAGACGTAGGTGACTGCCCAGGCAGTTTCCCGGCGAGCAAGCTCAAAGTCAATCCCCTGTATGGGAGTGAACACGTTTGACAGGGCGAGAGACGCTCCCTATGGTTCACTCCCCTGCCGTGCCTCTTCGATTCTGCGCCGTCATGCATCTGCCCGCTCCTCGCTGTCTCGAGGTGTCAGGATGAAACGCGCCGGGCGCGTTGCGTCTAGGATTCCGCGAGCCCCTGTGGCGGGGATGTTTGTCCGCGAGGGGTCGTATCGACTTCCCGACGACGTAACGCGGCGGTTGCGTGGCGGCCACCCGTGGGTCTTCCGTGAGGCCTTGGCTGGGCGGGCCATGAGCGGGCCGACCGGCGCTGTGGTTGATCTGATGGCGGGAAATGGCGCCTTCGTCGCGCGCGGATACCTGGACCGGGACCATTCGGTAGCTGTGCGCGTGCTCTCGCGCGATCCGGCCGAGCGGGTCCATCCAGGATCGGGAACTATCGCCAAACGCTTGCAGCGCGCCGTACAGCTGCGCTGGCTCCTGCTCGGAGCAGACAGGCCCACCGCCCTGCGCCTGTTCGCGGGCGAGAGCGAGGGCCTGCCCGGCGTCACCGTCGATCGCTACGGCGACTTCGTGGTTGTGCAGTGGTACTCGCCGGGCGCCCTGCCCTGGCGCGATGAACTGCTGGACGCGATCGCGGAGGCGATTCATCCGCGTGGCATCTACGAACAGAAGCGACTGCGTCCCCTGGCCGGCCAGGCTCCGGCGGATCCCGCAACCCGAGCGCGTGGTGAAGAGGCCCCTCTCGAAGTGGTCGTCGAGGAGGCCGGCTGTCGTTTCGCAGTGGATGTGACGGCGCCCCTGGGCGTGGGATTCTTCCCCGATCTGCGCCTGGGACGCGACAGCGTGACCCGGCGGGCTGCCGAGCGCCGCGTGCTCAATCTCTTCTCCTACACGGGTGCCTTTTCCGTGCGCGCGGCGCGAGCCGGCGCCGCGGAAGTCGTGGCGGTGGACACCTCAGCCAAGGCCCACGCGCGCGCGCGACGCAACTACGAACTCTCTGGCCTCGACCCGGCTCGCATGGAGCAAGTCACCGGCGAAGCGAGCAAGACGCTCGAACGCTTCTCTTCACGCAACCGGCGTTTCGACATCGTGATCTGCGATCCGCCGACCTTCGCCCACGGCCAGGGCCCCGGCCGGACCTTTTCGGCCGCATCGGACTTGGCTGAGCTCGCCGGAGCTGCGGGGGCCGTGCTGGAGCCAGGTGGACTGCTCGCGTTTGCCAACAACGCGGCCAAGCTGTCAGCCGCCGAGGTGGACAAAGCTCTGGCCGAGGGAGCGGCCCTGCGGGGCTTTGAGCTGCGGATCATCGAGCGCCAGGGCCTTCCCCCTGACTTTCCCGTGCATCCCGGCTTCCCCGAGGGCAACTANNGCGGCGAGCAAGTGCTGGCGCACCATGCCCACATGATCGCGCAGGACGTAGAGCTGGTCGGCAAAGGACAAGGGCGTCTTGAGTTCGTTGACGGAACGCTCGATGGCGTCGATGCGCTTGAGAAGCGCGGTCTGGGCCTCGGGCGCTGGCTGGGCCAGCATTTCGCGCTCGATGGCCATGAGGGCGCCGTACCACCGGTAGATGCGCGAACGCATCCGCCAACGGTACAGGGTTGGTATGATCTTGGTTGCGGGCACCAGGATCACCAAGAGCGGAACGATGACGACCACCAGCCGATCGATCAAGTTCGCCAGCCAGAACGGCAGCTTCTTGTACAAGAACTGGCCACCGGACTTGTAGTAGCGCTCGGCATCGCTGCTAATGGGAAAGTCGCGCGCGAGCGGCGCGGGATATTCGCCCGCGTTGCGGAACAGTCCGGGCCCGCTGTGAACCTCGCGGGCAGCGCTGATGAGCAAGTCCGACAGGGCTGGGTGAAGGTCGTGGCGGGCGACCAGCTCGACGGTGGGACCCACCAAAGTCAAGGTTCTGGGCGGTTCATTCTTGCCCAA
>PMBY01000216.1:426-2567 GCA_003153875.1 Myxococcales bacterium | reverse complement strand
TCGTTCGCGGCTTCCTCCCCGGCCAATTCCAGCAGAACCGTGGGCGCGGTATCCATTTCGTTGGCTTTCAGCAGTTTCAAAGCCAGGGCGCGCGCGCCGCTGCCCTCGGGGCCGATGGCCAGGCGTTTGCCTTTGAGCTGCGAAAGCAACTCAACCGGTTCGGAGTGCCGGTAGTAGACCATCATGGGTTGGGCGAAAACCGAACCCAGCGAAACCAGGTGGGTGATGTCCGTGCCGTCGGTGAGTCCGCCCTGCACGAACCCGACATCGGCTTTCACTTTCGGATTGGCCAATTGATGGAGATTGTCGAGCGATCCATGGGAAGGCAGGACCACCACCTTGACGCCGTAGTGTTCGATGATCTTCTTGTACTTCTCGGCGTTCAGGCGATAGCTGCTGCCGTCGGGCCCGCTGAGAATGCGGATGGCGCTGGGCGGGGGTTGGACCAGCTTCTGCGCCGCCAAGATGCCCGAGGCCAGCAGTGCCAGCAGCGGCAGCCCTAGGTAGAGGGCACCCCGCCACGAGAGCAGGAAGAATCTCCAGGAGGTTCCATCCTGATCCGTCCGTCCAGCCTTGCTCGTTCTCATGGAATGGTTCGATTGTACACTGACTCGCGCGGCGCCAGTCGGAGATCGGCCTCGCCCGCTGGCCCCCTGCTACACGCCGAACGCCTGTGCGACACGCCTGGCCGCAGCCACAGGATCGTGGGCCTCGTCGATGGCCGCGATGATCGCTGCAGCGCTGGCCCCGGTCGCGGCCACCGCGGCCACGGTCGCCAGCGTGATCCCACCGATAGCGACCACAGGAAGCGAGACCGCCGCACACACCTCGCGCAGTGGGGCCAGTCCAACCGCCGCCTCAGCGTCGGCTTTGGTCTGCGTGGAAAAGATGGGGCCGAAGCCGATGTAGTCGGCCCCGTCGCGCGAAGCGGCCTGCGCCTGAGCCAGATCGTGCGTCGAAACGCCGATGATGAATCGCTGGCTGGCGCGCATCCGCACGGCATCGATCAGCGGCAGGTCGCCCTGCCCGAGATGCACGCCGTCCGCCCCCGCGGCCAGGGCCACATCGAGTCGGTCATTCACCAACAAGGGCACGCCCGCCGCACGGCACGCGGGCAAGAGCAGCGCCGCGGTCCGCCGAAGGTCGGCCGCGCCCATGCGCTTGGCCCGCAGCTGCAGGCAGGCGGGTCGCGCCGCCAGGCGCTCTTCGGCGCGTGCGAGCAGAGCGGCCGGCTCCTCGGGCACCTCGCCCTGCAGATTGAGAATTGCGTAGTATCCGCGGAGCATCGGCGCCATTTGACCGCTACACTATGTCGCGCGCGCCCGATCTGTCGAGACAGTGACATGCCGACGCCGTTCAAGCTGAAAAGCGATCTCCTGCCCAGCGGGGACCAGCCACGTGCCATCGAAGAGCTGGTCGCCGGCGTCAAGCGCGGCGATCCGGCGCAGGTTCTGCTCGGCATCACGGGCAGTGGCAAGACCTTCACCATGGCGCACGTGATTGCCCAGGCCCAGCGCCCCACCCTGGTCATGGCTCACAACAAGACGCTGGCCCACCAACTCTACGGCGAGTTCAAGACCCTGTTTCCCGACAACGCAGTCCATTTCTTCGTCAGCTACTACGANNNCGGTGTCGTGCATCTACGGCATCGGGGCGCCGGAAGCCTACCTCGACATGAAGATCGATCTGGCCGCAGGCGTGGAGGTGCGGCGCGACGCGGTCCTGCGCCGCCTGATCGAGATCCAGTACGAGCGCAACGACATGGACTTCTCCCGCGGCACGTTCCGCGTGCGCGGCGACGTGGTGGAGATCTTTCCAGCCTACGAACGCGAGAAAGCCCTGCGCGTGGAATGGTTCGGTGACGAGATCGAGACCATTTCCGAGGTGGATCCTCTGCGCGGCAAGGTACTGCGCAAGCTGGACGAGGTGTCTATCTTTCCCGGCTCGCACTACGTGACCCCGAGCGAGCAACTGGTACGCGCCATGAGCAGCATCAAAGAGGAGCTGCGTGAGCGCCTCACCGAGTTGCACACGGGGAACCAACTGGTGGAAGAACAGCGCCTGCAGCAGCGCACGCTCTATGACCTGGAAATGCTGGAGCAGATGGGTCGCTGCAAGGGCATCGAGAACTACTCGCGCCA
>PMBY01000216.1:0-416 GCA_003153875.1 Myxococcales bacterium | reverse complement strand
GTGCCCCAGATCGGTTCCATGCACAAGGGCGACCGCTCGCGCAAGCAGACGCTGGTGGATTTTGGTTTCCGTCTGCCCTCGGCGCTCGACAACCGTCCCCTGCGCTTCGAGGAGTGGGAAGCGCGCATTCATCAGGTCGTCTTTGTGTCAGCGACCCCGGCGAACTACGAGGTCCAGCGCGCTGGCGGGGTGCTGGTCGAGCAGATCATTCGGCCCACCGGGCTGCTCGATCCGGAGATTGAAGTCCGGCCCGTGGCCTCGCAAGTCGACGATCTCTTGGCCGAGATTCGCACGCGCGTCGCCGCGGGTGACCGCGTGCTGGTCACCACGTTGACCAAGCGTTTGGCGGAGGATCTTACCGAGTATTACGCCGATCTAGGCGTGCGCGTACGCTATCTGCACTCCGACATCGACAC
>PMBY01000363.1:3000-3131 GCA_003153875.1 Myxococcales bacterium | reverse complement strand
TGTTGCCGCCAGAAATTGGCGAGATCGGTAGTCACCTGCACTGCGCGGTGATTGGGTGCCAAAAGGTGCAAAGTGACCGGCACCCGGCCCTTGCAGATGGTCGGTCCTGCGGGCGTGCCAAAGAAATCCTG
>PMBY01000363.1:0-2905 GCA_003153875.1 Myxococcales bacterium | reverse complement strand
CCCGCCTCGGGAAAGGCTTGGCGCAGAACCTCCAGCTTGGCTTGCAACGCTGTCGGCACTTCGCCGAACTCGTGTCCACTCCGGCCATTCGCCAGAACAGCTTCGCACAGCAGACGATTCGCCTCGGCCGAAGGCGGCGCGGGCTGGCGCGATTCCTCCAACGTGATCGCGCCGCACAGCAGACGACTCACGCGCTCCACCCGCTGGCGATCCGCGNNAGCTCGTTCGGTGCGATGTCGAGCAGCCACTCGGGACGGATGCCAACCGCCAGGCGCACGCGCACCACCCGGTTGCCCCCGCGGGCCGCCGCTCCAGTGCGCTCCTCGACATCGACCGCACAAAGTAGGTCATTGGGTGGCAGCGCCCCGACGTTCGCCACGCCGCCCGAAGCCAGGAGCGCCTGGTCGCTGCCCGGACTGCGTCTACGCATCACCCGGTCAGGGAAGGCCGCCAGCGTGGCCATGGCCAGGGCCTCGTCGATGGCATTGGGGGATGTCGGCCGCTTCACCGGCCCATCACGCCGCAAAGCCGCGGCGAGCTGCCGTCGCGCCAACTCGGCGGCCCCGGCCGCGCGCTCATCCACACCCAGACCGCGCAACCGATCCCGAGCAAAACGCGCGGCACGCGCCTGTTGGAAGCGATCCAGCCTCTCAAGCAGGTCGGCGCCCTCGGGCGCGCCTGCTCGTGGGCCAGCGTCCCCCCATCGCGTGCGCGCGCTGTCGCTGATGTCGCCTTCGGCGACCAGAGCGGCCAGCGCCGCTGCCTCCTCGCCCACGCCCCGCCGCTCACCCTCGACGATCAGGCGCTGTAGGCGGGGATGAACCGGGAAGCGAAGCATCCGTTGGCCGGTGTCGCTCAGCCCGCCCTTGCCATCGAGAGCGCCCAGGCGCCGGAGCAAATCGTACGCTGCCTCTACCGCCGGCGCCGCCGGCCGCTCGAACCACTCGAAACCTTGCTCGTCGTGCACACCCAGGGCCGCCAAGGTCAGGAGGGCCTCGCCCAGATCGAGGCGTGCGATTTCGGGGAGATCGTACGGCCGGCGCGAGTCGAAATCTGGCTGCGTGTACAGGCGCAGAACTCGCCCGGGCCGGGTGCGACCCGCTCGACCCGCACGCTGCACCGCCGATGCCTGGCTGATCCTGCTCACCGCCAACACGGGCAGACCGCTCCACGGTGAATGCGAGGCGATGCGGGCCAGCCCCGAATCGATGACCGCGACCACGCCGTCGATGGTGACCGAGGTTTCGGCGACGTTGGTGGACAGGATGACCTTGCGGCGCGATGCCGGCTCCACCGCCCGTCGTTGTTCCGCGGGCGACAGATCGCCGTGTAGCGGCAGCAACAAGAGATCGCGGCTCTCGCCCAGCGTTCCTAGTTTCTCGGTGGCGCGCCGGATTTCGGCAGCGCCCGGCAGGAAGACCAGTACGTCGCCGTCAAGCCCTTCCTGGCACAACCGGCGCACGGCGCTGGCGACTTGATCGGCCAACGGCCGCGCGTCGGGCTGAAGCAGATGCTCCAGCGAGATTTCAAACAACCGGCCCTCGCTGCGCACCAGCGGGCAGTCGCCCAGAAACTCGCACACTGGATGCGCATCCAGCGTCGCCGACATGGCCACCAGGCTGAGGTCAGGACGCTGGGTGAGTTGCAGGCGTCGCAACAAGGCCAGAGCCAGGTCACTGGCCAGATGGCGCTCGTGGAACTCGTCCAGAATCACCACCTCCACTCCAGCAAGCCTCGGATCGCCCAGCAGACGCCGCAGCAGGATCCCTTCGGTGACGAAGCGAATGCGGGTGCGCGGGCTGGCCTCCTCTGCGAAGCGCACGGTGTAGCCCACGNNCCAAAGCCCGCCTCGAGCAGCGCGGGCGGAACGCGCGTGGTCTTGCCCGCGCCGGGCGGCGCCTCGATCACCACAGCGCCGCGCGCCCGCAACGACGCCACTATCTCCGGCAAGAGCGGGTCGATGGGCAGGGAAACAGGCAGGAGTCGACCCATCACGGGAAAATCTGCGCGCCCTGCCCTCGCTTTAGGTCGAAATCGAAATACCCGGTGAGTGAGCCCCCAATGTCGGGGTTGGGTGCTGGCTGGAGAGCCACTTCTGCGGTTTCCACCTTCTGATCCTGCAGGGTCAGCGAGAAGGCCGAAGCATACAATCGTTGATCTAGCTCAATCTTGAAATCGGGACCGATCGCGGTTCGTGCGGTCGGGTCTGCCTGTTCGTTCTGCGCCGCAGAGCCGAAGGCCGCAAATTCGACCCACGATTTCCAGGCTCCGTTGTCCACGGTCTGCACAACACCATTGACCGGAAATGCGTCGTCGGCGGTTGCGGCCACCGGGCGGGTGCAGGTCGCCCGCGGACTCAGCGTCGAGTGGATGATACCCATCACTTCTGAAATGCGCACGCGCGCAGGCCCGGTCGCCGAAGCGCGGAAGCAGTAGCGATCGTCATAGTCGTGCTGGTTGGGCTGGCCGGTAACCGCGATCTCACGACCCCGCACGCAGCGAGCCACTTCATAGGAATTCACCACGTCGAAGAACAGCGCATCGGTGTTCTCGACTTGTTTGCCCGAGTGCTGCAAGCGAATGGTTATGCGATTCATCAGAGGTAGCGACCCGCTTAGTGGCGGCGACCCGCTCGTCGGGAAAGAGGTGAGCTGGTTGATGGGCTCGCCGGCAAAAAAATCGGGGTTCAGGCTGTAGAGAGCCGGGGCCGATTGAGTTCCGCATACGCCCGCGCTATCGCAGTAGTCGCCCGAGGATGAGCAGCTGAGAATGTAGAGTGGGCCACTTGCCTCTCCCACGCCCTGACCGACGCTGCAGCCCGACAGGCTGAGCGCCACCAGCACCAGACCAAGACCCCAGGATTTGCTCGCCATCATCCGGTCCTCCTCAAGCGAAAACGTGTTCC
>PMBY01000509.1 GCA_003153875.1 Myxococcales bacterium | reverse complement strand
AAGCGCGAGGCGGGCAAGAGCTTCGAGCCCCACCTGGTGGACGCTTTCCTGCGCTACTACGAGCGAGCCTATCCCGCGCAGCTCGAACTCAAGGCCCCGGTCTCAGTGCAGCCGTCCGAAGAGACTCCGGCACCGAAGACGCCGGCCGCGCTGCGGATCGCCTGATGTGGGTAGGCCGGATCATCTCCCAGCGCTAGGTTTCTTTCCCTTGCACATGATGAGGGGCGTGTAGATGAACCGCCTGGGGTGCTCGAGGTAGGCGCAGAGCTCGAGGTGGAACTCCTCATATCCGCCTGGGTAGTCGTCCGCGAAGAGCCCCGGAGAATTCCGCGCCGCCTCGGCCTTGGACAGCCAGTTGAAGCGGTCGGTTTCGGACAACTCCCCGTATATGAGGTGATGGGCCGACATCCGCACCTCGATGTCGACGCATCCCAGGTCGTACAGGTAGGCGTAGAGCTTTCTGCCGACAAAGGGATCGAAATCGTATTGCTTCTGCGTGGCGAGCACCATCTTCCGCATGGTTCTTTCCAGACGCTCGGACCCGCCGAAGTGCCCCAGGCAGTTGTGATCGAGATCGAGCAGGCAGATGGTACCGCCCGGATTCAGGAGTTGATAGGCGTTCTTTGCGATTCCGTAAGACAGTTGCCCGTAGTACTCGAGCAAAAAGCGAATCCACACAAGATCGAACCGACCCAGATCGGAGAGCGATCCACGAGCGTCTCTGAGGGCGTACAAGATGCCTGTCTCGGAGTAGTGCTCCACCGCGTAGTCGATTCGCGGCTGCGACTGGTCGATCCCCACCACCTCGCCTCTTGGCTGCGCGAGGCGGTTCAGGATCTGGGTCGTCTTGCCAGCGCCGCAGCCCAGGTCGACCACCCGCATGCCTGGAACGACGCCGGCCCAGCGGGCCTGCTCCTCGACCGCTCCGGGGTCGGTCTTGATGTCCAGCCGGAGGGACTCCTCCTCGCTTTCCATGAAGTAGGTGGGACTGCTCATCGCCAAATCAGTTCTCGAAGTATGCCAGGAGTCCTAGCGCGCGGGCGTAGGCAAGTCCATGGGGGTCGCCATGCGCTCATCCGCGCCACCGGTTTCCAAGCCGCAGCGTGGTTGCAATCGTTGGGGTCGCTGCACCCCATGTGCTTCACCGCATAGGCCTCACGTCCGCTTTCGGGCAGCGGCATCGTGGATGTGTTCAGCACGGTGCACGCTTGTGGGCAGAACCGCGAAAGCCTGACTTGCTGACAATATCGAAATCCCAACTGTGAGCAGCGCCATTCTTGTATCTTGCATGAAGTGATCTCTCGACCCCTGGCACGGAATGGCTCCCCACCACCTCAGAGGCCCGATGGCCAGACGGGTAACACATATCACGCAGCGCCGGCCGTGAACGTGACATAAATGCAAATTCGGGAGAATCGCGAAATGGCAGTGGAAGAAGGCTGCTTCAATCTACCTACGCGCAATGGCGCGCGTGTGCTCCTGTCGTCGGTGTTCGGCCCGTACTGTCAAGACGATGAATACGGCAGCCGTGCCATCAACCCAATGGAGCTCTTTCACAATCAAGTCACGCGCGAGCAAGGTTCTTTCTCGCTTCGGGTGTTTCATCCATCGCTGGGAATCCGGCTGATCCAGTCAAATATCTCGGCGCCTTGCACGCTGCTTGATTTTCCGACGCTGGAGATCTTCGAACACGAGATCGCGAGCCACCACTACGACATCATCGGCATTTCATCCATCGTGGCCAACGTCGGCAATAGGAATAGGACGATGGATCGGCGCGACTGCCGCTCCGATCCTGTTCGGGGCCAACGTTCTCGAGCAGCTTCGTGTTGCTCGCGGCTGGACGTACGAACCGAAAGCGCGAATTGAGCGGCGCAATTGGGGAACCGCACCTATCGTTCGCTGAGATCCCTATACCCAGCCGCTGGTAGAGCGCTGCAATAATGAATGCGGCCCTGGCACCGGTGAAGGCGCCAGGGCCGCGCTGGGTACTTGGGCTAGCTGCCGCTGTGGCTAGTTAGAACTGCGCGGCCGCGAAGCGCCCGGCGTGGTTCACCACGGCCCACACGGTGTTGCTGTCGGGGTCGACGCCGTAGGTGCCAAGCGTGTAGCTCGCGTTCCAGGGGCCGAACACGAAGTTCGGCGTTCCACCCACGTTCTGCGTTACGGCGTTGGTCCAGTTGCCAGCGCTATCCTGCGTGGCCAGACCAAAGCTGCCGCTGACCAGCGTGGCATCCGTGACGCTGTTGCGATTGAAGGACATGGACAGGGCGACGGTGTCGCCGCTGGCCGCGCCCACATCCGCGGTACCCCACAGGGACATGATGGCGCTGGCAGTGGCGCAGGTGGCGACGTCCCAACCGATGTCCACGGCCTTGGTAAGCGCGCGGCCGGTGTAGTCCGTGACCGTGCTGGCATTCGTGCCGGCGAGGATCTGCGCCGTGGTGCCGGAGAAGGTGAAAGGCGTGGTGGGGTAGGAAGCGCCCTCGGCAACCAGGAACTCCGTTCCGTTCACGCTGTAGCCCCAGGTCTGCTTCTTGACGAAGCTGAAGGTCGGCGTGATCCCGGTGTCAGCCAGGCCGGCCCCGTTGGGATAGTTGACGTCCGACTTCCAGTTGCCGTGGGTGTCGGAGTAGTAGTCCACCGTCACGCGCGGTCCGTCCACCGTGTAGATGTAGTAGCCAACCGTGTAGAGCTCTTGCGCCACGGAAGTCTCGCGCACCTTCTGTCCGAACCAGTTGGCGCTGGTAAGGGCCTGGGGTGTGTAGAACTTGCTGCTGTTCGATGCGCAGATGAGCTCCTGTACCTTGGACAGTCCGTCGGGGCTGGCGATGATCGAGCGCTGGTCCACGTGGTCGTGGCCGCTCATGAAGTACTTGACGTTGTTGTTCTGCAGGCTGGCGAAGAATGCATTCTGCATGTCCAGATTGGCGTTCGTGTAGCCCTGGAACATTGCGTCCTGGTGGTTCTCCGCGATGAGGGGCTGGTGCGAAAGCACGAAGGCATGGTCGGTGCCGCGCGTGCTGAGATCGAGCCTGCTGCTGATCCAGGCCTGTTGCTCGGCGATCGAGTAGCCATAGTAGTAGCCAGCGGCGTCGACTCGCTTGCTGGGCGTGGCCCAGGTGTCCAGGATAACGAAGCGGGCGTTGTTGTAGTCGAACGAGTAAGTCATGCCATCCAGATCCGCGCTAACCGAAGTCGGGCTGCTGAAGTTGGTGGCGCCGAAGGTCTGGCTCAAGCCGCGTGTCTGTGGGTAGTTCGTCTGCAGCACCGGGATGGAGTAGCTGTTAGCCGGGGCGCCATAGGTTTCGTGGTTGCCACGCATCGGGAAGAATCCGATGCCCGCGGTGTAGAGCGCCTGGGCCGCGTTGGCGCGCACGATCTCGTCGGCGTCATTGCCGTTGTCGGTCAGGTCACCCACTTGGATGACGAACTTGACGCCGGCGTCGATGAACTTCGGGTTGAGCTCGTTGATGATTGACACCGACACTCGATTCGGGTTCTGACCCGCGGGATCCGTGGTCAGCGTCCACTGGGTATCGCCCATGAGACCGAACTTCCACGCCGTGGAAGCAGGCGGCGTGCAGACGCTGGCCAGGGCTGCCGTGTGCACCGAGAAGTCGTACTTCTTGCTGGCGCCGACCGCGTCGGTCACAACCACGGACACAACCAGGTCAGTCAACCCAATGGCGGGCGCGGTCAGGGTGACTTGCGAGGTGGTGGCTGTGTCGGACTGCCCGGAGAGCGAGCCCGCCGAGGCCGACCACACGAAAGTCATGGCGCTGGCTTGCGGGTCCATCGCCTCGACAGAGAGAGAAACCGTTTCGGACGGATCAACCACCAACGCTGATTGCGCGGCGTCGACGATAGCCGGGGCAACGATCGACACGGGCGCTCCCACTGGAAGGTAGACGGTGCCGTGGCTGGTTCCGCCGTGGCCGTCGCTGACCGCCACGTCGAACTCGCAGTACGTGTCGGTCGCAGAAACCGGCAGCGTGAAGGAAGGCGTGGCCGAAGTCGTGCTCGTGAAGCTCCCCGCAGTGCAGGTCGTGCCGGTGCTCCACAGGTAGGTGAGCGTGTCGTGGTCCGAGTCGCTGGCCGTCACCGACAGCGCCGTGGGCGTGCCGCGCGTGATCCATCCGGGCGTGGCGCTGACATCGCTGATTACCGGCCAGTTGTTGAACTTGACATTGACGTCGGCCTGGCCTGTGCCATTGGCGTTGGACACGTGGATCACAATGGAAGCCGCCGTGACAGCGCCATGAGTGTCCGTCACGCTGATGGTGAGTGTGACGTCGCCCTCGGTGGCAGGCGCGGTCCAGGTCGTGGTGGCGGCGGTGGCTGCCGAGAAGCTGCCTACCGCGGGGCTACCCGACCAGGCGAAGGTGATGCTGTCGCCGGCATCGAGGTCTTCGGCCTGGACCTTGGCGGTGATGCTTTCACCGGGTGCCACGTTGGTGGACGACACGACCAGCGAATCAATGATGGGAACGGTGTTCGCGAAGGGTGCGGGCGGGTTGGCCGGTTGGGCGGTGATGACCACCGTGGTCACGTGATTGTGCAAGATAGCGACGTTGGTCGCTTGTCCGACGTAGGCCAGGACGTTGCTTGTGTCGCTGGCACTGACCGTGAACGTGTAGTTGCTACCGACCGGCAGCGAGGAAATGAGAGCGCCGTAGCTTCCCCCCGATCCTTGCGGCGACAGGGTCACTGGCTTGGGCGCGTACAGAGAGGGGCCCGAGATCGTGACAGTGACCTGGCTGAGCGGAACGGCGCTGAGCGCCTGCACGCTCACGTCGGCCGAGCCCATTGCAGAGGGTTGGTTGTTTTGGCCGCAGGCGGAAAGCGCCGCGGCGATGGCGAGCGCCCCGAGGGGCAAGAAGGCGGAACGAGACGAGCGAAGGTGCAACATGATAATCCTCCCTGGGTTATGGGGACGGTCGCACCCTATTCCTTCGTCCGTGCAGCGCACGCGACGGCTGCGCGACAATTACGAAAACGCAAATGGCCGACTTGTGACGACTGTGACAACATTACGGTGCGGTGTCGTCTGCGGCGTCCAGCGCGAGAAGGTGCGGCGCGGAGGGATGCGCGACCCGGGCCGCCACGACCGCGGGCGGCAGCGGCCGTTCCGGGCTGTCGTCGCCATATTGATGATAGGCGCGCAGAACCTCGGATTGTGCGCCGAAGAACGCGTGCACCACCGCAGGATCGAAATGGCTTCCGGAGCCCTGGCGCAAGGTTGAATACGCTCTGTCCAGCGGAAACGCCAGCTTGTAGGGACGGTGAACAGTCAAGGCGTCGAACACGTCGCAGATCGCGACAATGCGGCCCACCAGGGGAATGTCCTCTCCCTTGAGTCCACGCGGGTAGCCCGATCCGTCCCACTTCTCGTGATGGGTCAGTGCCACAATTTCGGCCAACTGGATGATTTCGGAATCCGAGCCGGAGAGAATGCGGGCGCCCACCAGAGGGTGGCGTTTCACGATGGCCCATTCCTCGGCATTCAAGGGTCCTGCCTTCTGCAAGATGCTGTCGGGCAGGGCGAGCTTGCCAATGTCGTGCATGAGAGCAGCGTGGAAGAGTCGATCGAGATCCGCCGCGTTCCAGCCCAACTGCCTGGCCACGGCCACCGCATAGTGAGCCATGCGCAACACGTGGCGTCCGGTCTGGTCGTCCTTGTACTCGGCCGCCAATCCTAGGCGAAGCACAGTGTCGACGGCGCTCTCGCGCAGTCGATTGAGAGCGGCCTGTAATTCAGCCGTACGCGCCTGGACCCGCGACTCCAGCCGCGCGTTTTCGTCGCGCAAGGCATCCCAGACCGCCTTCAATTCCAGATGGGTCTGTACGCGGGCGCGCACCACCATGGGATTGAAGGGCTTGGTGATGTAGTCCACGCCGCCCACCTCGAAGCCCACGGTTTCGTTTTCGTGATCGCCAAGAGCGGTGATGAAGATGACGGGGATTTCGCAGGTGCGCGGGTCCGCCTGCAGGCGGCGGCAGACCTCAAAGCCGTCGAGGCCCGGCATGAGCACATCGAGCAAGATGAGGTCTGGTGGTTCCTGCTGAGCCATGCGCAGCGCGGTTGCGCCATTGGCGGCGATGCGCAGGCGGTAGGCGGACAGCAGGCTGCTGAGCACGTCGAGGTTCAGCGACGTGTCGTCGACAATAAGAATCTCAGGGGAAAGCATGATCGCCCATTTCGTTGCCGGCCAGAGAACGCGGGTCTGTCTCCCCCGAGACCGGCGGCTCTCGGCGGACATCGCCTTTCAAAAACTCGGCCACCCCGCGGATCACCAGCGCCAGCTCGTCCGCGAAGCCCCGCAGGGCTGCGTCCACCTCGGGGCTGGCGGACCTGAGCGCCGTCTCCAGTTGACGAGCCGATCGATACAGGGCCTGGGCGCCCATCTGACCGGCCAGACCCTTGATGGTGTGGGCCTCACGAATGGCGTCGTCGAGTTTGCCCTCAATCAAGAGGGTTCTGATCCGCCCGTCGGCGCCCGCGTACGTCGCGGCAAAGGTGCGCACTAGCCGCAGATACAAGGCCCGATTGTCCCCCACCAGAGCCAGGCCCTCTTGGATATCAAGGCCGGGGAGCGTGGCCGGTAACAAACCATCATAGGGCTGGGCCGCTATTTGCAAAGGCTGGGGCATTGCTGCCGGCGACTCCGCTTTCGTCTTGGCCCAACGGGCGACAATCGGGAACAGGGAATCCGGCGTGAAAGGCTTGGAGATGAAGTCGTTCATCCCAGCGCGCAGGCACTCCTCGCGAGCCGAACCCACGACGTCGGCCGTCATTGCTACGATGGGTAGGTCGGCAAATCTGGCGTCGGCGCGAATCTTGCGGGTGGTCTGCAAGCCGTCCATTCCGGGCATGTGGCGATCCATAAGCACCAGACCAAAGGGACTGTCTTTCTGCACAGCCTCGTGCACCTTGGCGACCGCATCCTGGCCGTTGCTGGCCAGTTCCACCACCACACCGGCTGATCTCAGAATCGCGGCCGCGACCTCTTGATTGATGATGTTGTCTTCCACCAAAAGCACGCGCACGCCTCGAACCTGATCCCAGGTGCTGGGGTCGACCGTATCGAGCTGGCCCGCGCCGCGTCCCACACGACTGCGCTGTTCGGCGCCGAAGGCCCGCGCCACGATGGCGAACACCGCCGAGGGGCTGGCCGGCTTGATGAGCAGCAGGCCGAACCCAAGGGCGCGCAGGCTGGCGTGGGCTGGCTCGGCGTCGGCGTGGGAAGCCACCACCACCACGCGGTTGGGCGCGACGCCGACCGTGCTGCGCGCCAGGGCGAGCAAATCGCGTGTGCGGGACCCGTCCAAGCTCCAATTGAGGAAGACCAGGTCGACTGACTGGCCCGCGTCCGAGCGCCCCAGCCAGGCACGCGCCTCGTCGGCACTTGTCACGCAGGTGACCGACATCCCAGCGTCCACCAGGGTGTCCACCATCGAGCGACGCGCGGTGGCGTTGGATTCGCCCACCAGAACGCGCTTGCCGCGAACCACCAGCGGCACACCGGGCCGCTGTCGCCGCTCGCCGGTGCGGGCACGAAAGGACACAGTGAAGAAGAAGCGACTGCCGTGCCCCGCTTCACTTTCCACACCGATGGTTCCATCCATCAGTTTCACCAGACGGGCGCAGATGGCCAGACCCAGCCCGGTTCCGCCGAAGCGACGGGTGGTGGAGCCATCGGCCTGGGAAAAGGGACGAAACAGTTTGGATTGCTGATCGGTGGTCAGTCCGATGCCGGTATCCTCAACCTGAAAACGCAGTTCCACGCGATCCCCATGGGTGGCGCGCAAAGAAACCGAAATGTGAACCTCGCCCTTTTCTGTGAACTTGACGGCGTTACTGGCCAGGTTGGTCAGGATCTGGCCCACGCGCAGGGGATCACCCAGCAGCAGGACCGGCACCTCAGGTGGGCGCGAGATCACCAGCTCCAGGCTCTTTTCCGCAGCCCGCACGCCGACCAGGGTGGCCACGTCGTCGAGCATGTCATCGAGACTGAAGACCAGATTCTCAAGTTCCAGTTTGGAGGCCTCGATCTTGGACAGATCTAGAATGTCGTTGATGATACCGAGCAGGTGTTGCGAGGCGGCTTTCAGCTTCGTCAAGTAGTCGCTCTGCGTGGCTGTCAAGCTCGTGTGTTCCAGCAGGTTGGCCATGCCGACCACGGCGTTCAGGGGCGTGCGGATCTCGTGGCTCATGGTGGCCAGGAAGCCGCTCTTGGCCTCGTCGCTCACCTGGGCGCGCTCGCGCTCGGCCCGCCGAATCAGCAGCATCAGCATGATGGCCGACAGCACGCCGAGCAGCGCTGCCGCCAGCACGGCCCAGCGGAGCGTCACCATCTCGGCCTGGTGCGAGGCCGTCATTTGTTTGCCCAGGCCGGCCATGCGGGCTTGCAGGCGCTCGACCAGGGCGGACATCTCGTCGGTGGGCGGGCGATCCATGCCGCGCACGCGGCTGTCCACCTCGCGATAGCTGAGTGGATTTTCGGCGGGAGCGAACTTGGCCTCTGCCGCGCGGTAGCGCTGGCCCAGCGTGCGCAATTCGGCCAGCAGACCGTCGATGGCTGCTGATTCGCTGCTTTCGCGCCAACGCAACTCAGCCAGCAGGGCTTGCGTCTTGGTCTCTTCCCCCTCGAACAAGGACCAGTACTTGGCGCTGTCGCTGGCGATGTGACCCCGCAGAAGCACATTCTTCCATTCCTGCACCTGGCGTTTGAAGTGGACCTGGGCTTCCCGGGCGAGGTCCACGTTCTGCGCGAAGCCGATGGTCGCGCTCACGCTGTTGATAAGCCGTTCCTGCGAGCGGCGCAGGGCCAGGGCACTGAGGCCTCCGGCCCCTGCCAGTAGGACCACCGCTGCGCCGGCCAACAGCCAGCGCGCGGCAGAAAAGCGTTCGCGTACGCTCGGCCACCCGTCGGAAGTGGTAGCCAGCGACGTCAGCCGAGGAGAGGTCACTGCCCGCGCATGGTATGCGCGGTTCAGTCCTCGACGGGAAACAAGAGGGCAACAGATTCGTGACGATGACCGAAACTGTGCGCTACGGGGCGTTCCAGTAGTAGCCCCAGCAACGCAGAATGCCGCCCGCACTCAAGGCGCAACTGTGGTTCTGAGCCACGCTGACCACATCGAAGCTGCCCGTAGGTGGACTCGCTTGGCCGTAGTTGTTCTGGCCCCAGCACGCGATGGTGCCGTTGGTCTTGACGCCGCAGGTGGTGTTGCTCCCGCTCCCCGCGTTGACCGAGATGAAGTTGCCGGTTGGCGGTGAGGCCTGACCGTTGCTGTTGAGGCCGCAACATACAATAGTGCCATCACTTTGCACGGCGCAGGTGTGATTGGCGCCCGCGGCGAGCGAGGAGAAGGTTCCCGCTGGTGCGGTGGGCGCCTGACCGCTGGCGTTCGATCCCCAGCAAGTCGCGCTGCCGTCCGTCTTGACAGCGCAGGTGTGACTGCCACCCGCGCTGACCGAGGCGAAGTTGGTTCCCGCTGGGGGTGAGGCCTGGCCGCTGCTGTTCAATCCCCAGCACACGACACTGCCGTCCGTCTTCACCCCGCAGGTGTGATTGTCGCCGGCGCTGATTGCGAAAAAAAAACCCGACGGCGCGGCTGCTTGACCGCTGCTGTTCAATCCCCAGCACGCAACGCTGCCGTCTGTCTTCACCCCGCAGGTGTGGAACGCCCCCACACTGACCGAGGTGAACGTGCCTGTCGGCGGCGTCGACTGACCATAGCTGTTGTCGCCCCAGCAAGCCGATGTGCCGTCACTCTTGACCTGGCAGGTGTGGGTCGCGCCCGCGCTAACCGCGCGATAGCTGCTGGTGCGGGGACTGACCTGGCCGTAGGTGTTGTCGCCCCAGCAGACCACGGTTCCGTCGCTCTTCACCGCGCAAGCGCTGGTCGTGTTCACCGCAACCGAGGCAAATGTGCCGGTGGGCGGTGTCGACTCTCCGTAGGAGTTGTCGCCCCAACAAGTCAACGTGCCGTCATTCTTCACGCCGCATGTGTTGGACGCCCCAGCACCGATCGAAGTGAAGGTCCCCGCTGGCGCTGTGGTCGGGGCCTGGCCGTTGCTGTTTGAGCCCCAGCAAATGACGCTGCCTCCGGTCTTCAGAGCGCAAGTGTGAGCGCCGCCAGCGCTGATGGTGAGGTAGTTTCCAGCGGGGACGTTGGTCTGCTGGCTCGTGTTCAAGCCCCAACACATCCCCGTCCCATCGCTCTTCACGCCACAGGTGTGATAGCCGCCAGCCCTGATCGAAGTGAAGATGCCGCCCGGCGCGCTGGCCTGGCCGTAGGTGTTCTGGCCCCAGCAAGCGGCGTTGCCGTTGGTCCGCAGCGCGCAGGCGTGATAGGAGCCCGCACTGACAGCCGTGAAGCTACCGCTGGGCGGGATGGTTTGACCGTAGGTGTTGTCGCCCAAACAGCTGACGCTGCCATCTCCCAATACCCCGCACGAAAAAGCCTGTCCCGCGCCGACCGCGGTGACCGTCGTCGCCGGTACCGCTGCCTGGCCACTGGAGTTCAAGCCCCAGCAGGAAATAGTGTTGCCGGTCTTGACGCCGCACACGTGTGAGGCCCCCACGGACAGGCTGGCGAACGTGGGCGAACACTCGCCCGCCGACATCACGTAGCCCGTAGCGCATCCGCTGGCCACGCAGGTTCCCGTACCATCACTGTGGTATGCAGCCGAGCAAGTCCCAGTCGAACGGCACACCCCGTCCCCGCCGTCGTGAAAGCCCAGGGCGCAGTCCACACAGAACACCGACGACTTGCTCGTGCTGCAATCGTATTGTCCCCGCACCCCGCAGCTTGAACCGGGCGGGTTGCTGAGCGTGCCACAGCCGCCGCACGCATTCAGGCCTGGATCGGAGCAGGTCGCCGCGGTTCGTCCGGCGTTGCACACGTAGGTTCCGCACGCGCCGCAAGCCGAGCCGGGGGCGTTACTGAGAGCGCCGCAACCGCCGCACGCATTCAGGCCTGGATCGGAGCAGGTCACCGCGCTCCCATCCGCAGAGCATACGTAGCTGCCACAGGCACCGCAGCTAGAGCCAGGCGCTCCCGCTAGCACGCCACAGCCGCCGCAGGCATTGGCCTGCGAGCAATTCCGGACCCCGATGATCACATGTCCACTGGTCTGCCCGCCGCTGGCCGGGCCATCGGGGAATTCCACGTCTGTCACCGTCACAGCAAAATCGCATGAAGTGACAGTGGGAGAGGCAGAGAGGGTAAATGTGGAGGTGGCTTGACTGGCCGCCGAGAACGTCCCTGGGCAGCTCGATGACCAGGCGTACAGCAGCACGTCACCTTGGGCGCCGACGGCAGAAACCGAAAGCTGTGCCGTCATGGCGTCCGGGGTGAATTGCGTCTGGTCTGCGCCAATCGCGGAGATGACCGGCCCGGGAATCAGTCGGAATTGGCGGCTGGATGAAAGCCCGGTTGCCGAGCTGGTCGCCGTGACGGTGAGAACAACCGACGAGCCACCAGAGGGCAGCCCCGAAGTGGTCCAGGTCGCGCCGGTACTCCATCGCGATGGATCGAGGCCCATGTCCGCTGGCGAAGCCGACACCGGCGCCGGACCGAAAGACGACGTCCACACATAACTCAGAGTCCCGCCGGAAAAGTCGCTCGCGGCGACGGCCAGGTCCACCACGGAGCCGGCTTCGAAGCCACTCCGACTCTGATAGGTGAGGTCGATCTGGGGAGGCACGGTGACCTTTATTGGTTTCACAGCCAGGCCCAGGTGGTTCGTGATCACGCCGCCTTTGGGCCGGCCGTCAGCGAAGTTGCCGTCCGTCACCACCACCTGGAAGTCACACGACTGGTTGCTGGCCGAGGCCGAGAGCGTGAAGGACGTTGCGGCGGAATTGGAGCCGGAGAAAGTTCCCGGGCAGGGCGTGGACCAGGCATAGGTCAAGGCATCGCCGTCAGGGTCCGTGGCCATAACCGACAGGTTGGTGGTTCCGCCCGGAACGATCTGCGCGGGATTCGCGGTCAGGGCCATGACCACCGGGTAGCTGTCCAGATTGACAGCGACATTCGCGTTGCCGGTGGCGTTGGCGCCAGACACGGCAATGGCAAAAGACGCGACGTTGCTCAGACCACGGGGATCGGTCACCGTCAGGGTGACCACACAACGGCTGTTCACGTTCGGCGCGGTGAAAATTGCATCGGAGGCCGAGGGCTTGGTGTCCGTCCCCGCGGTGAGCGTCTTGAACCCGATGCTGCCGCAAGCGGCCGCCCAGGTGAACGTCAGCAGCGCGGTGTCGCCGGCGTCTGGATCGTGAGCCACGGCCTTCAAGGCGATGGTGTCGCCATAGCTGGCCTGGAAAGACGAGACCGAAACTGCGTCGAGCCGCGGGGCCTGATTCGCGTAGCCGACCGCCGGCGCCACCTGATTCATGTCGATAATGATGTTCGCAGTGGCGTTCTTCTGGATGACCTGATTGGTGACGGCGCCGTGGTAGAGTTCGACCGGCGGCGTGGCGCCGTTGACGGCCGACGCGGTGAAGGTGTAGGCGGCGCCCACCGGGAGATTACCAGCCAACGCGGAGAACTGGTTGCCGGATCGGACCAAGGGAATCAGTAGCGGCACTGACAGCGATGAACCCGTCACTGTGACGCTGACCGAGTGGACGTCACTGATCTGCAGGGCTTGGACAATGACACTCGCCGTTCCCACGTCAGTACGTGTCGGCTTCGTGCAGCTCACAGAGGTGGCCACCGCAGCCGCACCCAGCGCAAACGCCCTCAGCCAGAAGTGGTCGATTGGATACACTAGTCTCAAGCCGGCATTCTCCCGTGCCGCGGTTGGATAATCCGCTATTTAGCGTTGCGCGTCTGTTACGCTTGCGCTACGTCTCCAGGCATGAGTTGTCACAATTCGTTCACTTACAGAGTGCCGTCAGGGCGTAACTTCAAGGTCGTAGCTGGCGAAATCGGTGCCGCCGCGGCTGTCGTGCAGCACGACCCACATATGGACCGGAACCTGGCCTGGAGCGCCGGGTGTCCAGGTGTTCTCGGCGAAGGTTGTTGTGTTTTCAAATTCGCTCCGGCCGGTGATGTCGTGTTCAAAAGAACCTGCCGTCGCGTACCAGGAAACCCGCATGGCTTCGTTATGAGTGACAAGCGTTTGAGTGAGCACATCCAAAGCGGGGTAACTCTCCACCGAGTCGGCTGGCCAGCTAGCCCTCAACGAGACCGTCTGCCCAGCCGCAACTGGGAACGGCGCGCCCCCGGCTGAGACCGGGGGCACCTCGACCGGATCGGCACCGGGCCGCTGCAACGTCAACGAGGCAATCACGGGGTTCTGGTTGAGCGTGTAGTCCTTTGTGTACTGGGCTATGAATCCGCCCCCGGCATTGGCTAGGCCGCAGTAGATGCGCTGCAGCTGGAAACCGACGATCGAATCCTCGGTAGCCATGCCAACACGACGCAGGTTCTCAGGGACCGGCAAGCTCAACCGCACGGGCAAGTAGTATCCGCCCGTGACGTCGGGATCCCGCGGCCGGATGGGTGGCTGGTCCCCAATCGGCGGCGGTGGCAGCGGACCGAACAGGGTGCAAGAGTCCGACGGAGCTGGTGCAGAGTAGGTATCGGGCGAATCCCCTGCCGTGCCGGGCAAGGCATTCTGGTCCAGGCAGGCGGAACTCACCGAGTTGCTCTCGGTCGGTGGCTTGGGTTGGTTGCACGTGGCCCAGAGCAGGGGCGACGTGATATCGGCGGTCGGCCCGGGTACGCGGCCGTCCAAATCGACGGCCAGTGCCTCGTAGTGCACGGTCGGATCCGCGGCCTTGGGATCGACCTCTGCGGGCTCGCCTTTCACCGCCAGAATCGCCGGTCCGCTGATCAGGGAAATGGGCGAACCGACCTGCGGCTTGCAGGCAGGAACCAGAACGAAGAGCAGCAAGGCTCTGATGCTCATGGTTTTCATCAGAACTCCATTCGCAACCCAACCACAGGCAAGACTGGTAGCCCGTTGATGTAGCCCCGCTGGCTGTAGTCGGCACTATAGATAATCTCCTCTGGGCTCTTGCGATTGGTTACATTCTGCACATCGGCAAATACGTTGAACTTAAGGCGCCGATACACGAAGGCCTTTTCCACCCGCAGGTCAAGCGAATAGAAGGCGGGGATACGGATCGAATTCTGTGCGCCGAAGATGGGCTCGTACTGCTGGGCAGTGGCGTTGAAGTAGGCGCCCAACACTGGCGTTCGCGGCGCGCCCATGGTGTAGCGGAAGCGCGCCCCAGCCTGGAAGCCGCGGGTGATCTCGTAGCTGGCCAGCAGCGCGAGCACGTGCGTCTGGTCGTAGTCAAACAGACGCCAGTTGCTGTCCGGCCGATCCTTGCGCTCGCTGCGGATGAGAGAGTAGCTGAGCCAGCCGAAGAACCCCTTGGTCAGCTCCTGGCGCAACAGCACCTGCCCGCCATAACTGCGACCGATCCCGGACTGCTGCAGCGACTGGCTCAAGGGCGGCGAGGGCAGTCCACTGCGCGCTACCAGGTCGTAGAGCCGCTTGTAAAAAGCCACGGTCTCCAAGGACAGGGTTCCCGTCAGTTTGTACGAGGCTCCGCCGCTGACGTGAATCGCGGACGAGCTGGAGAGCTTCGGATTGCCGAAGACCGGGCTGAGATCCTCGACCGCAGGTGGCTGGCCGTAGATTCCGGCGCCTGCTGTGAAGGTCAGCTTGTGGGTGGCCCGGTAGGCGATCGACAGTCTTGGATTGGGCAGCCAGTTCAGTGGCCCGAAGTATGGATTCCGGGTCAGATCCAGGCGACGGTAGCCGATGTCCGGAGCCTGGTAGGTGTGGGGAATCCGCAGGCTGCCGTCGATCAACGTTGGCTCGAGCCGGAATCCAGGCGTCAAGGTCCAGCGGCCCAGGTTGATCTCTGCAAAAACATAGGGCGCGGCCGACAGTAGATTGACCTTCCAGTGATCGGACGCCAGATCGGTCCCGGGCGACTGGCCGAAAACCGTGATGTCGCCTTCGCGGGCCGGCAGTTCCAGGGATCCAACACGGTCAGACGTGCTGTTGCGCCCTTGGAAATCCAGGCCCATGGAAAGCACGACCTTGTCTGCCACCCGGCGCCGGTACGAGGCGCGCAGCGCATACTGCCAGGCGCTGGTGTCCAGCAACATGGGCGTGCCGCCGAAGTTCCACTGCTGCTGGTTGTCGTCGTATCCCAAAGAGGGCGTGACGACAATGCTAGAACCGTCGGCAAACAGGCGCGTGTAGCGAACGATGAAACGCCGGTAGAGCAGATTCTGGTCCTGGGTCTTGACTTCCATGGGATCGGACGAAGGAACGGCACGGCGCAGATGATCGTCCGATGCCAGAAACGTCGCGGACAGCTCCTCGTCCTTGCCCAGCGTCGCCGAAGCCCGCACTTGATAGTCGTCGTAGCGAGGAATGGGAAAGAAGTCGCCTACGTCCTTGGACACGGCGGCCTTCAGCGTCTGGTCGAGATAGCCCTGGCGGCCGGCCACAGCCAGTCGAAGATTGGGCGTGATGGCCGCCCTGACCATGCCCGAGACGTCCATCACATCCGAAGCCACGTAGCCGTGCACGCCCTCGCGCCCGGGATCTTGCAGCTCTATGCGCACCAGCCCGCCCAGCCCGCGGCCATAGTCCGCCCCGTACGAGCCCGGTGACAGATCGATGGAACGCACCAGGTCCGAGTTAATGGTCGAGCGCATACCACCCACGTGGTACAGCACCGGGATCTCGACCCCGTCGACGTTGACCCGCGTGTCCTGCGGCGCCGATCCCCACACGATGAGCGCGCCGGAACCGAAAGCGGATCGACCCACGCCGGGCAGGTTCTGCACCACCTTGAGCGTGTCGCCCTGGGTGCCGGGGACGCGCTTGGCCTCCTCCGTGCGCACCCGCGTCTCGACAACTTCCTTTCTGATGCGCGGAGCTCGCACCACGGCTTCCTCGTCCACGTCCGCCTCTTTGGCCTCGACCATGTACTTGACCGACTTCTTCTTGCCCTTGGTGATGATTTCTTCGGTCTTGATGGTCACCAGCTCGCGCGATGACAGCTCGATCACATGCGGGCCGGGCGGCACATCGGTGAAGGCAAAGGCACCATCCTGGTCGGTAGACGCCTCGACCCCTTGATCCACGATCCTGACCTTGACCCCGCGCGAGGGAGCCTTGCTAAAGCGATCCAGCACCACGCCCTCGAAGTTGACCTGCGGGCCCACGGGCACCAGCACTTCCTTGACCACAAACTTGTATGCATACTGGATCTTCACCGGCACTGGCGTGCCGTCCAAGGTGGCGGGCTCGAACTCGAACTGCCGGGCCGCCGTCACCGCCGCCGCGTCAAAGTCAGGACCAGCAGGCACCACCACCTCCACCTCGCCCACCCGCCCCGAGTCTTCCACTTCGATGGAAAGCACCACCTTGGCGCCCGTGCCGGCGGCACGCTTGTCTTCGGGGTAAACCGCCTCGACGAACTTCCTCAGCTTGGGTGGCCGCAAGCCCTTGGCCGCTTCCCCGGCCTCGCTCGGGGGAGACTGGCCCCGCGCCGTCAGGGAAATCCCAGCCGCGAGGACAAAGGCAGCGGCGACTGCGAAGAAACGCATAGTTTCGGAACCTAGAAGTAGTCGAACTCGAAGGCGGTGAGGCCGGCGCCCGCGGTGGGCGCCTCGCGGGTGGCGGCGCCGGTAAGCACGCCCGAGGCTTCTCCCAGGGTCGCCTGCGGGGTATAGGCAATGGCGTGCCACGCAGCCGACGTCTGTCCACACAGGGAAAAGGCGTCCACCCGCACGATGTAGTGGCCCGAGGGCGGCTGCCAAGTCCACACCACGTTCTCACGGTCGAGCCCATCGATCTGGCAACCCTCGTTGGAATCGAAATCCAGCACGCCATCTGCGCCGCCATCCGGGGTCTTGGGCTCCGCGCTGCGCGCCTTGGCCCAGACGGTCACCACGCCCGCATCGTTTGGGGCCAGGAGCGGAGTCTGCACGTGTAGATCCAGGTCGACCGGCGCGCTCCAGTCAAGCGCGACAACCAGCGTGCCATCAATGCGCTGCGGGCCCATGACGAGCGACTGAATCGCCGCTGATCCGAAGTTCCCCGCCGGGTTGACCGCGCGGAGAGATAGGGGAAGCACAAGCGTCGACGGGTCATTCGGGTCGGGCTGCAGCAGCGGGCTGGTTGCCAGCGCGGGCGACAACGACAGGCTGGCAGTGAAGCTAGACGTGTGAGGATCCCCCGAAGGTGTGATGAGGGCAGGCACCAGCCAGTACGCACTGTCCCCGGCCACGCCCAGCGCGACCGTGTTCACGTCGGGCCCCACATCACCATTGATCGACTTGTTGACCTCGCCGGGAAAGATCGTGGAATTCCGGGGAAACGGAACCACCGTAGCAGGGCAATTGTCGGGTGGTCCTGCGATAGAACCGGGCATCGCTTGGGCGTCTTGCACGCGAATCAACGAGTTGAGGCCGGAGGACGAATTCGACGACCACTGGCAAGCAGGTGCCGACAAGGCACACAGAGCCCAGACCGCCAGCAGACGGCTGGTTGCGCTCCTCATTAGAAACTCACCTCGCCGCGAACCAGGAAGGCATTGTCGCCCAGATTGGCGGGCATGCCTGACGTGTCGATGCCCAAATGGTTTTGGTTGCGGTCGTACTCGACGATCAGCCTGCCCCAGGACGCCACGCAGGCCGCGGCCACCGCGATGGTGGAGTAGCTCACATCGGTCGGGACCGGGGTGCCCCTGGCGTTCTTGTTCGAATCCTGATCGGGATTGTAGTAGTCGTAGCGCACCCCTAGCCGCCAGCGCCCAAATTCCTGGACCAAGGCCAGGTAGTAGCCGAGTTCGCGCATGCTCCGGGCCAAGGTTCCCTTTGGATCGGCGGGGAAGACGCCCCGATCCAGGTCGTTGGCCAGAAAGAACTCCGCCTCCAGGCTGGTCTTCAGTTGGTAGGGCAGACGCGCCGACAAGGCCAGATCCGCGCCCAGAGCGAAGCGAGTGTAGTTGGACGACGCCCCCGCGGCCACACCAGGGCTCCCTTTTATCTCGTCTGTCTCGACGGTGGTGTTCTCGTTCGAATTGTTCCAGACAAGCGCCGGCTTGGTCGCGGTCGGTCCCGGATGGAATCCCGTTCCGCGCAGCCCGGAAACTCCGCCTGCGAAATCGATCCGGCCCCGCGATTGCTCGACACCCAGACGGCCAACGATGTCCTTCTGATGATTGGGGTCGAGCCCGGTGAAACCATTGCCCCCGAGCGGCTGACCGTTCATCAGGGCCAGGACATACCGGACAAAGTGCCAGCCCCCGCCCACCCTGGCGCCCAGATCGGCTTCGCCCGGAAACAATGCCCGCGCTGCCGTGCTTCGCTCCGTGAAGAAGCGCCGGCGATCATCCTGCGGCACTTCACGCCCGAACGGGATTCGGAACAGGCCGATGGTTCCCATGACCACGGGCGGGGCGCCGTCGCCCCGGCCTGGCCATTTCGCGGACGCTTCCACCTCGAACAGGCGTAGCTGGGGTCCGTTCACCGTGTTGCCGTCGATCTCCAGCCGACCCTCGCCGAATTGCCGATCCAGGGTCACGCCCAAGCGGGCGCGCCGAATAAGAAACCGGTCCTGATTCAGGGGCTGCCCGCTTACGGGGTCAAGCTGATCCTCGGAGGATTGGCGCACTTGATAGTCGGCCTGCACATAGCTGTACAGTGACACGCCGGCCATACCCGCCTTCACCGCGGGCGGCGCGTTCTTCTCGCGCGCATCCTCGCGCGCAGCCGCCCCGTCGAGCGCCTTTTGCAGGCGCAGAACTTCGGCCTGTCGCTCGTTGCGATCCGCGGCCATGCGCTTGTCCGCCTCGTCCCGCGCGGCCTCAACTGCTGCGGCTTGGTCTTTTTGCAGCGCCTCTTCGCGCGCCTTGGCCGCAGCTTCCTGGTCCTTGAGCTTTTGATCGAACTCGGCCCTGAGCTTCTCGATCTCGGCAATCGGATCCGGCCCAGGCTCCGGCTTCGCCTTTCTTCCCGATCCGGTCTGGGCGAGCGCGGTGCCCGCGCCGCTGTAGGCCACCAGTCCAAGCAGCAGCGCTGCCACACAGGGGCTCGACTGCTGCGGGCCGAACCCCGACGCTTCACGCTTCATCGACGGCACACTCATCGCGACTTGCAGGTGTTGTAGTCGACAGGTTCCTGCCGCGTCACAGGCGTCCCGCCCCCGACATTGGGTGGCCACCAGTTCTTGATACACCAATCCTCGGTATGGGCATCCTCGTCGCATCCCGCGTCGTCTGTGTCGTCACCGTCCGGCTGCGTGGATGTGCCAGCCTCTGCCTGCATGATGAACGGAACATCCGGCTGCGACCCCGCGTCTGAAACCTGTACTGGAGGCCCGTCCACCTTCGACTTGCCGCCCGAACTACACCCAGCCAGCACTAGGCCACCCAGAAGGCCTGTCAGAATCGCTCGTGTCACTTGCCCGCACATAACTGAGTTCTCCCTCTCGTGGGCCGCCTACTGTTCGCAGTATCCGTGACTGCACTGGCCTTTTGCACATGGCGATGAGGCCGAGCAAGGTGTGCAGTTTGTCGTTCCCGTGGCCAACATCTCGAAGCTGCAATGGCAGGGCGCCGGGTCGGTGTAGTGCCTGAACAAAGACTGGTCGCTATCCTTGGTCACCCGCATCGCACACTGGGGAACCACGCCCCGCTCGGCGTATACCTGGTTGACGTCAAAAGGCAGCGGGTCCGCTGCCGGATTCCCCTGCATCCAGTCGATGATCTTCTTGGCTCTGGCCTTCACGGGCACGCCATTGGCATCGACCTCAGTCACGAACTTGAGGCCGCCTTGGATGGTGTAGCGTCCCTCGCGGATGTTGATCTTGTCCAAGCTCGTCGAGTCGGTATCAGGCCAATAGGCCTTGAGCTGATTCACGCCGCGGACCTTCAGCGCATTAACCAAAGCGCGGCTCTCGTCGTAGAACTCGGTCGAGGTGTACCCGATCGTCGCACTCGGCGAAATCGTGGAGGATACATATTGGATCATCGTCTGGGCGTTGATGTTGTTGTTGCCAGAGCCCACCGTAAGAATAGAGCCGTTCGGCGCACCAATGCCCCGAGCAAACAGTTCGCGGATCCCGCTCGTTTCGCCGTCGTAGTTGTAGACGAAGGAATCATCGAGGAAGGTCAGGATCTTCCCGCTTGCGCCGCAGACGTATAGGTCCAGCAGTTCCTCCGCCATGATGTCGAAGTAGTATTGGTAGCTCTTGGCCACGATAGGAACCAAGCCCTGCACAGGTCCAAAAAACTCCTTGAGGCTCGAGGGCAAGGGTGTTGCCACTCCCGAGGTCGTCCCGCCATAGGAATAATAGCAACTCGTCCAAAAGGTGTCGTTGATGACCAGGTCCGGAACTTGGTCCAGGGTTCCAGCGCAATTCGCGGTCACGATCGTGCTGGTGCGGCCGGTGCCGACCTCGTCGTAGCTGGAGAAGGTGGGCCTGACTAGGTTGTTTGGCTTGTTAGCCAACTGAGCCACAGACGAGCATCCTTCGCTGTTCTCGTTCCACAGAAGAGTGATAGCACCGGCCGCCTTCAGCTTGGCGCCGAGGTGTCGAATCACGGGCAACACCGCGGTTGTGCCGCCCATGAAAACCGGGTTCGACACGTCCTTACATTGAAGACCCCCGCCCTGCGCAAATGTGTCAGAGCCAGCGGCCATCGTTGTGCCGATCAGCAAGATACCAAAAACTGCCAGAATCCTTGCGTCCTTCATGGGTCGCCTCCGGGCCGCTTCATCCTGGGGTGCCTATAGCAGCGGCTGAATTCACTGGTCAACAGAAATGCACGTAGGCGCGCTCTTGTCACATCTCCGTGACAATGCCGTCGCAGAGCAGCCTACGCGCACCAAAGAAAAAGGGCGCCCATTTCTGGGCGCCCTTCGACTTGACTGGCCGAACTCGAGATCGGTCAGCCCACTACTGTGCTACCTGCTATGGGGTCAGGCGAGCGACAAAGCTCTCGAACTTGCCGCCGCTGCCGGTGTTCAGGGTCGTGCTGCCGATCGTCATGCTGCTCGCGTAGGAGCCGCCGAAGAACAGCGCATTGGCCTCGGTACCGGGCGCCGTGCGAGCCACGGCCATCGTGGTGATGTTGTCGGTACCAGCCGGGACGCCGTAGGACTGCGCGGCACACTGGAGGGCCGAGCCATCGGGGGCCAGCTTGGCTGTCCACGCATTCGGACCACTGCTGAGGGGCACGCTCAGGCCAATGAACGAGCCCAGGCTGCCCTGGTACGAGCCACCCAGGTAGATGTTGCCCGATGAATCGCAAGCAACGGCGTTTGCGCTCTGGTCTTTCACGTTGTCGCCGAACGACTTCGCCCACAGAGGAGCCAAAGCCGAGCTGAACTTCGCCACGAAGGCGTCGGTCAGACCGGCGTTCGCGATGCTGACGCCGCTGCCAAAGATGACGCCACCCCCAATCGTCCCCGCCAGCAGGATGTTGTTGCTGGGATCGACCGCCAGACCACTGCCGTCCGACCGACCACCCAAGCCCCAGCCATTGGCCGCTATGAAGTGGCCGTCGGCGCCGCCCAGCTTGGCAACGTAGAGGTAAGCGTTACCAGAAGCAGGCTTGTTGGTAAGGGATCCACCACCGAAGTCCACCGTCGTATTGGAGGTGCCGACGCCATAGTTACCAGCGATGATCACGTCGCCGTTGTTGTCGATGGTCACCGATTCGCAGGTCTCGTCGCCATCTTTTCCGAACTGCTTGCCCCAGACAACCGACCCGTCGGATGCTTTGATCACGGCCACCACGATATCCAGTGTGCCAGTGCCAGTGTAGGTCGCCGCGGTCGGCCTGAGCAGGCCGGCCGGGGACTTGCCTGCCGCCCCGGTAACGTTCCAGAGCGGGACGGCTTTGTCGGCGTTGCCGCAGATTGCAAAGTAATCAAGGCTCGGGGCCGTAATGAACGGGTTCGAGGCCGTGGCAACCAGGGAGCCATTGCCCATATCGACGGCATGCGCTCCAACAAAAGTGGGGGCTACGGTCCCCGTCGACCCGGCGGCGAACGTGGCGTAGAAAGCGGTAGCCGAAGTACCTCCGATGAGGTAGTTGGTCGGAGTCGGGTCGAAGTCAATCTCGCCCACGAAAGAGCCGATCATGTTCACGGTCCCACTCTGGGAAACAGACACGGCGGTAGCGCTCTGCGGGTTTTGACCGGTGTCGCCGAAGCCAAACACGGCCGGGGTGGTCGTACTGGCCTTCCCAGTGGCCGGGTCGAGCTTGACCAGGTAGGCGTCAGAGTCGCCCGAGGAGTTGAGCACCGTGCCGTTGCCGAAGTTCCACCCAGGCGCAAAGATGCTACCCACAGTCCACACCTCGCCAGTCGGGCCCACTGCCAGGTTCCCAATGAAAGGAACGTCTTCCGAGACGGCGTAGTTGGCCTGCATGCAGACCGCCGCGGCACAGCTATGGGTGGTGTCGGTCAGCGACGTGCAGACGTCGCTCGAAGGCACGCAAGCCACGGCCGGGCCGCCGCAGACGCCGGCGGTGCAGGTGTCGATGGTGCCGTTGCTGGCGCCGGTGCAGCCATTGTGGTCGTTGCAGACCGTGGTGTCGGGCGCGGGGGCGGCCACGCAAGAGCCGTTCGGCTCGGTGCAGGCGTTAACCATGCAGGGATTGCCGGTCGGGGTGCAGGTCACAGCAGCGCCGCTGCAGACACCAGCGGTGCAGATGTCGGTGTTGCCGGCGCCGGTGCAGGCCTTGCCATCGTTGCAGGGCGTGGTGTCAAGCTGGGCGCTGACCACGCACTGGCCCGCCTGCGGGTCGTTCGGATTCGAAACGCACGCGTTGACGTGGCACAGAGCGACGCCAGTCGGATCGCAGGTCTTCGAGGTGTCGACATGGCAACTGCCCGCAAGGCAGGACGCGGCCAGGACGCACTTGTCCTTGGCGTTGGCGGTTGCCGTGCAGTTGGTGCCATCCAGCTGGCCATTGCAGACGCCGTTGAGCGGAACCAGGGTGAACACGTGGTTCGTCGAGAGGCCAGAAGAGCTGCAGGTCGCGGTTGTCGTGATGGTGACCGTCGGGCCATCCTCAGCGCCGGCAGCGGCGGTGTAGGTGCCAGCAGCAGTGAACACGGCGGGATCGAGGCCGAGAGAAGCCGGGGTCGCCGCGGCGAGTGGCGGGTTCGAAGAGAAGCTGATCGTGCCGCCCGCGCAACCCTGGTTGCATTGCCAGGCAATGCCAACAACCTGGCCGCTCGTGATGGTGGCCGACGTCTGGTAGTCGTAACCACAGATGGGCGCGCCCACCGCGGTGTTGCCTGGGCCGGAGACCGGCAGGCTGAGGTGGTTCGAGATCACGCCACCCTTGACCTTGCCGTCCGGGTACAGGCCGTCATCCACGATCACGCTGAAGGTGCACTCGGTCTGGGGCGAGTTGGGGTCCAGCGTGAAGGTGGTGCTCGCTGCGGTGTCCGAGCCGAAGGTCCCCACGCAAACGCCGCCACCGACCGTATTGGGGGCCACGGCCCACTTGTAGTTGAGGTGATCGCCGTCCGAATCGGACGCGGTCACGGTCAACGTGGACGCAGAACCCTTCACCAGGGGAACGGGCGTCGCATTGATGCCCGAGATCACCGGGTAGGTGTCGAGATTGGCAATGATCTTGGCATTGCCGGTAGCGACCGCGGAGTTCACGTTGATGGTGAGCGAGGCAACGGTGTTCAGTATGCTAGCGGGATTGCTGGCATCTTTTACCGTGAGGGTCACGTTGCAGGGACCATCAGCCGCGGGAGCGGTGAAGATCACTGTCGAGCTGCCATCCGTGTAGATGGTAGCCGGCGGCGCGAGCCCGTTGTCGCTGCCCGTGGTGTCGACCTGGGGGCTCAGGCTCCCGGCGCAGGTCGTGGTCCAAACTGCGGTCAGATGCGCAGTCTGACCCACGTCCGGATCGTGCGCGGTGGTCCTGATGGTCACCGTGTCGTTCTGCGAGACCAGGAGCGCGCTCGCGGTGAGCGAGTCGATCACAGGGGCCTCGTTGGAGAGCGCAACGCCCGGAGCCACCTGGTTCATGTCGATGATGACGGTGGCGGTCGCGTTCTTGGTGATGATCACGCCGTTCGCGACACCCGCATAGACTTCCGTGGTGCCGTTCTTGGCCGACGCCGTGAAGACGTAGCCGGTGCCGATGGGCAGGTCGCTGACCAATCCGGTGTACTGGGCGCCGCCGCCCACCAGGGGAACAACCAGCGGGGCGGGCATCGCGGTCGGCGACCCACCCGTAATGGTGAGGATGACCGAGGTTACGTCGGCGAGGGTCAGTTTCTGCCCGTTCACGCTGACCGAGGCCGCGCCCACGTCACTCTTCTTGCCACAGCTCACCATGCCGCTGAGGGCGACCGCGCCGAGCGCGGCCGCCATCCATGTCATTTGATTACGTCGCATTTGGAACCTCCTTGAACACTGTTGAGTTTGCCTAACTGTTTCCATTGCTTTTGTTTGACTCATTTGTCTGTCTCGCTAGTAGGTTGTCTATCTCTACACCGCGCATGCAATTGCTTGCCCCGGTGACTGTCTCCCACCCCACACCGCCTTGCCTCCCGCTGTGCGGGAGGCAAGGCCCCCACCTCGACTCGCAACGCCCATCCCTTGAATTCGGAAGCTGCTACGGTAGTAGTGGTAGTGGGCAGGCGCCAGCGGCCGGGGGAGTAAGTGTGGGGTCGCAGCAGATGCCGGTCAGAAGCGTGCCGTCAATGTTGCACCTTCCGGTATCGCACTTCACACTGGGCTCCGCTCCTGTTCCTTCGGCGCCATCGGGCGGGTAGCTCGACTTGTTGGGGCCACTGACACTGGCATTGGCCACGTTGCACTCATAGCCGGTGGTCAGCGTCGGGAGAAGCGCACAGTAACCAGTCGTTAGAAGGCTACCGTTTGCGACGCAAGGATAGGCGTTGCTAGAAGCAAGAGCGGCCTCACCCTCGGCGCCAATGCACTGCTTCGGCGTGCCTACACCTGGGTCGGCCCTTCCACAGCCGCCGACGTTTCCACTTTGCTTGCTGTTGGTGCAGGCGTCACTGCAGTCGGCCAGAGGGTGGGAGACATCGGCGCCCTGAAGCGTGGCCACGAAGCCGTACTTGAGGCAGAGCGGGTTTACGTTGCAGTGATTCGCCGTCCAATCATAGAGCACGTTCTCCTGGTCCACGCGATCCTGGCCCCCAAGCGTAAGACTGCCCGCTATCGTGGCCTGCACATCCAGTGCCCGTTGCAGGAACAGCCGGCGCGAAAGCAGGTACGTCTGCTTGTGGATGTTGGAGAGGCTGGGCGCATTAGTATTGATCTTCACGGCGGAAGTGCCAAGCACATTGCTGGCCAGGCCGGCCAGACCCATGTCAAATTGGGCGCCTGCCACGCGCTTTCCGATCGACTGGGTGATGTCCAACGCAGCCGGATTAGGGGGGATCAACGAACTCGTATAGTCATCGGACTCCGAAAGGGCCACAACCAGACCCTGCGAGCACCTGATCACGCCGTAGGGGTTGGTCACCGTCTTGGTCTGGTCGGTGGGGTCAGGGGCCGTATAGTCCCCTCCCACCGTGCCGGGGCCGATGTCCGGGTCGTTCGCGTTGCAGGTCTTGGCCAGCGGGTAGTACGTGCACTTGGTGACCTGCTTGTCGCCACTGACATACGGGTTGTTGGGATCATTGTAGGGATGGTTGGGATCCCGAAGAACCCAGTTTCCACCCTCGCACGGACGGCGAATGGGATCCAGGTCCTCATTCTTCATGTTGCTGCCGATGGCGTTGGTGTTGCCTTCGGACTTGCCGTTGCACCAGTTGGTGAACTGCAACCACTCACGCCAGGTGTCCTGGGTGCCTGACTTGTCGTCGCGGCGGAAGATATGGTCGATGCGGTTCAGGGTCGCAGAGGAGGTGAGTCGCTGCAGAGCCGCCAGACGCTCCGGGTGCGCGCACTCTTGCGTGGTACCGGTGCTCATGTTCACGTTGGCTATCGGGGTGGGAAGGGCGGCGCCATAGAGGACATTGCAAGCCGCAGGAGCCGAACCCCAGCACCCCTTGGGATAGCCGCTCAGGATGATCGCGAGGTCGCTGATCGGGACCGGATTTGTTCCGTTCGGGGGTGTGACGGAAATGTTGGTGAGGTGCGGGTTCTTGGTCCTCACCGTCAATACGGCGGCATCGAGGCACAGGACTTGATCTGGCGACGTGGGCTGCCAAAGCGTGTGAGCTGCAAGAACGGAAGCCGTGAAGTTACGCGACATGGGGCCGATACCCTCAAGGTAGTTACCAATCCCCTGCATGTCCTTCTCTGCTTGCCCCGAGCCGGGGTTGCCGTACGTCAGACGCGCACCAGACAGGGTGATCGCATCTTTGATCACCGAAGTGAGTGTGTCCGAACCTTCGATTTTCCAAGTTGTCTGCGCCCAGGCGGCGCCGCTTCCCATCGCCATCACGGCGATCGATGTCGGGATGGCCATCCCGAGCATCCTTGCGATGCGAGTCCATGCTGTTGACATTTGCTGCCTCCTTTGAAGTCCGTTCTCTTGCGCCGGCTCGGTCGCGCGCCTCCTTGGCCGCTCCCCTCTTCCGGCGGCACGTTGAATAGCAGGTTGCAAGCAGGATGTGTGTGAGGGCTTTGCCAACCCTTCGCAACACCCGACTGACGCTCTTGCAAACGCCGACGCCGCTTGCGCAGTGTTGGCCAGGCTCACCGACGGGAACCTCTCGCTTCACACTCCCCGGTCAATGAGGCAAACGGGAACGGAATTGTTAATACTGTGCAAAGGCCATGTGACAGTCCTGTCACAGACGCGATCCTCCCTTGATCTGACCGATGGTCCGCTTGATATTCTCTTTCGCATTGCGGAGGTCACCTTTCATGTGTCGCTGTCGTCGGTTGCTGCGGTTCCCGCCCCTCGCTGTGGCGCTGCTGCTCGTGATTCCGAGCCCCTCGCTGCTGGCCAGGGGCAAGGGCGAGGATCCGGTCGCGAAGGCCGAGCGCGCCAAGGGCATCGTTGCGCTCAACTTGGGCCGCTACGAAGAGGCCATCGAGCATCTCTCGCAGGCCTACACCTTGACCCAGGATCCGAGTCTACTCTTCAGCCTGGGCCAGGCCCACAGACTGGCTGGCCAGCCGGACAAGGCGCTGGCTTCATACAGCTCATTTCTCCGTGCGGCTGGCTCGATGCCCAAGTACCGAACGCAGTTGGAGCGAGCTACGGCAGAGATCGAGGCAATTACCGCTACCTCGTGCCTGCTCAATCGGCCGGCGGCGCGACCCGCTCAAGAAAAGCAACTGGACAATTTGATGACTGCGCCGGCTCCGGTTGCGGCGGCTGAGGTCGAGCCAGCGCCGGTGGCGGAGCAGAAGGCCGAACCGGCGCCAGCCGCCGTCGAGCCGCCGCCCATCGCGCTGGCGCCATTGCCACCACCACCGCCTCCATCACCGGCCCTGACGCTTTCATCGAAGGAGAACGAGCCGCCGCCACCCAGCCACATTTACAGCAAGTGGTGGTTCTGGACGTCGGTAGGGGTCGCGCTGGCTGCGGGCGGCGCTGCAGCCTGGTGGTTCACCCGTCCCGAGAACCAGGTTCCCTCTTCCACCTACGGAGCGATCAAGGTTTCGCCGTGATTTCGCGCCCGACCATTCTTTTCACGGCAGCGGTCGTTGCATGCGCCCTTTCGTGCCAGCCGGCAAAGGACTCGTATGTGGTGCTTCGCACAGACGTGAACTGCGACGTTCCCAGGGTCTACCAGCTTCGCGTGACCGTCATCAACCCGGGCACCCCCGAGTTCCAGAAGATTGTACCCGAGGCCGCTTCCGCCGAACTCGGTTTTCCCAGCTCGACCGTGTTGGTCTTGTCTGGCCGGCACAGTGGATCCATCCAAGTGCAGGTCGAGGCGCTGGACAACAAGTACACCCGAGTGGGTTCTGGCACAGCCAGCGGCCAGATCGTCGTGGGCGGGCGGATCGACCTGTCGGTGCAATTGGCCGTGCTTCCCAACACGCCGGGATCTTCTGCGTCCGTCGATGGCGGTCAGACCGACGAGGCCGACTCCGGGACCAACAGCCTGCCGGAAGTGGCCGCAGCGGGTAGTGGCGTCCCCTTTGTCCAGGTGGCTGTGGGCGGGCAGAGCACCTGCGCGATTCGCTCGGACACCAGTCTTTGGTGCTGGGGCGGCAACACCTATGGTCAACTCCTGTTGCCCAGCACCTTCAACCGCCTGACCCCGGTCGCAGTGGAGGCGGGCGCCGTCTGGAATCAGGTGGCCTGCGGACAGAATCATTGCTGCGGAATTGACAACCAGGCCGCTCTTTCCTGCTGGGGCCTCAATAGGTCAGGTCAACTGGGGGCGACTCCAGCGTCTGGGAGGGGCCAGGCGGCTGTGCCCGGGGGGCCTTGGCAAAGTGTGGCGACCGGCATTTATCAAACCTGTGCCATCAAGCAGGACGGGACGCTCTGGTGCTGGGGTGACAATACCAATGGCACGCTCGGAACCGGTGACACGAACTCGAGTGCCGTCCCGGTCTCGCTCGCCGGGCAAGGCTGGAGCCAGGTCAGTACCAACTACCTGCACAGCTGTGCCGTGAAGACCGACGGAACCCTCTGGTGCTGGGGCCTCAATGCCAATCTGGAGGCTGGTACCACGTCGCAGCTCGCGTGGACACCGGTTCAGGTTGGCGGTACGACCTGGAAACAGGTGACGACTGGCTTGTACCACACCTGCGCCACCAAGACGGATGGAACGCTTTGGTGCTGGGGTGGCAACCTCTCCGGCCAACTGGGGAGCGACAGCATTCCTGTGCTCCCTACCTCGCAGACCAGCGATCCGGTGCAGGTCGCCGGCACCACCTGGCAGAGCGTGTCGGCTGGTCAGTCCCACACCTGTGCCCTCATGCTGGACGGAACTCTCTGGTGCTGGGGCCTCAACGATTCGGGCCAACTGGGGGACAATACCCTCGATTCGAAGAGCACGCCTGTTGCTGTCGTTGGTTCCGGTCAGACCTGGGCCATAGTGGCCGCAGGCGTCACCCACACCTGCGCGCTTGCCACGGGTGGCTCGCTGTGGTGCTGGGGCGACAATTCGGCGGGTCAGTTGGGCATCGGTTCAAACTACCCGGGCAAGATTCCCACCCGTGTGGCCCAGTAGAAGATGCCCCTGCCGGAGTCCATTTCACGTATTCTGGCTGCGGTGGCGCTGCTGATCGCGCTTGGCGCATCGCCATTCTTCGCCTGCCGGTCGTCCTCCCCGGACCGCGGAGCGGCGGCGGTCACGGCGCACGCATTGACCGCGTTGGCCGTGATCGAAGTGAGACTGACAGTACAATCCTCCAGCGTGCTTTCCAGCCCCTTGAAAGTCGTGCTGGCAGCCAAGGGCGACCAGTTCTCCTCCGTCCTGAGCAATTTGGCCGTGGCGGCTGACTACGTGTTTACGGCCGAGGCGTTTGGGGTCGGCGGCAAACTGGTCGCGCACGGGATGGCGGCCGGGGTGGTCATCAGCAAGGGTCAGACAACCACTGTTATCATTTACCTCAACGAGATCAACCAGCCCTCGCCTTTCCACAATTCCAGCCCACTTATCGATGCAATCACGTTGTCTGCCGATTCAGTCACGCCTGGGGGTCACATCACGGTCGGGGCCACGGCGCACGATCTGGATCCGGGGCAAACCGCGACCCTGGTCTTCAGTTGGGCTCCCGCAACAGCGTGTGGCGCGATATCCGATGTCAACACAGTGCCAGGGACGGATTTCGCCCATCCTTCTGAGTCCATGGCTACCTGGATGGCTCCACAGGCAGAAGAAAAATGCTCGATCACTGTCGTGGTCAAGGACGTCTTTGGCCTTGCCAACAGTGCTGTCTTCGTGGTCAGCGTGACGAGCAACGCGGGTGGAGTCGGGAGCGCCAGGGTCTCGGCTGTTTTCAACGGCGCTCCGATCATCAGTGTCCTCATCGCTGACCCCGGCCAGATCTCCATGGACGGCCCGACCAGCGGCGTAATGGCCGTTATGGCCACGGATCCGGAGGACGACACTTTGAGCTACTCTTGGACCGTGCCGTCCGATTCTCCCTGCACAGTCCAATTCGCAAACCCGACCGAGGCTTCGACCCTATTCACCGTCAGTAGCACAGCGGCGGGCACCATCTCCTGCACTTTCCTGGTGGCGGTAAGCGATGGGTACTGGCCGGGCACGAAGTTCGTCAGAAACATTTCCACGGCCAATCTGACCCTGGCCGTCACGCCTCCCTTGGTCGTGCAAGTAACGCCGATTTTTGGCATTGCCTATCAATCACGGGACATTGCCACCGCTGGGAGCCTCGTGACCTTCGCGGCCATCGCGTCCGATCCTGCTGGCGGGCAATTGAATTTTGCCTGGTCCGCCTCATCGGGCGCGGCCCCGGTTGCGGGGGATCCTGTCTCGCTGGGCCTGGACGCGGCTTTTGCCACCGCAGCCACGTGGACGGTCCCCGACGGCGAACCAGATGCCGGCAGCGATCTCGTCACCGTGACCGCCACCAGCCCCGTGTCGAATCTGCAATCATCCTACAACTTCTGCCTAGGGGCGGCGTGCGGTCGTCCCCAAGGTGGGGACACCAGCGGGCCGTAGGGAACGAGCTGCGTGGGGCCGACCAGGACCCGTTGGACAATCGTCCAGGTTGACCGATATAAAGTTGTAGTTTATATTGGTCAATACCGTGGTCTACGTTCCGCGCCTTGCCGAATCCCACCTACGACGAAGCCTTGGCGCGTTTCCGGCCCTCGTCCTCAGCGGTCCCCGGCAGTCGGGAAAAACCACCCTACTCCGCCACCTGTTGGCGCAAAGCCACGCCTACGTTCTGCTCGACGATTTGGATCAGCGCAGCTTTGCCGAAGGCGATCCCATCGGTTTTCTGGATCGCCACCCGGCCCCGGTCATCCTCGACGAAATCCAAAACGCTCCGGGCTTGCTGCCCTCAATCAAGGCCCGCATCGAACGAGATCCGCGTCCCGGCCGTTGGGTCATTACGGGATCCCAGCGCTTTTCGGTCATGAAAAACGTCAGCGAGTCGCTGGCCGGCCGCGCCGCCATCGTGAACTTGCACCCGTTCACCTTTGCCGAGTGTCAAGACCGGCGCCCTTCCGCCAAAACCTGGGATGCATATCTCGATGCGCTGCTTGACAAACGCCCAAACGACCCCGCGCGAGCGCCGAACTTGGGCGCCTGGCTGCTCAAGGGTTGCTATCCCGCGGTCTGGCGACGAAAGAACCTCACCGCCGAGCTTTGGTATCCCTCGTACGTCCAAGCCTATCTCGACCGCGACGTGCGGGGAAACATCCGCGAGGCCAACCTGTACGATTTCCAGCGTTTCCTCAAGCTGCTCGCCGCGCGCACGGCCCAGGAGCTCAACCAGGCTTCGCTGGCCAAAGAGCTCGGCCTGACCATTCCAACCATTCGTTCATGGATCTCGCTTTTGGAGGCCAGCTCGATCGTGTCATTGCTGCCGCCCTTTCACCACAATTTTGGCAAGCGCGTGATCAAAGCGCCCAAGCTGTATTTCATGGACACCGGTCTGGTGTGTTATCTAGTTGGTCTGCAGTCCGCCCAGCATGTGCTCGATGGCCCGATGGCAGGGGCGCTGTTTGAAACCGCGGTGGTGTCCAACTTCAAGAAGACCATTGACGCCTACGGTGTGCGCGACTGTCTCTACTACTGGCGCGCAGTGGCCGGGCTGGAGGTCGATCTGCTCATCGACCGCGGCGGCAAGCTGCTCCCCGTCGAGATGAAGATGTCGTCGACACTGACCCCTCGTCACGCCGCGGGACTCCTCGCCTGGCAGCGCCTTGCCGGCCAGTCCTCGCCTGGACTTATCATCAGTGCTTCTAGGGAAACCGGTAGCATGGGCGCTCAGGTCGTGCGTCGGTACTGGGCCGGGATTTGACGGGGTCGACCGCAGGCGGAGGCCGTCTGCTTTCGGTCAGCCGCCCACCTGGACCGTGAAAATCCAGGATGAGCTGGTGCCGCCTGGATCCGTGGCGGTCGCGGTGATGGTGCAGCGAACGCCAGGGCTCGCGGGTGCGGTCCAGTTCACGTCGCTGACGCCAGCCTGGTCGACTTGATCCGAGAACGCGCCGGCGCTGGCCTTCCAGGTCCATGTCAGTGCTTGCCCTTCTGGATCGGTGGCGCTGGCGTGCAACAGGACTACTTGCGAAACATCGGCGGCGTCGGTCGACTGGTAGACGATGCCCATGGCAGGTGCGACGTTAATCACCGGCACGGCGGCCGACAGAACCAGCGTGCCTGTGGCGGTTCCGCCATGGCCGTCGCTCACCAAAACCTGGAAAGCGCAATCCGCGCCCGTGGCCAGAGTGCCGGTGATGAATGTCACCTGAGCCCGATCCGCTCGATTGAACGTGCCAGGACAGGTGCTGGCCCAGGCGAAGCCAAGTGGGTCGTGGTCAGGATCGCTGGCCGTGACCTGCAAGGTGAGAGGAGAGTTGCTCGCCACATTTCCCGTTGAACTCGTCATGGCGTCGACTCGCGGTGGGGCGTTGACCACGATTTCAACCTGAGCATTGCCTTCATTCGGGACGGCGGCTGCCGCGAGAGGCTGGGGGCTAGTCGCAGGCGAGGTCGGGCTTTCTGTCGACGGCTGACCTTCACAGCCCAGGGTGGCGACGAACAACGGGGCCAACAGAGCAGTTGTACGAAGGGCGAACGACTGGGGCATGGTCCGATTCCTCCTGTCGCGAGGTGCAGCGCAAATCGTTGCGTTGGTTCTGTTGCTGAACTGCGATCCAGCGGTCACAGAAGGAAGTTCGGATCACTAACAGCGCATATTTAGAAATTAAGCTTACAATTTGTATGAAAATAGACTCTTTCCGCAGCCTTCTCTCAGCGACGGAAAACTGACAGGCTTGGCGACGGAATTCCGACGGCGCCGTCGAATCGGCCAACTACGCCACAACATAGCCTTTGCCCGAATCGCCGCGCGGCGGACCAGCGGATCTTCCGATGGTCAGCCCTGTCGAAGATCCCACTGCCGCGCGCCGTAGTCCTAGAATCCTGGACATCCAGAGATAGCCGCTTCACGGGACGCGCGCGCTCGCTCCTCGGGTAGGGCGGCCGGAAGATGGAGAACATCGCGCCAGACTCCGCAGGCTTCCCCGGTTCGCCCGAGCTTCGCGTCCGCACTGGCGAGGTTGAGGCGTGAGATGGCGCCGTCGGGATCGGCCCTCACCGCGCGAGTCAGCGCGTCCACGGCACCCTCGATATCCCCGCGGGCCTTCCGCGCGGCGCCCAGGACCAGAAGCGCGTTCCCGAGGCCTGGCTTCACCGCCACCGCGCGCTCGGCGAAGGACTCGGCCCGGGCCTGATCGCCGTGGTGCCACCACGCCTCGGCAAGGCTCGCAAGGATTTCCGGGTTCGTCGGGTCGCGCGTGAGAGCGCTTTCGATCATCGCGATCCCTTCGTCCACGCGGCCCAGATCCACCAGCACAGCACCGAGCCCCAGACGGGCTTGCACCTGGTAGTGGATGTCGTCCGGCTCAACGACATGCAGTGCACGCCCGTACTCCGCGGCAGCCCGCTCCAGGTCACCGCGCGCCTGGTGGGCGGCTGCGAGCTGGACATGGGCGCGCACGTTCCCCGGGGCCTTGGCAACCACGTCACTCCACAGAACGATGGGATCCTCCCACACCCCGTTTCGACTGCGCAGGCACAGGGCCAGCGTGAACCACAAAGCGCCGACCAGCAACGCACCCACGATCTTCTGTTTTTCGCCGAGCCGGGCCAGAGCGCGTCCCAGCAGCACTACGACTGCGGCGAAGATGCCCCAGGACGCGAGATACACCCTGTGCTCAAATAGGGGGTCGGCGATTGGGACGAAGCTCGATGTCGGCGCGAGCAAGAGGAAGAACCACAGCACGCCGAACCCGGCAATCCTGGCGGCTGCCGCGTCTTCGCCAGCCTTGTCGCGAAACCGCCAGAGGACTGCCACGGCTCCGCCAGCGATGACCGCCAGTGCAACCGCGGCCAAGATCGTGCCGGCATCAAGGTGGGTCGTGACGGGATAGCGCCAGTCCAGACATTGTCCTGCCGGCCAGAAAACAAGGCGAAGATAGATGAGCAGCACCTTCCATTGCGTGAGGAAGTAGGTCCACCAGGTCATGCCCGGAACCGCTGCGCCCACGTCTAGATGACCCTCGACCGAAACCAGGAGTAGGCGCACGTACCAGCCAGCGGTGGCGACGAACGGCGCCAGCACGACCAGCCGCTTCGGCCAGGAGACCCGCGGGGCCGCCTGGCTCTTCTCGGGCACCGCTAGGGCGAGCAACAGGTAGGCCACAGGCAGGGTCACCACGATCTGCTTCGTCCCGAGCCCGAGAAGGAACACGCAATAGGCGCTGATCAGCAAGAGCGTGCGGCCCGGACTGCGCGCAACACGTTCGGCTGCGAGCAGCAGGAGAAACGTGGTCAAGTAGAACGCCGAGGCGAGAGACTCCGCTCGCTGGGATACGTAGCTGACGGCCTGGCTGTGCAGGGGGTGCAGGGCAAAGATCCCGGCCACGGCGAGGGCGGGCCCGCGCACGCGCGATACGCCCGCGAGTTGGAACGTCCGCAACGTGAAGGCGAACACGAGCAGCACGGTGGCGAGATGGATGGCGATGTTCACCGCATGGTAGCCCCACGCGTCGGCCCCGCTGGCGGCGTAGTTCATCGCAAGGCTAAGGTCGACGACAGGGCGTCCGCCATGAAGGAGCGCCGGAAAGAGCGCGCGCGCCTGGGCCGCGAGATTCTTCACAGCCGGGCTGAGCGCGGTGGTGCGGTCGTCAAAGACAAAACCGCCGCCCAGCACGCGCGCGTATGCCCCTGCCGCGAGAACAAGCGGCAGTGCAAGCAAGAGTGGGCTGGGCTGTCGCGAGAAACGCAGGACACCAGACCCCTGAGCGCCGAGACTGTGTCCGGCAGGGCGTTTGTGGGCCACAGAAGGCATTCTACCCATGGCGCCCTTTGGGTTCGACAAGGCTCATTGAACGGACGTCGCGCCGGGCAGGTTCCAGATGCGGAAACGCTTGTCGGCCGACTCCTGCACAAGTTCACAAGGCGGCGCCTTAGTGTAGACGTCCCGCTCGAAGGTGAGCGCATGGCGGACCCCCATCTTGATCAGGAGTGGATTGTCAGGCGCCACCGCCAGCCAGAAGGACCCGTGGTTGTTGAGGACGAAGGTAGACTTCGGATATCCGAACGGCAACTGGAAGTAGAAAATTTCGGCGTAGCGATTGTAGACGAATTCGAATTTCCTCTCCGGATCCAACTGGTGCCACAGCGACAACTGGGGATGAAAGAAGACGCCGGTGAGCGCATGGCCCCCCATAACCGTGACCAGCGTTCCCAGCACCGGTTCCTGCAGACTGCCGCTGGCGAGCCAGATGCCGCTGCGGCCCTCCCGGCGATCCCGATCGGCCACCGCCTTCACCGCCTGGCGCAGATCGCTGTCTTCAATGGATGCGAAGGAAACCGAAAGGGGATTGAAATTCCCGGCGATGGCGAGCAGGCCGGGGATGAGCAATCCGGCGAAGGCCCGGGCACGCCCCAGCAGAAGCAGCAACGCGCCCAGGGTCGCGCCGGCCGGCGCAAGCAGGGCTGGCAGCGAGAAGGAGCCGGCCTGGCCGAAGATCTTTTCCCAATTCTGCAGCGATGCCCCGACCCACAGGAAGAACCCGGCGGTTCCCAGAACCACGACGGCGATCTCGATCCGCTCGCGCCGATCGGGGCGCTGCGGGCGCATTTCCGGCGCGAGCATCATGAGCGTCAGCACGATGGACACGAAACCCAAGGTCAACTGGCCCCGGAAAGCCTGCACGCGCGACCACAAGGTCACGTCGGCCAGCCACTGCGGAATGTGGAATACGCCGTACAGCACCTGGGCGAAACCCAGTCCCAGCATGGCCCAGCCCACTGCATCCAGGCGGCGTCGCACGCGTCTGCACAGCACGACGGCGAACAGGATGGTTGGCAAGAACAGGATGAAGCCAGCCCACTCGCTGGGATTCATGTCCTCCGCCATGGGCAGGCGGATGGAGTGCCAGTTGTACAGGCCGCCGAAGAGGCGGGTCAACGACAGGTCGCCTCCGTTGAGGCGGCGTTGCCCCGGATACGCGCTGTTCGTGAGAGCCTGGAGCTCGGGCTGCACGGCCAGGAAGAACACCACGACGATCACCCCCGCCAGGACCGCCGCCAGGCCAAGGCCGCACGCGAGGTCGCGCGGGATGATCTGTTTCCACAGTCGATCCCGGACGAACAAGCCCACCAGGACAGCCGCGAAGGTGTAGGCGAGCGGCACCATCCAGGGCGGGTACATCTGCAGCACAAATCCCGCTGCGGCGTAGCCGGCTGCCAGTCCCGCCAGCAGAGCCCCGCGCAGAGTGCGTGTCGTGACCAGGTGATAGACCGCCACCATGCCCATGGCTGCAAATCCGACGGTGTAGGCGGGAAAATGGCCCCAGCAGACCAGGTAGGCGGATGAGCAGAACCACAGCGCGCCGAACGCAGACAGGAAGTCGTGGCCGCGTAGAATGATCCTCAGCGCCAGAAACACAGTGCTGAAGCAGAAGAAAGGTGAGAACCACCAGTACCAGGCCAGGCCCGCAGCCGGGCCGAACAGGAGATAGCCCCAGGTCACCGGCCGCACGATGCTGACCGGATGGGCCACCGGGACCCACGACACCAGCAGCATGTTCTGCCCATTGCCGATATTTCCGTTGCGCACGGGGAAGCGCGGCTCGTGCGTGAACTGCGCCATGGCCCACAAGGTTTCGATGGCGAACTCATCGCTGCGAATCTCGCGCGGCTCGGCCATCAGGATCGCTCGGTACGGATCGGCCCTGCTGCCGAGAGCGTCCAGGATGGGCTGCGCGAGAAAGTGCCGGTTCCAATCCTTGGGAGCCCACAGCTTGGCTGACAGGGCAATTGAAGATCCGTGAATTCGGGTGGCGACCAGGAATGCGAAGCACAGCCACGCCAGGCCAAGCAGGCGCCAGCGAAACGGCAGGCGCGACAGCCATCGGCCTGCACGGGTTTGGGAGAGAGGAGAAGTGCTCGGTAGGTTCATGACGTGATGGATCGGTTGCCATCAACATTGACATAGCAGGCGAGACACTGGTTGTGGTGTGAACTCTCCGCCGACTCGCGTCGATCGTGCCAGGCCGCTCTTCCCGTCGGTGAAACTCAGGATGGCGATGGCTGTTGCTACGGTGGTGCGAAGCGGGTCACGAAGGGAGCGAACGTCGAGCCCTTGCCAGTGTCGAGAACCTTGCTCCCGAACGTGATCTTGCTCGAGAAGGAGCCACCCATGAACACGGCGTCGGAGAGAGCCCCCGTGGCGGCGCGCGCCACCGCTATGCTGGTGACGCCATCGGTGCCAGCCGGGACGCCGTAGGACTGCGCGCACTGCAAAGTCGAGCCGTCCGGGACCAACTCGGCCGACCAGGCATTGCGACCGCTGCTAAGGGGCAAGCTCAGGCCGAGGAACGAGCCCAGGCTGCCCTCGTACGTGCCAGCAATGTAGATATTGCCGAGCGAATCGCAGGCAACCGTGTTTGCGCTCTGGTCTTTGACGTTGTCGCCGAACGACTTCGCCCACAACGGAGTGAGAGCCGAGGTGCTCGTCGGGGAGGAGAACTTTGCCACGAAGGCGTCAGTCAGACCGGCGTTCCCGATGCTGACGCCGCCGCCAAAGTTGACGCCACCCCCAATCGTCCCCGCCAGCACGATGTTGTTGCTGGGATCCACCGTCACGCCACTGGCGTCCGACCGACCGCCCGAGCCCCAGCCGCCGGCCGCTATGTAGTGGCCGTCTGCCCCGCCCAGCTTGGCAACGTAGATGTTCGCCGCACCAGAGGGAACTGAGGGAAGGGGTCCGCCACCAAAGTCCAGGGTGCCGCCGTAGTTTCCGGCGATGATCACGTCCCCGTTGTTGTCGATGGTCGCCGACTCACAGGTCTGGTCACCAGTGCCACCAAGCTGCTTGCCCCAGATCACGGTCCCGTCGGACGCGTCGATCATGGCCACCACGATGTCCAGTCCATCAACGTAGGTCGCCGCTGTCGGCTTGAGCAGGCCGGCCGGGGAGCTCGTCCTCGAAGTCGAATTCCAGAGCGGGACGGCTTTGTCGGCATTGCCGCAGATGACGAAGGCATCCACGCCCGGGTTCGAACCATTGGCGACGAGCGTGCCATTGCCCAAATCGACGGCATGCGCCGCGATAAGGATGGGCGTGCTTCCAGTCGAGGTGCCGGCGAACGTGGCGTAGTAGCTGAGAGTCGCACTACCTCCGAACAGGGTGTTGACCGCATTGGGGTCGAAGTCAATCTCGCCGGTAAAGAAGCCAGTGACGTTCACATTCCCTTTCTGGGAGACAGCCACAGCAACGGCCTCCTGATCGCTGTGGGAGCTGTCCCCGAAGTCAAAGGCGGCTGTTGCCAGGCCAGTCGTGGGATCCAGCTTGACCAGGAAAACGTCAGCAATACCCGCCACAAGGCTGTTGGGGTCCGGCGGAGGGTCGGTGTAAAGAATAGGGCCCGTCCCGAAATCGAAGGGCTCGTAGAGAACGCCTGTAGCCCAGAGGGTTCCGTCCCCCGATGTCGCGAGCCCAGCCAGAGTTACGTGGCTGTCCCACGCCTGCGCCCAGTTGGACGCCGACAGGTTGCAGACGGCTTGGGGGCCGTCGGGGTGGTTGGCCGGCGAGTCAGGCGACGGTGCGTCCGCCGACGCGTCCGGTGCCGGCAAGGCTAGATCAGCACGGGCGTCGGGCGCGCCGCTATCGCCACGCACGTCGCCGATGTCAGCCGCGCTGCCGGTGTCACCCGATCCGAGATCCGTTGGCGCGGTGGTGCTACCCGCATCTGGCCGCAGATCCGGCGAGGCGTCCGGGCCAACGGCCCCGCTAGTTCCCGCTGTGCTGCTGCCGCCAGTACCAACGGCCCCGCCAGCGGCAGTGGTCCCTCCAGTTCCAGCCGTGCCGCCGCCTCCATCCGATCCCCCCATGCCCGTAGCTAGATCAGTGGGTCCCGAATCCCCACCGTCGCCAAGGGCATCGCCCATGTTCGCGGTCCTGCCATCGACGCGCGGAACAGGAACGTCGACCGGGCCAGGCCCCTCGACCGCCAGGTCCATTCCCGCGCCAGCGTCTGCGGCATCCCCGGCCTGGAAACCATCGCCGACGCCCCTATCGGCTCCCGCGTCGGAGCTTGTGCAGTACTTGCGTTGTCCTGCGTCCACTTTCTCGTTCGAGCCATTCTTGCAGCCCACGACCAAGATGAGCAGCGTAGCGAGGACTCCGAAGCGGTGCAGGTGAGTATTGAGCTGGGCTGACGCCATAGAGAATCCAGCATGCCTCTCGTGGTGGGCTCGTAGGGAGAGGGACCGCAGAATCCCCCTCCCAGATGAGCCCGCGAATCGACTACATGCGCATCATATAGCCGCTGCCGCCGGCCACTGTCGTGCTGAGTGGAGTCGCGGGAGGAGGAAAGTCAATTATCTTCAGGAAGCCGCCGACAACAGCGGTCGCGTCCTGGTTCACCCCGGCTGCCCAGCGGTTGACGGCGACTCCGTTAGCCCATGCACCATTCGAGGCCCCGTCACTATACGCGTGTGCACACAGGGCATGACCGGTGCTCGCATCGAGGGTCACCACGAAGGGAACCACAACACTAGGGCTGCCTCCAGGCGATTCAGTCAGAACAAAACTCCCGAGGCCTTCGTTGATCGTATTCGTGAATGTGCCCGCAGCAGTGGCGTTGCCCATCGAATCCACTGCCACGGCGGAGCAGCCCGCGGAGGCGCCCGCGGGGCCTCCCCAATGCTGCGCCCAGGAGGGCGCCAAGTTCGTATCCAGTTTCACGGCGAAAGCATCGAACTGCCCCGCTGGTGCGGCGAACGTTGTGCTTCCGAAGGCTACACCGGCGTTGAACGTACCGGCGGCAATCACATTCCCGAGAGAATCGGTGGCGAGCGCGGCGGGCTCCACACTTCCCTTGGTGCCGAAGGCCTTGGCGGCCATGGTCGCCCCGGTCTTGCCATTGAGTTTCGCGACCCACATGATTTGGTCTGCTGCGCCAGTGGGCGCCGGAGAGAGCGCCCCAAGGCCGAGATCCAGCGTTCCGGCATAGGTTCCAGCGAAGATGGCGTTGCCGTTGTCGTCCAGCGCCGCGGCTAGGCACGTTTGGTCCCCCGCGCCGCCGAACAGGTGAGACCAAAGGATAGTGCCATCACTGGCCTTCACAGCCGCCACGATCACGTCATTTCCCCCGCCTGGCGTTCCAGGCGGTGTGGTGGTTCCAGTGACAGCGAGACTGCCAGCGTTGTTCGTCGCCGCGCCGCACACGACGAAGTAGTCTTTCCCTGGCAGGCCAGCGATGGCGTCGAGCTGTCCGTCTCCCAGGTTCACCTTGGTAGCCCATAACCCAATGCTGCCGTCGTCAGCGAGACCGGCGATAAAGTCGATTGGACTCGCTCCTGGATTGACGATGACTTTGTCCGGTTGGGTTCCGTTGAACATGTCCAAACTCCCCATGAAGTTGCCGATGATACCCACGCCGGCACTGCTAACCGCAGTGCCCGTCACGTACTGCCCAGAGGAATCACCTGCCGTGAAAACCCAGGACGGCTTTCCGGAACTCCGGTCGATCTTCGCGACAAGGATGTCCGCATCGCCGCCGAGATTCGGCAGGGGTATTGAGCCGAAAACGGTTGTGCCGGTTGTGCTGGAATAGACACTCGCGCCGGTGATTAGGCTTCCGTCCTTGTCCCATGCGACGGTGTCCAGCGCCGGCACGCTGCTGTAGGACGATGCCCATTCGGGACTCGGACAGACGAACGCACCAGCTTCGCCGCTATCGCTTGCGTCGGCATCCGGGCCCACACCGGCATCGCCTGGCGCGTCTGGGCCGGCAACCGGGTGATCGGGCGGGGCATCAGGGACCATCGTTCCCCCGGTTTCGCCACCGTCCATTTTGCTCGCCGACAGATCGGGCGAGGCATCAATAGCCACTGTTCCCCCGGTTCCACCCGCGTCTGTTCCACCTGTCGGCGCGTGGTCGGGCGCGGCATCCAAACCCACTGTTCCACCGGACCCACCACCGCCTGTTCCGCCGGTACTCACGGCAAGATCCACGCCCACGTCCGGTGTGCTAGGCGGTGCGTCCAGCTTCGGCTGAGCGGCGTCCGGCAACGGCTTGGAGCTGGTACTTGAACTGCTGCAGCCGGCGTTCAACATGGCTACCGCCGCCCCCGTCAACGAGAGCATTCTGCAAACCCTGATACCTCTTTGTGCGTGTCGGATCATGTTTTCCTCGCTGTGGTTGGGCCCCTGCTGGGGGTTAGGCTTGGGCATTGATACCGTTGCCGGTGACAGGCCCAGGTGAAACATTTGTGATTTTACAGTGTCGCTATCGAGAATCGCCGACTAGGGCGCCAGGGTGGCTGCACAGATCGCCGAGGCGCTGCTGCTGATCGCGCCGACCGGCGGGCCCAGATCCAGATTTCCTATGAAAGAGATGAGCAGCAGACTGCCGCCCGACTCATCGCCGGACCCACCCATCAAGCCTATCACCCCTGCTGGCCGGTTGCCCTGGGTCGGCTGTACGAAGCCCTTCGCTGCCAGGATGTCTCCGTTTCTATCCAATTGCGTAACAAAGGTCGCTCCTTGGGAGGAGTTGGGAGCCGGTACTTGCGTCGTTCCTAGCGTGAATGCTTGGAAGTACATTCCGGTCAAGAGAAGTCCCCCCTTCGCACCTTCTGCCATGGCCGTCACCGAGGCGTCCCCGCGGACGCCTACGCCCTTGATCCAGTCCACACTCCCATCTAACCCATTGAATTTTGCGAGGAAGGTGGTGGATCCGCCCAGGTCCACGCCGTTCAGGAGCCCTCCAGACGGGATAGTGCCGAGCACGACGACATCGGAACCGAGTGCAAGCACCGATGTGGGAACAATGGTCGATTGCCCTTCGCCGAGAGACACGGCCCACAGGGCATTGAGACTGCCGGACAGATCTTGGGCACCTGCATCAGCAACGCTGGACGAGCCTGGGGGAGCCAACTTGGCCACGAACATCTGGACGACATTGGGCTCGCTCACTATTGGCAGCGCAGAGAGAGTGCCGAACTTTACAACGCTGCCGAATCGGTACGTACCTACGATATATGTGTTCGATTGCCCGTCCATGGCCACCGCGGCGCAATCCTCGTCATTGGTACCGCCCACCTGTGCCACCCAGAGGTTTTGGCCGGTCGCACCGTCAAGACCCGCCAGAACGATGTCAGTGCCGCCCTGCCAGTTTGCCTTTCCCTGGAGCGACGGGGAAAGATCCGTGCCGTCTTGGTTTGCAGTTCCACACAGGACGAAGGCGGCCCCCAGAGGCTGAAGACTCGGATCCCCGGCTATTCCGCGCAAGCCGGTTGATTGCGAAGCGCTAGAAGAAAACTTGACCCGCCGAGCCCACAGCCCGCTGCCATCCGTCGAACTGGCCCCGAGGATGTACTGATCTCCGGATCGCGCATCCAACTCGGTGTTACCTAACATTATGTCTCCGGAAAAAGGACCCACGAGTCCCACCTGGCCGGAACCGCTCACGGTAAAGGCCATGACGCCCTGGCTCTGCGCACCGGGAAAGGACCGAGTCCACGTCGCCTTTCCCGTGCTAGGGTCGATCTCGGCGATGAAGATGTCCGTGTCGGTCTGGTCGCGCGGCGGATCTGTGGTGATGGGCCCGCTGCCTAGATCCGTCGTGTCGAAGAAGTCTCCGGCCATGAAAATACTCCCGCCTGATGTTCGCACCAGACCGTTGCCATTCGACGGACCCTCCACGTTTTGGAAGATCCGTGCCGACACCGCGGTGGGGAACACGGACTGGCCAGCGTCGCCGTGGCAGAAACCCGTATCGGGGTCGCAGCTTGCAAAGCTCGGGCAGAAGGGTTTTCCCTGGCACACGCCGTTCAGGCACTGATCGCCTGCAGTGCACTTCAACCCATCGTCGCACTGTTTTCCGTTCTGGGAGTTTGGATTGGTGCACTCCCCGGTCCCGGGATCGCACACGCCGGCCGCGTGGCACTGATCCGTTGCTGTGCAAGTCTTGAAAGGTCCGTCGTAACAAATGCCGCCCCTGCAAACGCTGTTCGTCGTGCAGGCCCGGCCCTGGCAGCTCGTGTTGTCAGGCACGGGCAGGTTTACGCACTGGAAGGTGTTGGGATCGCAACTATCGATGGTGCAGTCGTTCTTGTCGTCGCAGGAGGCCGGGCACGTCGGGGCATCAATCGTGCCCATGTCCACGCCCGCTTCGACGCCAGGACCACCTACATCGAGGCTGGAACCAGCCGCATCGACGGTTGAAGGACTCGCGTCGACGATGGGTGTCTTTGCGCTGCTGCCGCAGCCCCAAAGACCGCACACCAGCGCCACCAGCGCCGCGCAGATTCCTGAGTATTGGGGGATAGTCGGGTTCATGAATTGTCAGCCACGAGGATAGTCATCTGGCCAGCAGGCCTTGTGCGGCTGCTTTCTACGCGGGTTTGCCGGGCATGCTGGGTGAGGGATTTGCGACAACTTAGTGACCGGAACGTGACAGGTCGCAATTGGCGCAAAGGGCGGCAGGAAACTCGGGTTTGCGCGCGTAGTATCCGGCCGCTCGATGAGCAGACCATCCCTGACGTCGCAACGAACTCTGACCGTGGCCGTCCTGGCCGGGCTGCTCCTGCTCACGGTTGCGGTCTACGCCCGCGGAATGAACGGCTCGTTACAGTTCGATGACCTGCACACGGTGCAGTTCAGCCACAGCATTCGGCATCTCGCGAACTTCTTCACGGCGTCCTCGATCCTGGACGCCATACACGGCAAGCGCGTTCTCACCGATCTCACCTTTGCCATCGACTATTGGGCCGCGGGGCCGGCGCCGCTATCCTTTCATCTCACGAATCTGGCCATTCATCTCGCAACCACCCTGCTGGTGTTCTTCTTCACGAGGCAGATCCTCACTCTCAGCGGCGCGGGCAGCCGGGACTTGCTGGCTGTGGCCGTGACGGCCGTGTTTGCCCTGCACCCGCTGCAGACCCAGGCGGTGATCTACATATCCCAGCGTGCGGAATCGCTCGCTTCCGCTTTCTACCTTGGATCGCTCCTCTTGCTTCTGCGGGCCGAGCGGCGCAGACGCTGTGCGGCGGGCGCTGGGTTCTACCTCGCTTCGTTCGCCTTGTTCGCACTCGGGCTCAGCGCCAAGGTCATCGTGGCCACGCTCCCGGTTGCCTATCTTCTGATGGGGCTGTTGCCCGGCCCGCGCGGCTCGTTGTTGCGACCATTGAAACAGCTGGCCCTGGCAGCCCCATTTCTTGCCTACGCGTTGTCAACGACCGTTCTCACGGTGGCTGGCCTGAAAGGCGAAGATGCGGGCTTCCTCATCCCGTTCATGCCGCCGGGTCGCTATTTTCTCACCCAGTGGCACGTGCTCGTCACCTACCTGCGCCTGCTCTTCTGGCCCACTGGACAGAATGTCGACTGGGATTTCCCGGTGGCACGCGGCCTTGGCGATCCGGTTGTGCTCGGCTCCGGGTTCGTGCTCGTCGTGATGCTTGCGGGTGCGGGAATCCTTTACTTGCGATGCCGCTCGCGTGCCGACAGCGTAGGAGCCAAGGGCCGCCTGGCTGCGTTCGGAGTGATCTGGTTCTTTCTCCTCTTGGCCCCCACCTCCAGCGTGGTGCCGCTGGCCGATGTCCTCATGGAACATCGGACGTACCTTGCGTCATGGGGGGTGTTTCTCGCCGCCGCGATCGCGGCCGACAGCCTGGTCGAGCGCCTGCCCCGGCTCGGACGGCCGGTCTTTCTCGTCGCGGTTGTGGCCTGCTTGTGCGCCGCGCTCGCGACAGCGACCTATCTTCGTGTCGGCCTCTGGCAGTCGAAGCTCGCGCTCTGGAGTGATTGCGTCGCCAAGTCTCCGTACAAGGCGCGCGCGCATCTCGGCCGAGCCAACGGTTATCGCGAGGCTGGCGACCTCCAGCGGGCCGTCGAGGAATTCCAAACAGCTCTCAACCTAGCCACGAGAGATCCTCGCTGGATTCGCCTGGAAATCCGGGGAAAGCTGGCCAGCTCGCTGCTTCTGCTGGGCCGAACCGACGAAGCCGCCGCCGAGATGCAGGCGGGTCTGGCAGAACAGCCGACAGACGCGACCCTACTCGGCCTGCTGGCCATGGCCCATCTTCGGCGGCACGAACTGCCCGCGGCCGAGGCAGCCGCGGAGGCTTCGGTGCGGGCGGCGCGGGTGCCGGCTGCTTCTCTCCAGATTCTGGGGATGGTTCGCTCCGTCAAGGGAGATCGCGAGGGCGCAACCGCGGCGCTCGAGCAAGCCGTGCGCCTGGACCCCGACGAACCACAGGGCAGGCTGCTCTTGTCCCGGGCCTACCGCGAGCAAGGCCATCTGAACAAAGCTTGCGATCTGCTTCGCGGCCTGCCCACGGAACTGTCGCTGCAAGTGAAGGACGAGCGTGCGGACTGTCCCGAGCCGTGAGCCTGCGCTACTGACGCCGCCGACGGAACGCCAGGCCGAGCGCGAGGATCGCCAGCACGCCAGCGACAGAGTCACGGCCTCTCTGCCCCGGGTAGGAACAGCCTCCGCCGGTTGACCCAGATCCCGACGGCGCGACACACTCAAAGTTGGTGGCGAAGGGATAGATGTCGCACGCGGCATGGACGTCGTCGGGCGACAAGCTGCGCAGTCCAACCTCGGCACCGGGCGTGGCAGCTGAGACGGAGACGTACATTGTGGCCTGCGTGATGATGGGGGGCAGGTTGCCGGCATTGCAGTCGGGTACCGGGTTGCCCTGGTTGTCCGTTGACCGCGGGATGAGCGTGCCGTCGGCAAAGGTTCCGCCGGGGCTGAAGCAGGTGTGACTCAAGCCGATGACATGCCCGAACTCGTGGGTGATCGCCCCCTGAAAATCCTGTGCGTCGGATTCCTCGGGATGGGCCACGTAGTCGCCCCAGGTGAAGTCAGTGGCATTGACCTCCAGGTCAGCGTCCAGGATTTCGCCGGTGTCTGTGTTCTGGAACACGGACGTGAGAGCCAAGGCACTTGGGTCATTGCAACTGCCATCCTTGGGCAGGGGATCGCTGCACCACTGGCCCTGGCGGAAAATCAATCGATTGTGGTGGTCGAGGCCGACCTTGCCAGCGACATCAGGGACCGACACCACGGCGAAGATCACGTTGGTGCATCGGTTGATCCCGTCGAGCGAGGCCTGACTCCAGGCCGC
>PMBY01000536.1:12834-21788 GCA_003153875.1 Myxococcales bacterium | reverse complement strand
ATTCCCGACGCGTCTGACCTGTGTCCCAACGACCCGGGCCCGCCCGAGGAAAATGGTTGTCCCAAGAAACACACGCTCGTCTCGGTCACCCAGGAGAAAATCGAGCTTCACCAGGCGGTCTTCTTTGCCACGGGCAAGGCGACCATCATGCCGCAGAGCTTTGCCCTGCTGGATGAGGTCGCCGACGTGCTCAAGACCCGGTCGACTATGCAGGTCAGGGTCGAGGGACACACGGACACCCGCGGCAGCCGGACCAGCAACATGCGCCTCTCGCAGGCGCGGGCCGATTCGGTCAAGGCCTACGTCGTCGGCCGTGGCGTCGATGCCAGTCGGCTGATATCGGTTGGGTACGGACCTGACAAGCCGATCGAGACCAACAAGACCGCTGCCGGACGTGAACGAAACCGACGCGTCGAATTCATGATATTGCAGCAATAGTGGAGGACCAATCCAAGATGGGAAACACGACTACACGACGGCTGGCGGCTGCATTGGGTGCGGCCCGGTGGACGTCGTTGGCTCTGCGGGTCGTTCTGGTTGGTACGGTCTTGGCAGCGTCGGCCGCGCCGGTGTTTGGCCAACAGGATGAACGGGCGGTCAAGAAGATCATCGACTTGAACAAGAAGGCCCTGGTTGCCATCGACGCCAAGAAATTCGATGCGGCCCGCGACGGTCTTCTGCAGGCAGTGACAGTGGCCAAACAGGCGAACCTACTCACGCACAAGATGCTGGCTCGGACCTACGTCCACTTGGGTGCGGTCTATTTCTTGGGCTACAACGACAACAAGAATGCGGTGAAATACTTTGGCCTGGCCAAGAGCGTTCGCGCTGACGTCCTGCTCACTCCGTCGCTGGCAACCCCGAACTTGACCACCATCTTTGACCAAGCGCCGGCCGACAAGGGCCAGGCCGATGATCCGTGGGCAGACGCCGCCAAGTCTGGCCCTCGCGCGCCTGCACGGGCAACTGCTGCTGCTCCGCCCAAGACGCCGCCGCCAGCTACTCCCGCGCCCGCACCGGTTGTGAACAAAATACCGGACTTGCCCGCGGAGTTGCCCGCCGACCTCTATTGTCCGGCGATGGAAGAAGCGCCCGAAGGTCGGGAGATTGTTCTACGCTGTGCCGTCAAGCCGAAACTGAAGGCCGAACGCGTCCTGCTCTACTTCCGGACATCGGGCGCTCCCTCGTACGCCGTCGCAGCCATGCAGAGTTCGCCCAATGGCTGGCTAGAGGCCAGCATTCCCGCCGAGTCCGCAACCGGGGAAAGCATGCAGTACTACTGCGAGGCCAGGGACAGCGATGACAACGTGGTGGCCACCAGTGGGCAGGAGGACATTCCCAATCCGATCATCCTGACGCCAGCCGCGCCCGGCGAAACTCCGGTGGGACGACGAGTGGCGACCGGCGGCAAGGGGGACGGAGACGATCCCCTGAAACGGATCAAGGACGAGCAGAAGAGCGAGATTCACGAACTGGTCTTGCATCGTCGACGGAAGGGCGCTTTCTGGCTTGCCCCGGGAATAGCGCCATTCAGCAGCGTCGGCTATCACAGGGCTTCCTATCTGGAATGGAGGCATCCCCCCGATCCCGATTGCCCTATCACCAGCTGCCCCACCTACGGCGCTGGCTTTCGCCTCGCGGGCACGATAACTGGCTATCTCGAACTCGGGTATCTCATCACCGATCACATCGGGGTTGCGGCCCAGGGCCGGTACGAGTGGATTTCGTCAGAGGGTTCCGGGGACCAGTCCCTGGGCTCGCCGGCCACGAGAGCGGTTTCTGTGCTGGGGCGCGGTCTCTACTATCTGGACTTGGGTGCTGGCAATGCGCAGCTGCAATTCTCGGCGGATTTCGGCGGTGGCGACGGATACCGCTTTGCTCTTCCGCCGACCAATCCTGGTCACAAGCCAGAGCTAGTAGACCCGAAAAATCTGAATGCAGGCTGCATCAAGGACGCCAAGGGGGTGTGCAAACTGCAGCCCACGCTGGTCACGGACACCGTTCGCAGCGGGCCGCTCGTGTACGGCGCCGGAGTTGGATTTATTTATCATTTCACCAGCCACCTTGCGGCCAATGTCGAGATGCGTGTCTTGGGGGCTGGCCCGCACTTTGGGCTGCTGATCGAGGGCTATGCGACGGTGCAGGTCGCGATTGGAGGCAAGTCGCCGGATCAAATTGAAGAGGCTGCGCCGCTGCCAGAGGAAGGCGAGGACGAGTAGTCCTCTAGCCTCTGCAGCACTCGCGCCGCTGGGCCGCTTGACAGGCTCGTTCTCCGTCAGCCACGCGACCATGTCGGCCAGGCAAGCCTGCGCGGGGGATTGCTGGTCTGAAGACTGCTTGAGCCTCGAGCCGTCCTTGGCCATACATCTAAGAGTACACCGATATGCGAGACGACTCGTGTGGCCAGAGTANNTCGTGGTCGTAGACGTGGCCGTGGTCTTGGCCATGGCACCACACCCGGACTGATCTTCGCGTGGTCTCTCGGTCTCGGTCGACAAGCACTATATGGTTTCGCCGCTTTCCACCGGCGCTGGCTGGGTGGGCGCGCCGGTGCGCAGATAGCGCGAGGCCATCTCGAATTCGAAGAACGACGCCATCTTGGTGTCGATGACCTTGGACCACAGAGCGTGCGCATCGTTGCTCTTGCCCTCGGCGAGCAAACGCATGGCCTGGTAGAAGAAGACCTCAGCCCGTTTCCCGGGCGTGTCCGCCTTGGCCAGCAACCGGTCGTAGCTGATGCGGTCGAGTGCGTAGCGAACCAGCTGCCGATACCAGGCCGAAGCGCGCGGCGGGCGCAGCTCGATTTGTCGGGCATCCAGGGCGCGCAAGTAGGCCAAGGCAGCGGCATCCGGCGTAGCGGCGCGGCGTCGGGTGATGTCCAGGATCCACATCGAGGCGTACACCTTGACGTACTCCGAAACCACACGATTCGACTTGGAGATCGCGCGACGGTAGATGTCCAACGCCGGCTCGGCGTCACCCCGCTGCACGAGAAAGGCGATGGCGTCGATGTAGCTTTGGTCGCGGGATTCGTCCTGCTCGATGGCTTCGTCGAACTTGCGCAGGCCATCCTCGCGCCGGCCCAACAGATAGTACAGCCGGCCCACTTCGAAGGTGGCCTCCGCCGACGAGCCCAGGCTCTTGCGGCGCAACTGCTCGATCATCAAACGCTCCCAGCCGCGCACCGCAAACCGCCAGGCATTGCGTGCGTCGTCCATGTTGCCGGTCGTCTCGTAGGCCGCACCCAGGGCATAGGCCAAGCGTGCCTGGCCCTCCACGAACGACACGGTTTCTTCGGGGGGCGCCTCGCGCTGTCGCCCATCGAGGGCTTTCTTCAGCACGGCCGCGGCTTGTTCCGGATGGTCTTGTTTCAGCGCCAGGTTGGCGATCTGCAAGGTCACTTCATAGTCACCCGCGCCCTCGCGTCGAGCGCGAAGCAGCAGGGGCTCGGCCTCGTCGAGCCTCCCGGCGTCCACCAATCCCCGCGCCATCGCGAGATCCACATCGGCCTCGCTCACCTTGAAGTGCTTGTTGCCAAGTCGCCGCTGGCTTTGCGCCAGTTGACTGCGCAAGATTTCGGCTTCGCGCAAGACCGGCTGCATGCGTTCGGGATCGATGCGTGCCTTAAGGCGCAAGAGAGCCAACTCCATCCGCTCGCCCACCAGATCGGCGATCTTGTCCGCGCCGGCGTTCTGCCGTTCCAGCACGGCCAGCGTCTCGTCGAGGTAGCGCAGGGCCAGAAAGGGAGCCGGTACAAAGCGGGCCACGCGCGAAGCGAGCAGCAACATCTCGCCGTGGCCAGGGAAGAGGATGAGCCCACGGCGCAGGATCTCGGCCGCGGCTGCGGGATCGACGCGGTCGCTGGAGGTGCCGAGCAGCAGCTCACCGCGGGGCAGAAAACGACGGGCCAGCGCCAAGGTGTCGGCAGGCTGGGCCCCAGAACGGTTGGCGGCGGCGAGGAGCTGCCGGAACTCGGGATCATCGCCCGGCTTGTCGGCAAAGCGCGAGGCAACCTCGACAGCACGGCTCATCTGCCCGCAGCGAAGGTAGAGCGCGGTAGCGTTGATCGACATGGCCGAGAGGGACTCGGTGTCGAGCAGCAATTCACTGAGCATGCTGTGTCCGCCGACTCCCGTGCCGGGCGGTCGCCGCAACATGCGGGTGAGCCGCTGGTGGCGTTCCGAGGCGAGTCGAGCCACGCGCTCCACCACGGCCGGACTGGGCCAGGTGGCTGCGACACCATCGAGAATGTCGGCTGCGGTGGGCTGAGTGCGAGGTCCGGGAGTGCCCACGGAAACCTGCGTTTCAGTGTCCAGCCAAGCGAGAACCTGCTCGACGCGTGCCGTCCATTCCGGGTTCTGCGGCTCGATCGTTTGCAGCACAAAAAGGCCAGTCGCCACGGGAAGCTCGTTGCCGCGGGGAGAGTAGGCGCCCACGATGAGGCGGGCCGCCGACCCCAACAAGCTCCGCTCGCGGTCAGACACAGCCAGGCCTTCGGGCTGCCAGAGCAAGGGCGCGGGAAAGAGTTCCAGGGCGTCGTGAAGCGAATCATAGAGACGGTCGAAGTCATCGTCGCTGCCGAGGATGGCTGGGTCGCGTCGCAAGCGCTGTGCGTCGAGGGTTGCCAACGGGCCCAGTAGGTATTCCAGCATCTTGAGGCGAAGGCGCGGTTGTTCTTGGGAGCCCTGGGCCAGCGCTTGATACAGGAACTTCGCCTCAAGGAAGTCCTCTTCGTTTGCGATGGGGGCCAGGCCGGCCGCTTCGTCGGCCAGGCGCGCCGCCGCTTCGCTGGGCTTGCCGGCCCCGGCCGCGCCCTGCGAGGCACAGCTGGACGCCACCGCTGCAAGAAACAGGGCGGCACACGCGGGCTTGGCCCACCAGACTTTGTTCATACTGGCAGTTTAGCCCGTGGCGGTGGGCTTCGGCCACAAACGATGCGGTCTGCAGCGAAGGTTGCTTGACCCGAAGATCGACGGGTGGATAACATCCCTCGCCATGCGAGGTATGTCGGGAAGGCATGGAAATCCTTTCAGGGTCTCCATATTGCCCGCGTGGGAAGCCCGCCGGCTTGGCCGGCGGCGTACCAGTGCGCGAGGCCGAGCGAAGCGAGCAGGGAGGTGGTGGGGGTGGGGGGCCGAAGGGCATGGAAACCCTTTCAGGGTTTCCATATTGCTGCTCGGGCTCGGGCTGCTGTCGGCCTGCGAAAGCGTCAGTTCGGAGAATATTGAGCAGTGGAAAGGGACTCAGAAGGGGCCGCCCAAGATTGAGGAAGCTCTGCGCAGCTCGGGCGTGGCGCCCGGCCTGCGCGCCGAGGCGGCGGCCGCCCTGGGCGACTTGGGCATGCCCGAGAAGGTTGACGAGGTGATGGCGGCTCTGCCGGCTGACCAGCGCTGGGAGATCCTCAAGTCGCTGGTCCCCATCCATATCAAGGCCATGGAAAGCGCGCCGGTGCCCAAGGCGCGCGACGCCCGCGACGGGCTATTCAGCGTTCGGGGGTATGCGCAATCCGAGGAACGACAACGGATCGACGCCGCGATTCTGACGTCGATGGAAAAGGACCTGAAAGATGGCCGATTTGTCGGGGGACGGCACTCGCTCGACAAGATGTTGACCGCCATCGGTGCGCCGTCGGGACCCATGCTGGTCAGGCTGCTCCAGGACCCCAAGGCGCCCTACAAAGGATTGGCCGAGCTGCTGCTCAAGGTGGGCGACGAGTCGGCGCGCGACGAGGGCGGCGCGGCTTTGGTGAGGCGAGCGGCGGCGTTCGACAAGATGTTGACCGCCATCGGCACGCCGTCGGGACCGATGCTGGTGAAGCGGCGCCAGGACCCCAAGGCGCCCTACAAGGGACTGGCCGAGCTGCCGCCCAAGGTGGGCGACGAGTCGGCGCGCGACCAGGGTGGCGCCGCCCTGGTGCGGCGAGCGGCGGCAGAGAAGGAGATTCCCAACGATCTGTGGATTGCCATGGGTACCCTGGGCGGGCAAAACGTGACTGACTTTCTGACCCAGAAACTGCTCAAGGGCCCGCCGGCCCAGGCGGCCTTGGCAGCCAAGGCCTTGCAGCAAGCGCGCTACCCCAGCGTGCTCCCGTTGGCGCTCAAGATCGCGGCCGACCCAAAGGCCAACAACTTGGTACGAGATGAGGCGTTCGGCGTGGTAGAGAAAATAGCCGGCCCGGCGGCGCAGAAAGGCCTCGTGGAAATAATAGCCAGCGACAAGAAGGATCTGGTGCGCTATCGAGCGTACGAGGCCGCCTTGGAGGCGGGCAAGGTCGAGGCGGTGCTGCCCGCGCTGCAGGCTTTTTCCGACAAGCTCAGTTTCAAGAAGGAAGACGTGGCGGATTTCCTGGTCAAGGACATCAGCAAGCTCGGTCTTCCGGCCAAGCCCGCGGTGCTGAGTGCTCTCGCCTCGCCGTCGGCCCTGGCGCGCATCACGGCGGTTTGGGCGCTGGAGGCACCGCTGGCCAACCCCAGGCAATCGCTGGGCACGGCGGGCGATGTGACCGCGCTGCTGAAGCTAGCGAACGACAAAGCCAGCCCCAAGGGCTTTCCCGCCAGCGTGACCGTCGGTAGTGAGGCCAAGCGCGTGGCGGCGGTGTTNNGGCAGAGCTTTGAGCGCATGTCCGAGGCACTAGACCGGGGTGTCGACGAGCTGGTGAACGAGGCGATGCGAGCCCTCGCTCAACAGCAGGGTTTTCTCCCGTCGGATTTCGTCATGTCTCCGGCCAACGGATTGTCGCAGCCCGGGCTGCCGCGTCCTGATTCGCGCAGTGAGAGCGGGCAGGTGGCGCCTGATGGGCAGAGCGATAGTGGTGTGTCCCGCAGTACGGGCCTGCGCCGGCCTGTGCCTCCGCCGCTGCCGGCGGTTCGCAACACGACCGAGCAGTCCGCAAGTCGTCCGCAGCCTGCGCCCGCCGCACCCAGCTTCTCGGTCCCGGCGCAGACCGGAGGCGGAGCCGCGCCACCCCTGTATCTGATCTTCGGCAACCAAAGATACGTCATCGACAAGGAACAGTTCATCATCGGTCGCGGAAACAAGTCGTCGGACCTGCCCATTCGCGACGGCAACATCTCGCGCAAGCACGCGGTGGTGATCCGGCGCAACGGCGAGTACTACATCAAGGACCTGGGCTCGACCAACGGCATCGACTTCAATGGCGAGCGCATCGAGGGCAAGAAGATCGAGGAGGGGGACACCTTCTCGATTTGCGACTACCAGTTGAAATTCACGTACCGCTAGTGCCGCTTGCCAGAAGTCACGACGGCGTTTCAACCGATGCGCGCGACAACGAGGGACACTGGAACAGGAGGCGAGGCGGCACTAGCTTCGATTTACGGAGGGGTGTGCCCCTCCCCCCGTCGGGCGAAGCCCGACGGGTCCCCCCTTCCCCCGCTCGGCCGTACGGCCTCGCGGCTCGCGCTTTGCGCTCGCGTGCTGCCCGAAGCGAGCCTTGGCATCCCTTCCACGACTTCTGCCGGGCAGCACTAGCCTTGGTCTCCGGCGCAGAACATGGCCGGCGCGCTCGACCAGTCGCTGCTCGACCAGCCCGTGACCGGGTTGCCAGGGGCCGGGCCGGTGACGGCGGCGCGCCTGGCCGAGCGCGGGCTCGCGAGCGTGCGCGACCTTCTGGCCTTTTTCCCGCTCGGGTATGACGACTTCCGCACGCGCTATCCGCTTTCGGCGCTGGCCACCTTGCCAGAAGGCCAGACGGTGGTGGTGCAGGCTCGAGTGCGACGGGTTCGCCCGTTTTTTCGCCGCTTGCTCGACGTGGTGCTGGAGCAGGACGGGGCAGAATTGCGGGCCCGCTGGTTTCGGCCCAATGCGGGCATGGTCAAGACTTACGCCAAGGGGAACCTGGTGGCGCTGGCCGGAACTTTGCGGCGAGGCAAGGACGGCAGTGTGGAGATGGTCCATCCTCGCAACGTCACAGCGCTGCTGGCCGAGATGGAGGCGTCGGGGAACCAATCCGGTCTGGGGCTTCGGCCGCGCTACCCGGCGGTGGAGAAGGTTCCTGGCCGGGTGGTCGAAAAGCTAGTGGCCGCGGCGGTCGAGCGGGCGGCAGGGCTGGTGCCCGACGTGCTTCCTGGGGGCGTGGCCCAGCGTTTTGGCTTTCCCTCGATCGCCGAGTCACTGCGCCGGGTCCATCAACCTGAGGCCTCGCTCTCCGACGAGAACCTGGCGGAGCTGCTGGCCGGGCAAGCCCCCGCGCAAAGGCGCCTGGCCTTCGAGGACCTGTTCGTGGTGCAGGTCGGGCTGGCCCGGGAGCGAGCCGGCGCCCGCCACGCCCCGGGCTGGCGCTGTGACGTCGACGGCGAGGCGGTGTTGGCGTCGGCGCTCGCCGCGCTGCCCTTTGTTCCCACGTCCGCCCAGGAACGCGCCATGCGAACTCTGTTTGCGGACCTGACCAGCGCGACGCCCATGCAGCGGCTGCTTCAGGGCGACGTGGGCAGCGGCAAGACCGCGGTGGCCTTCGCCGCGGCTTTGCTCATCGCGCGGGCCGGTGGACAGAGTCTGCTCATGGCGCCCACTGAGGTGCTGGCCGAGCAACATGGGCGCACCCTGGACGACTGGGGCGGCAAGGCGGGCCTGCGGGTTGCGGTGCTGCATGCCGGGCTGGAAACCCAAGAGCGGCGTCGGGTGCTTGCGTCTGTCGCGGCGGGTGCGACGGATCTGCTCGTCGGCACGCACGCACTGTTGCAAGAGAGTCTCAGGGTTCGGTGTCTTGCGCTGGCCATCGTGGACGAGCAGCATCGCTTCGGGGTGCGCCAGCGGGCCGCCCTGCGCCGGGCTGGGGGCTGGATCCCCGACGAGAAAACGGGCATGGTTCCCCACCTTCTGGTGTTGTCCGCCACTCCCATCCCACGCACCCTGGCCCTGACCGCTTACGGCGATCTCGACCTTGTCACCCTCGACGAATCACCGCCGGGCCGCCAGCCCGTGGCGACCCATCTGGG
>PMBY01000536.1:0-12821 GCA_003153875.1 Myxococcales bacterium | reverse complement strand
GTGGGCCTGTTGCACGGACAGATGCCGAGCCGTGAGCAGGCTGAAGTGATAGCGGCTTTTCGCGCCGGACAGATCGATGTTCTGGTCGCCACCACCGTGCTGGAAGTGGGCGTGGATGTGCCGCGGGCCTCGATCATCGTCATCGAGGACGCCGAGCGCTTTGGACTGGCGCAGTTGCACCAGTTGCGCGGTCGCGTGGGACGTGCAGGACAGGCGTCGAGTTGCCACCTGCTCACCGGCGCGCAGGATCCCGAGACCCAGGAGCGACTGGCGTTCGTGGCCGCAACCAGCGATGGGTTCAGGATCGCCGAGGAGGATCTGCGACGGCGCGGCCCAGGCGAGATCTATGGCGAGCGGCAGACCGGCGTGGTGGGTTTGTGGATGCGCGATCCGGCTGGCGTCGTCGCTCTGGTGGAACGGGCGCACCAGGAAGCCGAGGGGTTGCTGGCCGAAGATCCGGACCTTGCCTCGTCGGAACACGCGGCCTTGCGGGGAGCGGTCGAGACGCGCTGGCTGCGTCGACGACCCATCGCCGAGGAGGCAGGATGAGCCGTCGCTGGCAACCGGCCCTGTGGGCAGGGCTGCTGGGCGGAATGCTCGCTGGCAGCGGAGATGCCTTGGCCACGTTCGCGACGGCCCTGACCCGGCCGTCGCTGTTGCATGCGGCGGCACTGGGCACGGTCGCGGGCGCGCTGCTGGGAATAGCGATGGCTCTGGTTGCTATGCTCGTCGATGTGGTGGCAGCCTCGGCAGCCGCGCGTGTGCAGCGGATCTCGGCGGCGGCCTTGGTCGCCATGACCATGGCGGCGCCGCTTCTGGCCTACGACGGCTTTGCCCTGTTCGCCGGGCCCAAGGCCTCGCGGGTAGCGGGCCACCAAGCGATCTCCGTGGCGCTGGTCTTGCTGATGTTGGTGCTGGTGGCGTTGGCAGGGAACCTGTGGCAGCGACTGCTCGTCTATTTGGAAACACGCGGCGGCGCCTCCTTGGCGGTGGCGCTGGGCCTTGTGGCCGCGGCAGCCGGGGCCGAGCAGGCCAATCGTGTGGTGCTGCCGCGACTCTATCCGTGGTTTCACCTGTCGTTGGGATTGCTCTCGGTCGCGGCCTGCGTGCTGGCGGCGCGGGTGGTGCTGCGCGGCCGGGCGTGGCGGCGCACGCAGGCGGTGGCGCTCGCGGCCTGCCTGTTGGTCCTGGCGGGACTGGGCGCGTACGAACTTTCTGTCATGGGCGCAAGCCAGAACATGCGCTTCTTCGCCCACGAAAGAACCCAGGTGACCAGCCTGGTGCTGCGCCTGCTGCCGGCGCGACGACACCCTGGCATCGTTGGTTCGGGCGCGGTCTTGCAGCCCCAGGCCAGCCCCTTGCCCGAGGGACCGCACCGGCGTGATGCCGACATCGTGCTCATCACGGTGGATGCCACGCGCGCCGATCACGTGGGCGCCTATGGCTATGCCCGCCCCACCACGCCCAACATCGATGCCCTGGCCCGGCGTGGGGTGCGCTTCGATCGTGCCTACGCGCAGGCCCCGCACACGTCGTTTTCCATTGCCTCGCTGATGACCGGCAAGTACTACCCGACGCTGGCGCGGCTGGCCCCGCAGAGCCAGCACGAAACCTTGGCGCTGACCATGCGCCGCTACGGCTGGAAGACCGCCGCTTTTTTCCCCCCCGCGGTCTTCTTCATCGATGCGCAGAAGATGAAGACCTTCGAGACCAACAACTTCGACTTCGAGTATGTGAAATATGAGTACCTGGACGCCGACCAGCGGGTCGAGCAGATCGACGATTTCTTTCGCAAGGAGAATCCACGCAGGGTTTTCCTCTGGCTGCACCTGTTCGAGCCGCATGAGCCCTATCAGGCGCACCCAGGCCACGACTTCGGCAGCCGCGACATCGATCGTTACGACAGCGAGATTGCCTATTGCGACGCCGTGGTGGGCCGGGTGATCGCGTATCTGCAGAAAGAGCGGCCCAAGGCCATCATCGTGGTGGCGGCGGATCATGGCGAAGAATTCGACGAGCACGGCGGGCGCTACCACGGCACCACGCTGTATGACGAACAGGTGCGCGTGCCGCTGGTCATCTACGTCCCCGGCTTGCCCGCGCATGTGGTGGCGGGGCCGGTGCAGTTGATCGACATCGCGCCCACCATCCTGGGGCTGCTCGACTTGCTGGCACCGGCGCGCATGCGTGGAACCGACCTGGGGCCGTGGCTGGCCACGCCGCCTGCGCCCGACGACCGCTTGCCGCCGGTGTTCGCCGAGGTGGAGGACAAGCGCATGGTGGTCAAGGGGAAGGAGAAGCTGGTCTGCGACTTGTCCAAGGACTATTGCGCTCTTTTCGACTTGGAAACTGATCCACGCGAAGAGCACAACCTGGCCGAGACACGCTCCGAGCGCGTGGCAGCTCTGCGCCAGTTGCTCGACACCTGGCTTGACGAGCAGGCGCGCTTCGAGTCTAGGCGCCTGGTCGGCGCAGACACCCCGGACCTGTCGCAGGCCATCGAGCGCGGCCGCATGGGTGATGCGGATGCGGCGGCAGAGCTGGCCACCTTGCTGCAATCGCGGGCGCCGGTGGAACTGCGGCGCGAGGCGGCCCGACTGCTGGTCGAGGCGCTGCCAGCCCGGCCGGACACGCGGCCCATGGTGGTGGCGGCCATGAATGCGGCCGACGACGACGAGGTTCGCGATTGGGCAGCCGTGGCGGCCGTGCGGCTAGGCGAGGCGGCCGGCCGGCCGCGCTTGCTGGCCATTGTCGCTCGGTCGAACAGTGAGGCCAACGCGGCACTGCGCCGCTATGCGGCGCTTTCGCTGGCGCAAGCCGGTGACCGCACGGGTGTGCTGGTATTGGGCGAGGCTCTCGACGCGTGCTCAGGCAAAGAGGCATTGTGCAAGTCCATCGTTGCGGCCTTGGGCAAACTGCGCGACGCGCGCGCTGTGCCGGCTTTGATTGCGCACTTGCCTGACGTGTTGACCCGGCTGGAAGTGGTGCAGGCATTGGGCGAGATCGGCGACGCCGCGGCCGAGCCTGCGCTGATCGAGCACTTGAAGAGCGACGAATACGTGCCCGTGCGCGTGGCGGCCGCACGCGCTTTGGCCCGCATGGGCGGCGCGCGTGCGGTGCTGGCGCTCAAATGGTCAGCCAGCAATGACAAAGAGCCGCGCGTGGCCGAGGCCGCGCGCGCCGGATTGGCGGAATTGCGGCGGGCACAGTAGCTTCCGGGAATCTCTACTCGTAGACAATCGTGTAGCTGCGAGGAACCGGCAGCGTGGTGGCCTGCCCGTTCGAGAGATTGATGATAGCGAGTTCGGATGTGCCCACGTATGACCGCCGCGTACGCAGCACCGCAAGTTGCCCGGTCTGATCGAACATGATTTCGCCAGTGAACCGTGCGGGCGCCGTGAACAGAAGCTCGCCAGTCGATCGGTACAGCAGCCGGTCCTGGCCGACGGTGGGCGAGCGGTCGAGCGGCCACCCGTAGTTGATGAACACGAACCGTCCGTCGGGGCTGAGCTGAGCCGAGGGCGTCCAGCCAGCGTCAGCTGGGGCCGCAAGCGTTGCAAGCAGGGCGCAGGTTCCGTCGCTGCACCGGCAATACTGGATTGATGGCGCCTGCAACTTGACGAACGCGCGATCGGGCTGGCCGTAGCAGTTGTCGTCGAATCCCTTCCACGGCTGGCTGGTCAGGTCGGCAAGCTTGAACTCTTGCCGCGTGGGCCCGCCCCACAGCACCCCAGATCCCTGCGGATTGAATCGGACAACGTAGGTGGCAGTCACCGACGGAGACAGAGTTGGGGCAAAGGGTGAGACCTTGCCTTGCCAATCCACGTACGAGGGGATCGACAAACCGGTCGTGGCAAACACGGCGCCAAGCGTGGAGGCCCCGCGCAGGTATGCGGATGCCACTCCCGCGTCGCAGGAGGCAGGCGGGGATGCTGGCGTTGCTTGTCCGGTGACGAGATCAACGATGTGGATCGGCGGCTCGGGACAGCCGTTGGTCGGGGAGAAAACCAAGTGAGAATCGTCGCGGGCAAAGGCGGTGTCGCACAGGTTCCCCTGCCAGACAGTGGCCCCGTCGGTCATGCGCGCCACAATGGCGTGGGTGACCTGGGAGCACCAGTACAGGCTGCCCACATGCTGGGCGGCATACAGGAATTTCTGCGCGGGAGAGACTCGCACATCCATGTGATCGGCCGGCACGGCGTGATCCGCGACCACGCTGCCGTCCATGCTGATGATCTTGGCCCTGGCTCCCAGGCCCGAGGTCGATGCCGCCACGACCACGATGTGCGACGGGCGCAGGGGCTCGTCCAATCCTGGGAGCGGAGCCGGGAAGTCATTGTTGTAGTACACAGTCGCGGTCGCATCCCAGGCAACGGAAATGGCTTCCTGCCTGATGCCGCGCTTTTCGTAGCCAGCGCCGAAGTCGAGGGCGCTGTGATAGTCGTGCACGGTCTGTCCGTCGCGGTCGTAGCTCAGGAACTTGTCGGTTGACGGATCAATGATCAAAACCCGAGGCTGAATCCCGGAGTTTCCCGCATCGCCGTCCACCGTCACATCGGAACCAGCGTCGGCTGCGTCAGCGTCGACGGGCGCATCGGGCGTGACCCCGGGGGCGTCGGGCGCGCCACGGTCGATTGGTGAATCAGACGAGATCCCGGGTACATCAGACGAGACCCCGGGCACATCGGACGAGACCCCTGGGGCATCGGACGAGACTGGGACACCGGGAGTATCGGTCGTGACACCGGGAGCATCGGTCGTGACACCGGGAGCATCGGGCGTGACGCCTGGGGCGTCGGGCGAGACCGTGACACCGGGCGCATCGGGCGTGATGACCAGGCCGTCCGTGGTTGTGCTGGTGGCGAGGTCAGGCCCGTCGAGGNNTGCATCGCTCTTGCTGCTGCCTCCACCGCAAGCCACAACCAAGAGCGGGGCCGCGAAGAGGACGAGGACAAGAGAACGTGGAGCTGGCCTAGTCATCGCTGTTCCTTTCCTGCCGTCCATCTAGTGCAGACCGAGACGCGCCCGAATGCGAAGATTCTACGCACGCGGGAGTTTTTCGCCACCGTGAAACCGATGGCCGGCCTGATGTTTCGAAGAACATCATGGATTGCACGACTGCTGCGTACAGCGGAATTCGCAGCTGGAACGGCAGACTCGCCAGGTATTTTCGGTAGCCCGCCGGAAGGCCTCATCCACTCTGGCAGGAAACCGCAATCCCGGGCTAATATGCGGTCATGCGAAAGTCCATAGCTTGGTTGTGTGTGGTTCTTGGGACAAGTCTGCTCGCTTGCGGGCGTGGCTCAGCCAGGGTATCGAGCGATGCTGGGGCTGTGGGAGGCCAGGGCGGTTCGTTTTCCACCGCCGGCGCGGGCGGGGGGACCAGCGTCGCCGCAACCCCCATTGCCGTGACTGACCTTTGCCCCATTTTCACCAGCGATCTGTGCACCTACCTCATGCAGTGTGGTGGCGAGCGGTACAAGGATCTCGATCAGTGCAAGAGGAATCTCGACTGCTACGGCATGACCCAGCTTCTGGATTCGGCGGCCAACCACCGCGTGAACTATGACCCTGCGAAGGTGGGTGCGTGCCACCAGACGTTCCTGGCGTCGCCTTGTACGTTTGGTTCGTTCATCTTCACGCCAGACATCTACGAGGTGCTGTCCTTCTGCCCCGGAACCCTCACGCCCAACCAGGGCGATGGCGATCCCTGCGTTTCCGACGGCGAATGCAAAGCCAACCTGTATTGCTACAAGGGTGCAGACTGGCAATGCCCAGGGGTCTGCCGGGCAAGGGCGCAAAACGGCGAGTCGTGTGCGGGCAGTGCCCAATGCGCCGGCGGCCTCACGTGCGGCACGGGGAGTCTGTGCGTTCCCGCGCAGAAGGCAGGGGACACCTGCGACTCCTACTGTAGCTACGGGTTCACCTGCATTGGTTCGGAACCTTGTTCTGGGAATATTTGGTGCGATCTGTCCAGCCACACCTGTCAGCCAGGCCGGCTTGAGGGCGAAGTCTGCAGCAGCCTGGAGACTGGCCTCATGAACCACACCGCAGTTTGCGCTGTCAACCTGTGGTGCAACACTGTGGGCTCGGCAACAGGTACCTGTCAGCGTTTCAGCTCCCAGGGTGGTCCGTGCTCGGGCGGGGAACGCTCCTGCGCCAAGGGCTTGCATTGCGATGGCTACGTGTCGTACGGCACCGGCGCCAAACTTGGAACCTGCGTCGGGCCTGGGCCTGCCGGGAGCATTTGCTCGGGCGATCCAGATTGTCAGACGGGACTGGTGTGCACCGGCGGCACCTGCAGTGCCCCTGCCCAGGCTGGCGGATCCTGCATCTTGAATTCCGACTGCGCCGCTGGGTTGATCTGCGAAGGCACCACGTGCATTTCGGCGCGGTACCCGGGCGCTAGCTGCAACGCCACTGACCAACCCTGCACTTTGAGCCGTTGCGTGAACGGAACCTGTCAGGATCACCTGAAAGTGGGCCAGGCCTGTGTCAGTTTTGACGACTGCGCGACCAGCGAATGCGTGAACGGCTTCTGCTACGACAGCAGCGTGTGCAAGGCGCCCTAGCACGGGGTAGCCGGCAAACATTCCTCACTTGCCCGCTTGACAGTTGGCCGCGGGTCGGGCGTTATCGACGGTCAAGGCCGCGCCTGGCCCACCACCCAAGCAGGGGAATCGGACATGAAGCTTCGCCCAGCACCTCCGGACAAGAACCTGGTCGAACGAGGGGAAATTCTCGATGCCGTGGGCATCTCCCGGGTCTTGCGCCGCATAGCCTTCGAGATCATCGAGCGCAACGGCCCCGCGCCCTATCTGATCGGTATCCGCACCGGCGGCGCGGTGCTGGCCGAGCGCATGGTCGAGATGCTGGCCGCAAGTGGCGAAAGCCGGCCCGTGCTGGGCGCCATCGACATCACGCTCTATCGCGATGACGTGTTCCTCGGCCTGCCCAAGCCCGAAATCGGGGCCACCGAGCTGCCCGAGACCATCGAAGGCCGCACCGTGGTGCTGGTCGACGACGTCTTGTTCACCGGGCGCACGGTACGCGCCGCCATGGACGTGCTGGCCGACTACGGCCGACCTCGCGCGGTCCAGTTGGCCGTGCTGGTCGACCGTGGCCGGCGTGAGTTGCCCATCCAGCCCGACTACGTGGGCGTGCGCCTGCAAACCACCGGCGACCAGTCGGTGCGCGTGATGCTGGCCGATCGCGGGGAGACCGACCGGGTCGTCCTGCGAGAGAGGATCGCCAAATGACCAGGGGATTCACACAACGGCATCTCCTCGGGATGGAGAAGCTGACCCGGGAGGAGATCACCACCATTCTCGATCTGGGCGAGCGTTTCCTGGAGATCGCGGATCGGCCCATCAAGAAGGTGCCCACCCTGCGCGGCAAGACAGTCATCAACCTGTTCCTGGAACCATCGACGCGCACCCGCACCTCATTCGAGATTGCGGCCAAGCGCTTGTCAGCCGACGGGATCAACTTCACCGCTTCCTCGTCGTCCACGGTCAAGGGCGAGACGCTGATCGACACGGCGATGAACCTGGACGCCATGAATCCGGACATCGTGGTCATTCGCCACGCTCAGGCCGGCTCGGCGCTGCTGCTCAGCCAGCGCATTCGCGCCGCCATCGTCAATGCGGGCGACGGCGCGCACGAGCACCCGACCCAGGCGCTGCTCGACGCCTCGACCATCCGTGCGCACAAGAAAAGGATCGAGGGCCTGACCGTGGTGATCTGCGGCGACATCGACCACAGCCGTGTGGCCCGCTCCAACATCTTTGCCCTGCGCACCCTGGGCGCGCGCGTGCGCGTGGCCGGGCCGCGGTCGCTGCTGCCCATCGGGGTGGAAGCCCTGGGCTGCGAAACCTACGACCGCATCGAGCCGGCGCTGGAAGGCGCAGACGTGGTCATGATGTTGCGGATTCAGATGGAACGAAAGGCGGGCAGCCGCTTTCCCAACACGCGCGAATACGCGCGCTACTTTGGCCTGAATCCACGCCGTCTGGCTTTGGCCAAGCCCGACGCCATCGTCATGCACCCCGGGCCCATGAACCGCGGCGTGGAGATCGATCCCGGTGTGGCCGACGGCCCGCGTTCCGTGATCCTGGAGCAAGTCAGCCGGGGCGTGGCCATTCGCATGGCCGTCCTTTACCTGCTGGGCGGCGGCAGCGGCGAGGAATGGAGCAAGTCATGATGGCCTGCAAGCGCAACCCTTACCTGAGGAGCCAGTCTCATGCCTGACATTCTTCTGCGCGGCGGTCGGGTGCTCGATCCTGCGCGCGAGTTCGACGCGCAGGCAGACGTCTTGATCAAGGACGGAAAGATCGCGGGCATCGAGCGCGGCCTGTCCGCAGCCGGCGCCAAGATCATCGAGGCGAAGGACTGCTGGGTGGTGCCGGGGCTCATCGACCTGCATGTGCATCTGCGCGAGCCCGGCCAGGAATACAAAGAGAACATCGAGACCGGGACCGCTGCGGCGGCCGCGGGCGGTTTTTCCGCCGTGTGCTGCATGCCCAACACCAACCCGCCCAACGACACGCGCGCCGTGACCGACCTAATCGTGCAGCGGGCGCGCGAAAAGGGCGCCGTGCACGTCTATCCCATCGGGTGCATCACGCAAGGCCAGAAGGGCGAGACCCTGGCCGACATGGGCGAGCTGCAAGAGGCGGGCTGCGTGGCCGTGTCCGACGACGGCCACGGCGTGATGAACAGCGAGGTCATGCGCCGAGCCTTGGAGTACGCGCGCAGCTTCCACATGCCGATCGTGCAGCACTGCGAGGACAGCACGCTCTCGGCCGGCGGGGCCATGCACGAGGGCTTGGCCTCCACGCGCTTCGGAATTCGCGCGCAGCCGGCGGCGGCGGAATCCGCCATGCTGGCCCGCGATCTGGAACTGGTGGCGCTGACCGGCGGTCGCTACCACATGGCCCACATCAGTTGCGCCGAATCGGTGCGCCTGATTCGCGATGCCAAGAAACGTGGCTTGCCTGTCACCTGCGAGGTGACCCCGCACAACCTGATGCTGACCGACGAGGCTTGCGCTGGGTACGACACCTTCTTGAAGATGAACCCGCCGCTGCGCTCGGCGAGCGATCAGGCGGCGCTGCGCGAAGCCCTGGCTGATGGCACCATCGATGCCATCGCCACCGACCACGCGCCCCATTCGTCGGTCGAGAAGGAAGTCGAGTTCGAGCAGGCGGCCAATGGTGTGGTCGGCTTGGAAACCGCGCTGGCCTTGGCCGTGGAACTGGTCGAGGCGGGCGTGTTGACGCCAGCCAAGCTGGTCATGCGCATGTCCGCGGGTCCGGCCAAGGTGCTGGGCTTGCCGGGCGGCAGCCTGGCGCTGGGCGGCGCGGCCGATGTGACTGTCATCGATCCGCAGGCAGCTTGGATCTGCGATGCCACCCGCTTTCGTTCCAAGGCGCGCAACACACCCTTTGGCGGGCGCGCTATGCGTGGCCGGGCGGTGCTGACTGTGGTAGGTGGACGGATCGTGTTTTCCCAAGAGAAGTTCGTTGTCTGAGAACAAGAGCGCACCGGCCCTGTTGGCCCTGGAAGACGGCACCGTCTACCGGGGCCAGGGTTTTGGCTCGGCCGCTGACCTGACCGGCGAGCTGGTGTTCAACACTGCGATGAGCGGCTATCAGGAAGTGCTGACCGATCCATCCTACCGCGGGCAGATCGTGATGATGACCGCGCCCGAGATCGGCAACGTGGGCGTGAATCCCGAAGACTTCGAGTCGGATCGGCCCTACTGCGCCGGCTTCGTGGTGCGCGACCTGTCGCCGCGCGTGTCCAACTGGCGCGCCCAGGGCACGCTGGCCGAGCTGATGGAGAAGTCGGGCGTGGCCGGCATCACTGGCATCGACACCCGCGCCATCACCCGGCGCTTGCGCATCGGCGGCGCCCAGCGCGCGGTGATCACGCGCAAGATCGACGACCCCAACGCCGCTGTGGCCATGGCCCGGCGGTCACCCTCCATGGAAGGGCAGGACCTGGCCAAGGAAGTGACCTGCGCCATGCCCTACCAGTGGGACGAAGGGTTGTGGCAGGCGCCTGCGACCAAGACGCCGGTGCCGCCCGTTCGCCACCGCGTGGTGGCCTACGACTTCGGCATCAAGCGCGGGATCCTGCGCCGCCTGCGCCAGAGCGCTTGCGCGGTCACGGTGGTGCCAGCGGCCACGCGCGCCCGCGATGTCTTGGACCTGAAGCCCGACGGAATTTTTCTGTCCAACGGTCCCGGCGATCCGGCGGCGGTCTCGTATGCCGTGGAAGCCGCCGCCGAGCTTTGCCAGAGCGGCAAGCCCATCTTCGGTATTTGCCTGGGCCACCAGATCTTGGGGCTCGCCTTGGGCGGCAAGACCTACAAACTGAAGTTCGGTCACCACGGCGCCAACCACCCGGTGATGGATCTTTCCACGCGCAAGGTGGAGATCACATCGCAGAATCACGGATTCGCGGTGGACGTGGGCTCGCTGCAAGGCAAGGCGGTCCTGTCGCACATCAACCTGAACGACCAGACCGTCGAGGGCATGCGCCACGACCGGCTGCCCATCTTCAGCGTGCAGTACCACCCTGAGGCGTCGCCGGGTCCCAACGATCCGAGCTACCTGTTCGGGCGTTTCGTCAAGATGATGGACGAGCAGGCGCGGTGAGCGACGACGAGATCAAGGCGCCGCGCCCCGAGGCCGGCCTCATCCATGCGCTGCTCGACCAACTGGCCGGCGAGTTTGCGGCGCCGCCGTTTCGCGCGCAGATTGCAGCCGCGCGCGAGGAGTACTTCACGCGGACGGGTAAAGTTTTCGAGGACGACGCCGAGGTGTACGAGGCGCGCACGGTGGCGTTCCTCGAATGGTACGTGGCCGAGAGGCCGCTAGCCGAGGGCCGATCGCCCGCGCTGGTCGCGCTGGAGCGCACGCCCGCCGACGCGGCCAATGCCGACCGGCGCATGGCCCTGGCCCGCATCGCCACCAGTCACCGCAGCCTGTTCGACATCGCGAAGGTCGAGGGCAATCGCGTGGAGCTGGAAGACGTTCTGGGCGGTGCGCGCTTCTCGGTGGTCGAACGTCGCAGTACCATCGGCTTCGAGGTCGGCGCCATAGTGGAAGCGCGCGTGGTGTGGGACGGCGCGGATCCGCTGTTCACCAAGACTTTCTTGTTTCACCCGCGCGACGCCCGCACCGAGATTCTGAACCTGGTCGACGATTCGCTCATGGCCGGCGCTGGGCGCGACGAGATCATGGGCAAGCTTTCCCAGCTCTACCTGCGCTGGCACCGCCACGGCCACCTGAACGCCGGCCGCATCTACAAAGGCGCGTTCACGGGCAATACGGCCGGGCCGGTTGTGATTTAGGAACCAGGGAGGCCCAAGACGCGGACTGGAACTGAGCTAGGGCTGGTTGGGTTGTTGCCTAGAGCACCGTTGAAGTTGTCGCCCCAGCACCAGACGGCACCAGCAGCCCAGACCCAGGTGTGGGCGTAGCCGGCCAGAACTACGCCAACCTCACGTCACCGGCCCTACGCGTTCTTCCGAACGGATGCGGTTTGACTGCGGTGTTCCACCGGTGTTACACTCCGCTTGGAGGTGGCAAGAATGCCAACAACCAAGAAACGGATCAACATCACGGTCGATGACAGAATCTACGAGGCCATGCGGCGTCTGTCGGACGAGCGAGATCAGTCGGTTGCGGGCGTGGGACTGAGCCTGATCGAAGAAGCACTGGAATATCAGGAGGATCTCTACTTCTCTCGTGTCGCCGATGAGCGGTTGAGCAAGAAGCAGAAAAGAATCCCCCACGAAAAGGTCTGGGCTTGAACTATCGAATCGAATATCTGGAAAGCGTCGTTCACGAAGATATCCCAAGACTGTCCAAGGACGTTGCAACCCGGATCCGCAAGGCCATTGAGAACAAGCTCGCCTCTCACCCCGTCGAGTTCGGCAAGCCCCTGCGGTACAGCTTCAGGGGAGCACGGCGGTTGCGTGTGGAAGATTGGCGCGTTGTCTACACCATCGAGCCCCCAGACGTCGTTCTCATCGTCAAGATCGGGCACCGCAAAGAAGTCTACGAAACCTGACCCAAGCACAGACTGCGAATTTCGATCCGTTCGGGGAACCGCGTCTGGTAGTTGAGGGGTCGACGCGCCTTCGCTCGTCTCTGTCACCAGACGGTGGCGACCGGATATTGCGTGACCAGGGGATCGGGCGTGAGCAGGGTCAATCCGCCAACGATGGCCTGACAGACCAGCATGCGATCGAATGGATCCTTGTGTAGCTCAGGCAGCTTGGCGCAGAAAAGGGTGGCGGCCTCGTCGAGAGAAAGCGGCTGAATCTGGTGACGTCGGACAGCGAATCGACTCGACTGTACGCGTGCCTAGCGAATCTCGCCCACCGGCAAAGCGTGGAACGCGTCTCGCAAGGGGAAGCTGTTGTTGGCGCGGCAGATGATGCCGCCGCCGGCGATGTGGGGCTTGCCCATGATGCGGGCCACGAAGTCGAGGTTCACGGTGTCGCCAGCGCCGGGCAGTTCAGTCCACTTGGCTTCGTACAGCTCGACGCGGCCACCCAGGTCGACCACGAAATCCACCTCGCGCGAACGGTCGCGCCAGAAGGTGAGGCTGCGGCTGCGGCCGGCATGGCTTTCGCGATGGCGAAGTTGCGCGAACACGAAAGTCTCCCAGACGGCACCCACGGCCGGAGACTGACGGAGGGCCGTCTTGGAAGTGATGTTGAGCAGCGCGCACAGCAGGCCTGTGTCGGCCAGGTAAAGCTTGGGGCTCTTCACGATGGACTTGGTGCGGTTGGAGAACCAAGG
>PMBY01000433.1 GCA_003153875.1 Myxococcales bacterium | reverse complement strand
CAGGCGCTTCTTCTCGGGATGGCTCTCGACGTATTTGGCCATCTGCGAGGTGGACATCACCTCGTCGGCGGCCTGCTGCAGCTCGGGTTTCACCTCGCCGTGCACGATGACCACAGCCTCGGGATCTTCTTGGCGGATGTGGGCGATATCGGCCAGGGTCATCTGATGGTGGACGTGGCAGGCGCCTTCCCAGGCGAACACGTTGCCGACCAGGCCGGCGCGCTCACCCTCGCGGAGCAGCGGCTCGATGCGCGACAGATACTCGCGCGGATGGAACTGGTGCGGTTCAGGTGGGGGCAGGTACATGCGCCGGGTCTTGAGCGCCACCTGATAGGCGAGATTCTGGTCCGGCACGAAGAGCAGGTCCGGCACGCCCAGCCGGTCGGCGATCTTCACCGCATTGGAGCTCGTGCAACACACGTCGGACAGAGCCTTCACGCTGGCGTAGGTATTCACGTAGGTCATGGTGGCAAACTTTCGCCCGAGCGAGCGCAAGAACTCCTGCCGTTCCTCGAGATCGTCTGCATCCATTTCTGCCAACGAACAGAGCGCCTGCTGGTTGGGTAGATAGACCGGCACATCCGGGGCCAGCGTGTGGCAGCCCTCGGCCATGAAGCGGACGCCACAGAAGACCACCAGACGCGCCTTCACGTCGCGGGCGCGCACCGCCAGCTCGAAGGAGTCACCAATCGTGTCAGCGATGGCCTGAACCTCGGGTACCTGGTAGTTGTGGGCGGGCACGAAGGCGTTCTTGTCGCGCTTGAGGCGGCGGATTTCGTCCCACAGCCAGAGTACCCGCTCGGCGCGGTCGGCTTCCACCTGGCCCGAGCGCACCAGCTGGGCTATGTCGACGTCCAACATCGATCTAGGTGTACCGCCCTCGCCGGCAGAACGCACGCAGACACATGGCGTTTTGCGGGCGGCGCTGGTAGCGTGCAGCGACTCCATGCGCCTGTTCGACCCAGACATCTGGACCGAGGTCACCGGCGGTACCATCGCCGAGCGGGTGCGTAGATTGGTGCGCGTGACGCCGCTGATTCCGGCGCCCGCGCTGGGCCGCCGCACAGGCTCGGATGTGTGGCTCAAACTCGAGTCGCTGCAGCGAACCGGCTCATTCAAGCTGCGTGGGGCTGCGGCGTTCGTGGCCGGGATGTGCCAGGCGGGCAAGAAACGGGTCATCGCCGCCTCGGCAGGCAACCACGGTTTGGGCATAGCTCTGGCGGCTCGAGAGTTCGGCGCCGAGGCTCAGGTGCTGGTCTCTGCGCAGACGCCCCAGAGCAAGCGCGACGGCATCTTGGCGCTGGGCGCGGCGCTGGAAGTCGTGGGTGCGTCCTATGACGAAGCCGAAGCCGAGGCTCGCCGGCGGGCGGCGGCAGATCCCTCGCTCAACTTCGCCTCCGCTTTCGACGACGACTGGGTGATCGCGGGAAATGGTGGCGTGTTGGCGCGCGAGATCTTGGCCCAGCTTCCTGACGTGGACACGGTCGTGACTCCGGTGGGCGGCGGCGGTCTGGCGGCTGGGTTGGGGGTGGAAATGGTCCCGCGCGGAATTCGCGTGTTGGGTGTTTCGCCCGAAGCCAACTGCGCCATGAAGCGCTCGCTGGAGGACGGTCTGGCCTACACCCAATACGACGGCGGTCCCACCCTGGCCGAGGGCCTGGAAGGCGCGGTCAGCCAGCGCACCTTTGCCATGGCCAAGGACTACTTTCCTGAGGTTGCTCTGGTGAGTGAAGTGAGCATCCGGCAGGCCATCGTGTACGCATACCGGTCCCTGGGTATCCTGTGCGAGGCCTCGGCAGCGGTCGCGCTGGCTGGACTCATGGAAGACAAGCTCCCGGTGCAAAGCCGGCGTGTGGTCGTCCTGGTGAGCGGGGGCAACATCGAGAGCGACCTGCTCGACCGGCTTCTCGCGGGCTCGTCGCCCAAGAAGCATGACGGCTAGGGCTGTCTCCGCTGTCCCGCAGCGACCCGCGCCCGCTTCTCCGCGGCTCGGCGCAGATCCTTGGCGGTCGGTCCTGCGCCCAGATCGTCGCGTGCGTCCTCACCATGGCCGGGGCCGATGATGTCGCGCAGATAGGCCTGATACTGGAAGGTATCGGAGTGCTTCTCGTTGTGGCACCGCGCGCACACCGACTCCGGTGTGCCCGTGCGCAGGGCAAGCGGTTTCTCCAGCCCGCGCTTCTCGACGTGGATCGAGCCAGGGCCATGGCAAGCCTCGCATTGGACGTTCTCCAGACCCTTGCTGAACCCTAAGCTTGACCCGCCCACCTCGCCGTAGCCGGTGACATGGCAACTGACACAGTCGCCGTGGCCCGTCTTGCCCACGGCCCGCAGGGTCTTCCACGCGTGTGCGTGGGCGGTGCGCTTGCAGAATCGGGCCGCCGCCTTGTGGCAGCGTACACAAGAAGCGTCACCCGAGAAATGCGCCCGGCCTGGTTCGGCAGGGGTCGGTGGTTCCGCCATGCGCAGGTTGGCGGCACCCACGGCCTGGTCGAGCTTTCGCATGCTGGCAGCCAGGGCCGGATCGCGGGCCAGGCTGCGGCGGATGGGCAGAAGCTCGTTGACGAAATACGAGCCCTGGCCCGGCGCTGCCCACGGTGTGCTGGCCAGCCGCGCAGCCTCTGTGCGGAGTTCGTCTCGCTCTTGGCGCTTGGCAGCCACAAAAGCTGCATCGCTGGTGGCGTCGTTTTCCCAGCGTGCAAGGTCAGCATCAAGTTGGCGAACCTGGCGTTCGATCTCCTCGGTGCGCGCGCGATTCGCTGCCGGTCCGCCGGCATCGAGCAGGGGTTCGCGAGCCGACCGAGCCTCATCCTGGCGAAGAACGATCCGCAACCTACCCACCCGCTGCATCTCAGAGCCCGGGACTAAAAGGTAGGCGCGGCCGACGTTCTCCGCGCGCGGCGATCCATCGCCCACGTCATTGCCAAGAACGACGAAGTCAACCGCCGCCTCGCGCGCCACCGCGCGCGCCTGTCGGCGATCGAGGGGCGCCAACGCGATTACGATCTCGGCGCCGGCCGCGCGCAACCGGTCGGCCTCAGCACGAGCCGCGCTGACTGGATCTTCTGCGCGCAGACCCTTCTCACGCGCGAGGGCTGGATCCACCAGGCCGAGGACCCCGATCTTGATTCCCCCCGCCAGGCTGATACGCGACGGTTCGACGAAAGGAAGGCTTTCGAGGTTGGCGGCCAAGCGTTTGGGCTGAACCTTGGCGACTCCGCGCACGAGATCGGTCTCACCCAGGGCCGAGCCGCCCAAGGGCAGGCTGGAGATCTCGCGGGCCAGAAAGCTCGCCACAAGGTCAGCGGCTTCTTGTTTGCCCGACGGAATTTCGCCTGAGGGGTAGGTCAGATTGCCGGCGTCAACCAGCAGGGTAGCGCCAGTTCGTGCGGTCCTGCGCACCAGCGCGGTCACCCGGGCGATGTCCCCCAGGGGATCGCTGGTACAGCCACAAGGCTCAAGCGTGCCTCGGGTCTGTGCGGTGTAGAAAACTGTGGCACGGCGTTCGCTTGGGCCGGCGAAGGAAAGGCCGCTCGGACGCGCGAAGTGAGCTGCGACCAAGGTTACCAGGAGGTGGGTTAGGGGTCGCGGCCGCATGAAACCAGAAGAAAATCCCACAGCCTCATCCAGTTGTCACTGGGAGCAGCAGTCACTGCCGCGTGCAGGCAAAGACAATTCGGCAGCGAAAATAACCACCTTCGCCTTGACAATCACACGCGTTATAATCACTCTCAGCCCTTGGCTCAGTTCGAGCCCACGAAGGTCCAAACAACATGGCCGTCACACTACGACTCACCCGCGGCGGAGGAAAGAAGTCCCCACACTATCGCGTGGTGGCTTCGGATCGCCGGAGTCCCCGAGATGGACGTTTGATCGAGCAGGTTGGCATCTACGACCCGCGGCGCAGCCCGCCCGAGGTCAAGTTCGACATGGCTCGTGTCGACCACTGGTTGGCTGCTGGGGCCGTTCCTAGCGAGACCGTCGGCCAGCTCCTCAAGAAGGTCAGGCGCGCAGTCGTAGCGGCGCCTATCGAGTAGTGCTCCTGTGACCGAGGGCGCCCCCTCTGCAGGAGGTTCCGAGAAAGCGCCGCCTCTGCGCGAGCTGGTGCTCTATCTCGCCCGGGCGCTGGTAGAGCACCCCGATGAGGTTGCGGTCGAGGAGATCGAGGAACCGGATGCCACAGTTTTCGAGTTGAAGGTAGCCGAGTC
>PMBY01000185.1 GCA_003153875.1 Myxococcales bacterium | reverse complement strand
GGCGGGCTCGTGGTCGACGACCGCGCGCTGGTCTATGGCTGCCGGCGCGTGGCCAGCTTCTCAACCCTATGCACCGTGTCCGGTGCGCCGCTCGACGCGATCGAGGTTCCGTCCGCGTACCAGGTGTACAACCTGTTTGACGGCTGGGTCGACCAGCTCTCGGATGCTTCGGTGATCGCGGACGAACTGGGGCCCGTGACCGTGTCGGCCTTTTCGGGCACGTTCATGGCCACCATTCTGGACATTTTCGAATCGCGCTTCTATGTCCGTCGCATGCCGTCGGCCACTGGCGCGATGGACCGACGCACCGCGATCTTCGATGCGCTTCCGCCGGCAAGCTGGTTTCTGGGCGGCGGCCGGGAGCACTCGGGGTTGCGCCGAAGTCCGCGCACGATACACGTCAGCTACAGCACCAGCGGAGAGGCCGCGCCGGGCCTGCATCTCGCCACTTTTCGCTTCTTTGGTGAATTCGGAGGGCTCGACCAATGAGCCGCGTCCCGACCACGCTCCTCGCGACGTCGATTATGGCGATTTCCACGGCAGCATGGGCCGGCGACGCTGCAGCCCGCAGCCCGTTGGCGGATCCGTCACCCACGTCGGCCGATGCGCCGGTCGCGGCACGGCCCCACCTGACTTGGCTCGGCTATCCGCGCCGCGTGCCGCGGGCGTGGTCCGCGTCCCGTGACACGCCGGCCATGAACATGATTCTGTTTCCACGACCAGCAGACATGGCCGGTGGTGACTTTTCCCTGTTCACGCTCCAATTCAACAGGTGGAGCCTGCGCAGTGGGTTTGCCGGATTCATAGAGCTAGAAGTCGATGCCAGGACCAGCGGAAGCAATGCCGGCGGCCTTCCCAGCGGCAACGGCAAGATCCTCTGGCGCGGGTCCTACGCTTACTTCGCTGCCTTTTCGCTCGACGCACTGGCGCGGTCGATGTGCCAGAGCTGCGCAGTCGAGCTCACGCTTCAGTACCGTCACGAAAGCCAACACTACACTGGCAGCAATGCGGGAAACGGGGGCGAGGAAGATGCAACGCCGGAACCCTATGTCGGCGACGATCTCATTTTCGACCTCGCTTCATTGCAACGAACCTCGAATTGGCTCTTCGCCGAACGTGCGATTGGAATGTGGTTTCTGCCTGATCGGTCGAGCTACTCGGCGGGCGTGGCGCTTGATCTCCACGTTCGATTCGTCCGCTCCGAAACCATACAGCCTTTCATTTCCGGTTATGCCGAGCACCTTTGGGGCGACATGCTGCAGGGGCGGCAATTCCCCGACGCTTACCGTGTGCGCGCGCTGGTCGGGGTCGCGCTGCTGTCCTCGCTGGGTGAGATCATGATCTACGGCGCGGGCGACGTGGGGAATCGCTACGGCATTCGCGGCCTGACGGAAGAGGCAACCCTGGGACTCGGAGTCCGCCTGGCCCTGGCCTCAGGACCCAAGGCGGCTGGACGTTGAAAGGCGGGTCCGGGTTGACGGCCCGCGGGCAATGGTTCAGTCTCTCGCCTGTGAAGAAGCGACCATTTGGCAATTCGGGAATCAACGTTTCGGAAATTGGCCTGGGAACTTGGCAAGTGGGAGGCCGTTGGGGCGAGCCCTTCGACGAGGCCAATGCCGAGCGCGTGCTCCAGCGCGCCGTTGCCGGTGGCATCGATTTCATCGACACAGCCGACGTCTATTCCGACGGCGACAGCGAAAAGGCTGTCGGGCGTTTTGTTCGCTCCTGTGGCCAACGCCTGTTCGTGGCCAGCAAGTGTGGCCGGCAATTGTCACCACATGTGGACGAGGCGTACACGCCACAAGCCATGCGCACATTCGTCGAGGCCAGTCTCTCCCGCTTAGGGCTGGAGTGCATGGATTTGATCCAGCTTCACTGCCCGCCGATGACTGTCTACTACCGACCCGAGGTCTTCGAGGTTTTCGATCGCATGCGCGACGAGGGCAAGATCAAGCATCTCGGGGTCAGCGTCGAAAAGGTCGAGGAAGCGCTCAAAGCCATCGAGTTCGACAATGTGCGCAGCGTGCAGATCATCTACAACATGTTCCGACTGCGCCCGCGCGAGCGGTTCTTCGCCGAGGCCGCGCGGCGCGGGGTCGCCGTCGTTGTGCGCGTGCCTTTGGCCAGCGGCCTGCTGACCGGGCGGTATGGAAGTGCGACGACCTTTGGCCCTGGCGATCACCGGCAGTTCAATCGCGAAGGCGCCGTGTTCGACAAAGGTGAGACCTTCTCGGGAGTGCCCTATGCAGTGGGATTGAAGGCGGTCGAACGTCTCAAGGCCTTGTTTTCCGGAACGCCTCTTCACCTGGCGGCTTTGCGCTTCGTGCTCGATACGCCGGGGGTGACCACGGTGATTCCCGGCGCCTCCAGTCCGGGTCAGGTCGACGCCAACCTGCAGGTCGAGAATCTGGCTCCCTTGACGCCTGAGCAGAACCGCGGGGTCGAACAGATCTACAACGATCTCATTCGTCGCCACGTTCACGCGCTTTGGTAGGCGAGACCTATCTCATGCCGGCATCAACACGAGGCGGGCACCAATCAGTGCATTGTCCGGCGACGCAGGAGAACACGTCACCCAGACACAGTCCTAAGCATGGGCACTCCATGAGTTGTGGAGACTGGTTGGGGCAATAGAATGCCCAGGCCGCTTGATTGGCTTCGCATCTCCTCTTGCTCAGCCACGTCATGCCACAGCAATAGAAGGCGGTGCACTGGCTCGAATCGATGGGGGTTGTTACCCAGATGCACGACGACAGGCAGTCGGCATCACTTGAGCAACTGTCCAGGTCGGTGGTGGCCGAAGCGTCAGAAGCCGCAGTTGATCCGCCCGTGCCGGTTGTGCCTCCTGCGGCCAGCGTACCGCCGGCACCTGCCAGAGCGCCGCCGCCCCCTACCGCACCGCCGAGGGACATCGTGCCTCCTGTACCAGCAACCACCGTGTCGAGACTGCTGCGCCCGCAGCAGACGAGAGAGAACATGATCGAAGAAACCAGGAACAAGTCCAGGTGACGCATGAAACCATTGTCCATAGGCGCATGAGGCACCGCCGGGCAAGTCCAGTGTAGTCCAACTTGGGATTCAAGGGATATTCCCTCGCGTGGCGCTCGGCACCCGCCAACGCGATCCTGTAGACCTTCGGAGGCGCTGCGACCGGCCTGCTCATCACGGCCCCGGAGGCGCTCAGGGAGTACGTCGCTGACCGATCCTCAGCCGAGGTTTCTTCGCGCGAGCCAGTAGAAGGGACGCCGTTTTGCGTGTGCTACGGCAAGCACGAGAAAGCGGTTCGCGCCGATCTCAAACGCAAGCGCATACGGGAATCGGTGTAGCAGGGCTCTGCGAATAGGGTTCTCGGAAACAGGGAGCGTGGGCCAGATCGGAAAGGCCTGGGGTGCGGTGGCTATGCGCTCCAGCGTGGATCCCACATCAGCGAAGAGTTCATCGCCGAGATCGGCCCTCTGCTGATCGTGCCAGAGAGCAGCCCGGCGTAGTTCGGACTGGGCTTCAGGGTGCAGATCGACTTGCACGACGCTGCCGCATTTCGTTCAGGATCTGGGTGCGCGCCGTTTCCCAGTCGACCGGTTGAACCTTGCCCTCCGAGATTTCGCGCGAACGCCGGTCAAGCTCCTGCGCCCACGCCGCGGCCACCATGTCCTCCGGTTCCTCAAGGCTGGTCAAGACTTCTTCGGCCACGCGCGTGCGTTCATCGCGCGGTAGCCTGAGAACCTCAGCCAGCAGCTCGTCTGTCGACATATTCCAACCATAGCACTCCTCTGATTCATGCACAGGTCGGCAAAGACGATGCGGAGGAAACCATCAAACTAGTCGAACACTTGTTCGAGACGCTCTACGTTGCAGGGAAGGTCGCGAAGGAACAACTCGCCAAGCGTGGCAAGCTGAAGTCATAGGCGATATTGGGCCTAGCCCCGGGCCTTCGGCGCCCCTCGTCCTCACGCAGCCGCCTCTGCGCTCCCCTGCCTCGGCACAGCCGCCGCCTGGGCCGCTCGCTCGGCTTCCAGATCCTTCGCGTGCGCCTTGCGGTGGTCGCGCGCTAGCAGCACGTAGATCGACGGCACCGCGAAGAGCGTGAAGAGCGTGCCGATTGACATCCCGCCCACCAGCACAATACCAATCGAGTTGCGCGCCACTGCGCCCGGTCCCGTGACTAGGGTCAGGGGAAAGAGGCCAGCCACGGTGGCTATTGTAGTCATTACGATCGGACGCAGCCTGGTCGCGGCTGCGGCCTTCACGGCGTCAATCTTGGACAGGCCGCGCTCTTGCTGGACGTTGGCGAATTCCACAATCAAGATGCCGTTCTTTGACACCAGGCCAACCAGCGTGACCAATCCGACCTGGGAGTAGATGTTCAGTGTCACAGTCCATCCCGCAGTCAGCGGGAAGGTCATGCCGGGCGGGCCTTGGAACTTCAGAAAGGTGAAGATGAGCGCGCCGAACATGGCCAGGGGCGCTGACCCGGCCAGGATGACAAAGGGATCGCGGAAGGAATTGAACTGCGCGGCCAGGACCAGGAAGATCAGCACCAGGGCCAACGCCATGGCGGGCAGGAACTTGCCACTCTCCTGGCGAAGCTGGCGCGATTCACCGGTGTAGTCGATGCGATAGCCAGGGGGAAGAATCTTCGCCGCCTCGTCTTCCAGCACGCGCAACCCGTTCTCCAGCGAGCGCGACGGCACACCCGAGATCTTGACGGCATTGAGCTGCTGAAAGCGGTTGAGGGTGCGCGGCTCGATTCCCCTGCGGATCTCGGCGACTGCACCCAGCGGCATGAGCTGTCCGTTGGGCCCAGTCACGTAGATGCGCTGCAAATCATCGGCCGTCAGTCGTCCGCTGCGCTCGACCTGCGCAATTACCTTGTACGCGCGGCCGTCAATGGTGAAACGGTTGACGTAGTGCCCGCCAATCATCGCCGCCAAATCGCCGCCCACTTGTCCTAGGCTGATTCCCATCGAGGCAATCTTGTCGCGGTCGAGCACAATTTCGGCCTTGGCCTGATCGATCTTCACGTCACTGTCAGGCGGAAAAGCGAATTGGCCGCTCTGAACGGCCGCCAGTTTGAGCCGGTCGGCAAAGCGGGTGATCTCTTGGTGGTCAGCCGTGGATGCGATCACGAATTCAATGGGCATGATGCCTGCGCTGGGCAGGGCAGGGGGTAGAAACACCGGGGCACGTACGCCAGCGATGTTGGCCAGCTTGAAGTTGGTCTCATTGGCAATGGCGAAGATTTTTCGGTCGCGCTGATCCCAGGGTTTGACCAGCATGCCGCCAAAGCCCTGGAAGGGGAAGGTGATTTGGAAGGTGTTGTCGAACTCGGGCGTCTCCTTGAAGATGCGTGTCACCTCGGCGCGGAAGGGATCGAGCTGCTCCAAAGTGGCGTTGGGTGGCACCAGCATCGCGCCGAACACCACGCCTTGGTCCTCATTGGGCGCAAGTTCTTTGGGCGAGAACATGTANNCCATAGATGCGCTTGAACCAATCGAAGCCGCTGTCGATGTGGCGCGGTAGCCAGCCTGGCTGGTAAACCGGATTGAGCAGCCGGGAACTCATCATGGGCGAGAGGGTCAGGGCCACCACGCCGGAGATGAATACCGCCCCGGCCAGGGTAAAAGCGAACTCGCGAAACAGCGCTCCCGTGAGCCCGCCCTGGAACCCGATGGGGGCGTACACGGCCGCCAGGGTAATAGTCATGGCGATGATCGGGCGCACCAACTCGCGCGCACCAATGAAGGCTGCCTCCAGTCGCGAGCGGCCCTCGCGCACGTGACGCTCGCAGTTCTCGACCACGACGATGGCGTCGTCCACCACCAGACCGACAGAAAGCACAATGGCCAATAGTGTGAGCAAGTTCACTGTGAACCCAAATACCTGCATCAGGAATACCGCGCCGATGAGCGACACCGGGATGGCGACCACGGGGACGAGAACCGTGCGCAGCGAGCCCAAGAAGAGGAAGATGACCACCATGACGATCAGCACCGTCTCGGCCAGGGTGGTGACCACCTCCTTGATGGCGCTCTTGATGTATTTGGTTGAATCGTAGGCCACACTCGCCATCATCCCGGTGGGAAGCTCCCTGCGAATTTGTTGCACCTCGTGGTTCACCCGGCCGATCACGTCGAGCGAGTTGGCGTTGGGCAGGACCCAAACCCCCATGAACACCGCGCGCTGGCCGCTCATGCGCACGTCCTGCTCGTAGTTGTCGGCGCCCATCACGACGTCGGCGATGTCCTGCAGGCGGACGAGCGTGCCGTTCTGTTCGCGCACCACCAGCTTGCGGAATTCCTCGACGCTGCGCAGATCGGTCGACGCCGTCAAGTTGAGCTGCACCAGCGCGCCCTTGGTCTGGCCCACGGCCGACAAGGCGTTGTTCGCGGCGAGAGCGTTGCGCACCTGCCCCGGGCTGACATTGAGCGCGGCCATGCGATCTGGCTTGAGCCAGGCGCGGATGGCAAAGGTACGGCCGCCCAGGATCTCGGCGCGCTGCACGCCCTCGATGGCAGTCAGGCGCGGCTGCACGATGCGAATCAGATAGTCGGTCACCTGGTTGTCCTCGAGGATGGTCGAGCTGAAGCTCAGGTACATCGCGGCGGTCTGGGCGTCGGAGGGCTGTAGGCTGATGGCCGGTATCTCGGATTCGGGAGGGAGATCCGCGCGCACCTGGTTCACGCGCGTGCTGACGTCGGCCAGGGCCTTGGCGCCGTCGAAGTTGAGCTTGAGGCGAACATTGATGGTGGAGAGGCCTTGCACGCTTTGCGATTCGAGGTAGTCGATACCGTCGGCGGCCGCGATAGCCTGCTCCAGGGGAGTGGTGACGAAGCCGCGGACCAGATCCGCGCTCGCGCCCACGTAGACGGTGCTCACCACAATGCTGGCTGCCTGCAGCTTGGGGTACTGGCGCACGTTGAGCGAGCGCACGGCTTGCAAGCCTGCGATGACGATGATCAGGCTGACCACAATCGCCAGAATGGGCCTGCGGATGAAGAGATCGACGAACCGCATGGGGCCTCAGCGGTTGTCGAGGCGGGGCGCGAGCTGGGGCTCGACCTTAACCGAGTTGTTCACCCTGACCGGCGCGCCATTGCGCAGCTTGAAAGCGCCTTGGTCGACAATTTCCTGGCCTTGCTTGACGCCTTCGAGGATTTCCACGAAATCTCCACGTGCCTCGCCGGTCTTTACGAACTGCTGGCGCGCGAGCTGGGCCGGCGTGCCGTCCGGTCTCGCGACCGCCGTACCCTGGTCGTCCGTCCTACCCTCGACAGCGAACACCGAGTCGCCGAACGAGGCGTGAATCAGCGACGTGGCCGCGATCAGTGTGACGTTCCGCTTTTGCGGCAGGACCACTGAGACGTTGACGAACATGCCCGGGCTGACCAGGCCCTCCATCTTCCGTACCGCGGCCCGCACTCGGCCGCTGCGGGTCACCGGGTCCAGCGTCGGATCGATGGCAGCGATGGTAGCCTCGGCGCGCGGACCGGGCAGGCCTTCATTGATTCGCACCACCATGCCCACCGCGAGCTGATCGAGTTGCTGCTGCGGCAGCGTGAAATCGACGTAGTTCGCGTCAGTGGACTGCAGGTCTGTGATCGCTGTCCCGGGGTTCAAGTATTGGCCCAGGTTGATGAGCCGGATGCCCAGCCGCCCATCGAACGGCGCACGCACGGTCTTGCGGTCGATCTGCGCCTGCAGCGACGCTGCGTTGCCGGTCGCGGATTGCATCGTGCTCTCGGCGCTGTCGAGCTGCGCCTTGGGTACGGCGTTCTCCTTGAACAGAGCGCGCGCCCGTCCTGCGGAGACGCGCGCCAAGCTGAGCTGGGCTTGCAGCGAGGCCAGCTGGGCGCGTTCCACGCGGCTGTCCAGTTCGACCAGAACTTGTCCGTGGCGCACCGTCTGGCCCGACTGGAACTTGATGGCGCTGACCACGCCCGCAGCGTCGTTGCTCACGGTCACGCCACGCGCAGGAGCGATGGTGCCCACCGAGAAGAGCCTGTTCTCCCAGGTCTCCTGCTGAGCCTTCCTAGTGCCCACCACCTCGGGCGGCGGACCCGCCGCCACAGCGGCGTGACCGTAGGCAATCAGTGATTTGATTTGGGCGAACTTTACGCCCCCCAACCCGCCCAGGAGAGCGAGAACCCCCACCATAACGACGAAGTACCGCACGAACTTATGATGCCGCCCGCAGCGCAGGAGGCTCACCGTTCACGCGAGCGGCGGTCGCATTTGAGGAGAACGCGCAAGACTTGCCGGCAAGGCAACCCCGCTCTGCGCGCCGGCAACCGTCAGGCTATTGGTACAGCTCGGCGCTCGCGAGATCGTCGTTCGTGCCGAATCCCCCTGCAACAAGCACCGCCCCGCTGTTTAGCAACGTGGCGGTATGAAACGTCCTTTCGTAGGCCATGCCGCTCGTGGCCGTGAAGGCCGCGGCAACTGGGTCGTATAGCCTCGCGCTCGCGAGAGCGCCACCATTACTTCCGCCGACAATGAGGACCATCCCACTTGGCAACAACGTTGCCGTGTGGCTGTCCCGTGCCCCGGCAATGCTGCCGGTTGGCGAAAATGTTGCTGCCGCCGTATCGTAGATTTCCGCGCTCGCGAGGTCCTGGGTGCTGCCCTGTCCGCCGACAACAAGCACCCTATCGCCCGGCAACAACGTGGCCGTGTGGCCCTGCCTTGCCGTCGACATCGATCCGGTCGCCGCGAAGCTCGCGCTCGCGGGGTCGTACAACTCCGCACTTGCCACGACGTTCTTGGTGCTCAATCCAGCAACAATAAGAACCTTCCCGCTGTCCAACAAGGTCGCCGTCTGCGATACCCTGGCTGTCTTCATTGAGCCGACGGCTGTGAATTTTGCCGTTGCCGGGTCATAGATCTCCGCGCTCGCAAGTTGGGTGGCGTTGGCAGCTCCGCCGGCGATGAGAACCTTTCCATCTGGTAGCCGCGTAGCCGTGTGGAAGTTTCTTCCCGCCGTCATGTTGCCAGTGGCCGAGAATCTTGCGGTTGCGGGGTCGTACAGTTCCGCACTCGCGACAGCCTGCTCGCCATCGAATCCGCCGGTGATGAGAACCCTTCCGTCTTGCAGCAGCGTCGCGGTGGCGGCGTACCTTGCCGCGGTCATCTTGCCGGTCGCCGCAAAGGTCGCCTTGGCGGGGTCGTATAGCTCTGCGCTCGCGAGCGGCGTGGCGAGAATGCTTCCGCCAGCGATGAGAACCGTCCCATTTCCCAACAGCGTCGCGGTGTGAACCTCTCGCTTAGTCGTCATGCTGCCCGTCGCCTTGAAGACTCCTGCGGTTGCGCCGCCGGTGCCCGCCACGTCAGCGACGCCCACTTCACTGCTGGCAAGCCTCACGTCCAGCGAGGAGTCCGGGGTGGAGGGAACATCAAGCCGCGCGTCACCCGCGCCATCAGCTGCGACGGCGGCATCGCTTCCGAGCGCGCCGCCACGGCCAGCGGCGGCATCAATTCCGAGCGAGCCACCAGTGCCGGCGCCCCCAGCTTGGACCGAACCGCCAGTGCCAGCGGCGGCATCATTTCCGACCACGCCACCAGTGCCAGCGGCGGCATCATTTCCGACCACGCCGCCAGTGCCAGCGGCGCCAGCGCCTCCAGTCGTGCCGGCAGATGGGCCGCCGTCAGGACCCGTGCCATTGAGCCAGCAGCGATTGTTCGTGCATACGTAGCCGTTCGGGCAGTGCGAGGT
>PMBY01000466.1 GCA_003153875.1 Myxococcales bacterium | reverse complement strand
GCCCCGTCCCCGCGGCCAAACCGCGCCGGCGCCGCGGTGCCAAGTGAAGCTGCTCCTCGACACGCACGCCCTGCTGTGGGCACTCGCACGCCCTGGCGAACTGGCCGCCGAGGCGCGCCGCCGCCTACAGGATCCGAGCAATACCGTATTCGTCAGCGCGGCCTCGGCATGGGAGATGGAGATCAAGCGCGCCCTGGGCAAGCTCGATGCCCCCGATGATCTGTCGGAACAGATACAACGCCAGCGCTTCACTGAGCTTCCCGTGCGCCTGCGCCACATTCAGGCGCTGAGGGGCCTTCCCGCCCTGCACCGCGATCCTTTCGATCGAATCCTGGTCGCCCAGGCTCTGGCCGATGAGCTGGTCGTGGTGACACGAGATGCGCGGATTCGCGCCTATCCGATTCGTTCGATGGTGTGCTGAAGATCTTTCCGCTCGGCCGCGCGTTCTAGGACCTATCGCCCCACTGCACCCCGGGGCAGGAGGTTTCCACCATGCGTTGCACGAGAACTCTGAGACTGGTTGACGTTCTTTTCCTTGGTTGTCTGCTGGCCTGCATGCCCGCGGGCCGCGCGGCTGGCGAGTCGGGCGATGCGTCCGGCAAGGTCATCACAAAGAGCCCGGCCGCGGTGCTCAAGGGACTCCACAACACGGGCGGGGTCGGGTTTGCCTACAGCCAAGGCGATCAGGCAGACCAGGCCGACGATCACACGCTGGCGCCCTACTTCTACGTAGCGGGTGGCGATCCAGAAACCGAGCGTCTGCCGCTCAAAGAGACGCGCGCCGAGGTGGGCATCGCCGGGGTCATCGCGGCGGTGAAGGTGCACCAGGTCTTCGAGAACAGCGCTGGCAAGCCCATCGAAGCAGTGTACGTGTTCCCCGCCTCGACCCGGGCCGCTGTGCACGCCATGCGCATGAAGATCGGCGCGCGCACCATCGAGGCCCATATCGCGCGCAAGCAGGACGCGCGGGCCGAGTACGAGGCGGCCAAGCGCACCGGCCAGCGCGCCTCGCTGCTCGAACAAGAGCGGCCCAACGTCTTCACCACCAGCGTCGCCAACATCATGCCCGGCGACCGCATCGAGGTGGAACTGGACTACAGCGAGATGATCCTGCCCGACAACGCCACCTACGAATTCGTCTATCCGACGGTGGTGGGTCCGCGCTACGTCGGCGGGGCCAACCCCAAGACCGATCAGTGGATGGCCAATCCCCACCTGTCCGAGGGCGAGAAGGAGCCCTACTCCTTTGACATCAAGGTTCACATGCAGACCGGCATCGCGCTCAAAGAGGTATCGTCGCCCTCGCACAAGATCGCGGTCAGCTATGCCGGGCCCACCACCGCTGACGTCCGGCTGGACCAAACCGGTGGCGGCAACAAGGACTTCGTGCTGCGCTATCGTCTGGCGGGCGACAAGATCGAAACCGGCCTGCTGCTGTATCAAGAACCGTCCGCGGATCGAGGAAATGAAAAGTTCTTCGCCCTGCTTATGGAGCCGCCGCGCCGGCCCAGCGACGCGGAAATTCCGCCGCGCGAGTACATCTTCCTTCTCGACGTGTCCGGCTCCATGCACGGCTTCCCCCTCGACACGGCCAAGGCCCTGATGCGCAATCTGCTGTCGCAGTTGCGACCCAGCGACCACTTCAACCTGGCGCTTTTCTCGGGCGCAAACTACGTGTGGAGCCCGTCGGGTTCCAAGCCCGCCAATGCGCAAAACATCCGCGAGGGGCTGGACGTGATCCTGCACCAGAGCGGCGGTGGCGGCACCGAATTGATGGGCGGCTTGCAGGCGGCCTACGCGATTCCGTCCTTGGGTCGCGGAACCTCGCGCACCGTGGTGGTGGTCACCGATGGCTACGTGGGTGTGGAAGCGCAGGCCTTCCGCTTCATCCGCGAGCGGCTGGACCAGGCCAACTTGTTTGCCTTCGGCATCGGGTCGTCGGTCAACCGCGGGCTCATCGAGGGCATGGCGCGCGCGGGACTGGGCGAGCCGTTCGTGGTGGCCCGTCCGGAAAAGGCCGCGGCCGAGGCGGAAAAACTGCGCCACATGATCGAGCGCCCGGTGCTCACTGACATCGAGGTGCGCATGCAGGGCTTTGAGGCCTACGACGTGGCACCCGAGAAGGTGCCTGACCTGCTCGCCGAGCGGCCCCTCCTGCTCTTCGGCAAGTATCGGGGAGACCGGCCGGGTCAGATCGCGATCACCGGCCGCAGCGGCCGAGGGAAGTTCGTCAACAGCATCGATCTCCGTCCGGCCGACGCGCGCCAGGAAAACGCAGCCCTACGTGCCTTGTGGGCGCGCAAGTGGGTCGAGATCCTGGAAGACGAGCTACACATGGGCGGGGGCCAGGAGGTCGAGACCGCAATCACCGGTCTGGGCCTGGCCTATAGCCTGCTGACTCCCTTCACCTCGTTCGTGGCGGTTGACTCGCAGGTCGCCAATCGTAGCGGCCAGGTGGAAACCGTACGGCAGCCGCTGCCCATGCCCGAGGGCGTGTCTAATCTCGCGATTGGATCAAAAGGAGGCGGGCAAGGGCTGGGAGGCATCGCGTACTCGCACGCCACAGGCGCGCCGGCGGCCTTCCCACAACGTTCGATGAAGCGCGCCGAGGCGCAGCGGATGGTCGCCCCTGCGCCGGCTTCCGCCGAGCCCAGCCCGCCGATGTCAGAGCTTGCGTCCACCGCGCGAGCGGACGGCAAAGGCAAAGCCGGGCGTGATCTCGCCAAGACCAGCGACAAGGTCGCCCAGGACGAAA
>PMBY01000437.1 GCA_003153875.1 Myxococcales bacterium | reverse complement strand
GGCGAACGACACGCTAGAGCACCGAACGGTTTGACGGACCGAGTGAAATTGCGCAGTTGCGAGCGGCCCGAGGCGCGAGGAGGGAGAATACTCGACGTATTTGACCGACGAGCAACGACGGGACGCGACGCAAATCCGCGATTTCACGACGGGAGGCAAACCGTTCGGTGCTCTAGTGCGCTACCCACTTTCAATTTCTGTGGCTTTGATGGTAGTGGTGCTAGGAATACAACCTTGCAACCAGTGACCTCGCCGGGCGTGACCTCTCCCTGTGAGTCTATGCTTGACAGGTCCCGCCTAACCTCGCTCATATCTTGAGCCATCCTCGGGGAATTCCCGGGAGGCAGCACCAGAACCACGCACGGAGATATGTCTTGGAGCAACCGAAGAAGCCCGTTCCCGGTAGGGACATAGCAGACCTCAAAGCCCGCCTCGGCCTCGCCAAAGGCCCAGCTGTCGCGCCACCTCGGCCCGGCGCTCCGCCCGTTCCGTTCCCTGGCCCGAGCGCCATTCCCAACCCGTTGGCGCCGCCGCCACCACCACCGATGCCCTTTGCGCCGGCGCCTTCGCTGGGCGCTCCTGCTCCTGCTGCGGCGCCTAGGTTTGACGATCCCTTCGCTGCCATGCGACCGCCCGAGGGCAAACACTTTGATCTGCAGTCTGTCGACGACGGCAGGCCGGCCGTCAGCGTGCGGCGGACGGCCAGCATGGCCGCGCTGGTTATCTTCATAATCGGCGTCCTTGTGGCCGGCGCGGTAGGCTTTGGATTTGGCGCGTCTGCCGTGGGCCGCCGCATGTTCAACCAAGCCAACTTCGGCGCCAAGCGTGTCAAGACCGAGTTGGACGACATGCAGAAGACCATCACCGAGATCACGACGAAGGTGAACATGAGTTCGCAGCGGCTGGCGGCCAACAAGCAAGAGCCCCTCGCCTACGACTACAAGCTGATCGAAGATCTGGAGCAAGTGAAGCTGGACCCGCGTCCAGATACCTCGCGCATCTTCAAGGTTAACTACTACCTGCTCGAGGATCTCGCCATCGATCGCCTTATGAACTACTACTACGACACCATCATCTTGTTCGGCGAGGTCGAGCGCCACATCAAGCGGACCAAGGCTGACAGGAGCGTTCTAGAAGCCTTTGCTGCCAAGCAGGCCAAAGGCGGCGAAGACGCCAGCAAGGGAGTGAACTACGGCGTGGTGTTCGATTCGCGCGGCAAGCTGGCTATCTCCACCTTGGTCGAGGTGGGCAAGCCGGTGTGCAAGGGCGGTGCGGAGACCTGCGGCGCCGCAGACATCGAGGGTTTCATGATTCGTTCCAACACCGGCGCCAACTGGACCCCTCGCAAGGTTGGCCCCAAGCCAGAAGGCGACAAGCTGGTCCCCATCGAGAAGACGCCGCTTTTCGAGGCCGTCATGAGTGGGTCACCGGATTCGGTTCGCATGGAGCAGTACAGGCAGCGCTACAACAACATCCGGCTCATCTTGCAGCGTCTCGCCTCCACCAAGAAGGAGTTGGGGGACGCCATCGACAAGGCCGCCGCCCGGCCTGATCTGTTCACGATGTAGCTTGTTTCCGGGACCGGAGCCGGTGGCCGAATCCGGAACCGGTGGCCGTATCCGAAGCCGGGCCCATCGGCCTCCGGCATCCGGCCGCCGGATTCGTCTCCGGCATCCGGCCCCGCCTACTGCCCCGCCCTCAGTCCAACCCCACTTCGGCGAGGTCCTCTTCGGACATTCCGAAAAAATGACCCGTCTCGTGCAGGAGCGTGATGCGGATCTCCTCGCCCAGTTCTTCGGCACTGTGCGCAGCGCGCTCTAGGTTCTTGCGGAACAAAAGAATCTGCGTGAGCTGGGGCTGGCCCCCCATCACGGATTCGTCCGAATAGGGCGAACCCGTAAACATGCCGAGCAGGCGCGGGTCCAGGCCTTTTTCCACCTCCTCGCGTGCGGGAAGGTCGACTATCAAGATGGGTACATGCGCGATCAGCTCGCGCACTCGCTGAGGCAGCTCGCGCAAGGTGGTCTCAGCCACCTCGGCCATCTGCGCTTCCGACAAGAGAGGCGCGGCCAGCGGCTTCTCGGAATCCAGCGCCAGCACGTGCAGCCAAGCCCCGCGCTTGCCGGCCTCCTCGTCCCGAGCCTCGGCACAAAGGCCCAAACCGTGCCAGGCGTCGGCATCGCGGTCGTCCGCATCCACCAGCGTCTGAAAACGCTGTGTGGCCTCGTTCCCATCACCGACCTCAAGAAACAAATGGGCGAAATCCAGCGCGAGGGCTGATGGCAAGGCCGCGCCTGCCTGCAACGGCGGCAACTCTGCCAGGGTCTTGCGGGCCGCTGTCGGCTTGCCCACATCGATCTCGAGCCCTGCCTTGATCGCCACGGCTTCGAGAAACTCGTCTTCCTCCTCGGCGCGGTCGAGAGCCGCAGCCGCGTGTTGCAGGGCCTCGCCCAACCGCTCGGGATCCTCAGCCAATATTTCGGCGGCCCAGATCTCGGGTGCGGCCCAGTTGAGGTCGGCCTGGGCCGCCTGTTCGAGAAGCTGCAACGCCTCCTCGATGGCGCCCGCCTGACGGCAGCAGGCGGCCTGTATGAGAAGCACATCGGGATGGCCTGGGTCATCGCCGTGCAGCTTCTCCGCCAGGCGCCGGGCACCGGATTCATCGCCCGCTTCCAGCAGGGCCCAAGCGCGTTCCAGCTCGTCGTCGAAGCTCATCGCCGGCTGCGTGCCTCTTCCAACGCGTCCGCGATCATGCGGTCGTGCTGCGACGGATCGGCCCAACGGGCCTGACCCGACGGCGGCAGCAAGTGAATGGGATCAAAGTAGCAGAAGTATTGCCCCGGATGCACCACGGGCGAGAGGTAGACCGAGATTCCGGTTTCGCGGTTGTAGTGTTCCCAGGAGTGCACGTCGCGCTTGCCGCCGCCCGGCGTGTCCACCACGGTGGCCGGCGTGTTGTAGCCAGCGGTCAAGCCACGCAGCTGTTTTTCCAGCTGAGCTCCACTTTCCACGGTGGTGCGCAGATCTTCGACCCCCTTCACCATGTCGTGCACGTAGATGTAGTAGGGGTGCACGTTGACGAAGCTCAGGCGCTTGATGAGCACGCCCATGACCGCAGGAGTGTCGTTGACCCCGCGGATAAGCACGGTCTGGTTGCGAACCGTGATGCCGCGATCAAAAAGCTTGTTGGTCGCGGCCTGCGTGATGGCCGTGATCTCGTCGGGATGATTGAAGTGGGTGTGAACCATCACTTCCTTGTGGAGGCGGCGCCCCTTGTCCGCAATGCCGGTCAGGGCGTCAACCCACGCACTGTCACTGAGGATCTTCTGTGGCATGACCGCGGGCATCTTGGTGGCCCAGCGGATGCGCCTCACATGCGGTATGGCCAAGAAGGCCTCGCCCATGTACGTCACCTGCTCATCGCGCAGTTGCGAAACGTCCCCGCCCGAGATGAGAATGTCCTCCACTTCCGGTCGCGAAGCCACGTATTCGAAGGCCAGACGCCAGCGCTCAACGTCGACGCCGAACTGCAGTTTGGTGACCTCCTCGGTGTCGAGTCCCACGGCGTAGCTGCGGGTGCAGAAGCGACAATAGACCGGGCAGGTGTCGAGCGGCAGGAACAGAACCTTGTCGGGATAGCGGTGCGACAGCCCGGGCACGGGCATGTCTTGCCGCTCGTGCAAAGGGTCGAGATCCACCTTGGGATGGTCAGGCAGGTGGCGCGAGGCCAGCGGGATGAACTGGATGCGCAAAGGATCCTCGTAGGGCCGCGACCAGTCGATGAGCGAGAGCAGATAGGGTGAGACCCGCACCGGCATGGGCGCGTGACGAAAGCCTTCTTCCGCATCATGTATGAAGCTGGCGTCAACCAGTCCCTGCAGCGCGGCCAGCAGGCGCGGAACGTTGGTGATGGAATTCTTCGCCTGCCAGCGGTGGTCGAGGAAATCGGATTCCGGCACCTCGGCGTAGGCCTGCAAGCGCTGCCAGAAAGGGCCGTCGCGCAGTTGCCGGTGGGCCAGGGTCGTCGGATCCGCGGGCGGCTTGAGCGTAGGTGGCAAGACCGGCGCGTGGGCCTTGGGCGAGGCCGAGACTGGATTGGACATGTCCTGCAGGTTGTCTAGCTCAAACCAGGTCCCTCGGCCAGCCTTCTGCCGCCTCGCTGGCCGGTGGCTGGGGCCGGTGGCTGGTGCTGGTGGCCGGTGCCCGATCCTGCTACCGGTTCCGGAACCGGATCCGGTACTGGCTACCCCAACGTCAGGACCAGCTGATAGCCGTCACGCACGATGACCAGTCGCCCCCCGCCGCCTCGGCTGAGCTTCTGCTCCAGTTGTTTGAGTAGCGCGGCCGTGGCGGGCTTGCCCTGCGTGCCCAGCACCACGTGGGTGATTACGTCGCCCGGCTGCAGGCTGCCGCTGGCCGGGCTGCGCCGGTCGACCGACACGACCTTCAGCCCACTGGTTCCCAACTCCTGCACCTCGGATGGACTCAAGGGGATAACCTCCATGCCCATCACCTGGGTGCCGCGTAGGTCGGCGTTCTCCGTCAAACGCACTTGCGCGGTCGCGCGCCGGCCGCCACGCAGGTAACCCACAGCCACGGTCTCGCCTGGTGCCCGGGACTGCACGATGCGCTGCAGGCCCGCGCTGTTCTCGGCCCGGCGGCCTGCGACCTCGACGATCACGTCATTGGGACGCAGACCAGCCGCCTCGGCTGGCGATCCCGGTTGCACGACGTTGACCAGGGCGCCTGGCTCGAACGGGATTCCCATGCGCTTCGCTTTCTCGGGCGTGAGGTTCTCGGTTCCGACCCCGAGGTAGCCGCGCGCCACGCTGCCGCCACGCTGAATCTGGTCCGCGATCTGCCGTGCCAGATTGATGGGAATGGCAAAGCCAATGTTCATGGCCATGGCGGGATTCAGGATGGCGGAGTTGATACCGATGACCTCGCCGCGGAAGTTGAAAAGCGGCCCGCCCGAATTTCCCTGATTGATGGCCGCGTCGGTCTGGATGAAGTCTTCATACTGCGTGATCTGGCCACCCAGCATGCGGTTCTTGGCCGACACGATGCCCATGGTCACGGTCTGGCCCAGGCCCAGCGGGTTGCCGATGGCCAGGACGTAGTCGCCCACTCGCACCTGCTCGGAGTTGCCCAGCACGGCGGGCCGCATGTCGCCGGGGGGCCGGTTGAGCTTGACCACCGCCACGTCCGTGGCCGGGTCACTGCCGACCACCCGCGCCTCGAAACGCCGCTGGTCGCCAAGCTGCACCCACACCTCGTCGGCCCCCGCGACCACGTGATTGTTGGTCAGGATGATGCCGGCCTT
>PMBY01000143.1:25743-28552 GCA_003153875.1 Myxococcales bacterium | reverse complement strand
GTGACCGATTCGCTGATCGAAGCCGTACTGGCCCGTGACGTGCTGCTGTTGCAGCCGATCACCAAGCCTGTACTTCTGCGGCACCTGTTCGCGCTCGCGGCGACCTATCCGGCGCAGGTGTTGTCCTACAACAAGATGCTCGGGCAGTTGCAGGATGCGGGCAACACGACCACATTGGCAGGCTATCTCCGACTGCTAGAGGCTGCGTTTCTGGCTTCGGGATTGGAGCTTTTCAGCAAGGGTCACGTGCGAAAGCGTGGCAGCAGTCCGAAGCTTCTGCTGTGGAACAATGCCCTGGTCAGCGCGCTCGGCCTGCGCACCCACAAGCAAGCGATGGCCGACGGTACATGGTGGGGGCGACTGGTGGAAAACGCGGTGGGTGCTCATCTGCTAAACGGTTTGCCAGCGGCAAACTTTGGCGTGACCTACTGGCGCGACGGAGATCAAGAGGTCGATTTCGTGATCAGCCAGGGAACCCAGGTGTGGGTCGTCGAGGTCAAGAGTGGACGGCCGGGCAAGTTGAGCGGCGTCGAGGCGTTCAGGCAACGCTACCCCAAGGCCCGCATCTGGCTGGTCGGTGGTGGGGGCGTTGACCTGGAAGAGTTTCTCTTGCGGCCCGCGACGGACTGGTTCGCGTGACAGAGCCTACCCGTTGGGTCGCCCTTCGTGTAGGGGCGACCTGCGGTCGCCCTTCGTCGCAAGCTACCCTTGCGGTCGCCCCCACCGGCATCCCACGTTCCCATCGATCGTAGGGGCGACCTGCGGTCGCCCTTCGTCGCGGGCTACCCTTGCGGTCGGCCGTTCAGGCCACGGAAGTACGCNNATGGTGGCCTCCAGCCCGCGTTCGAGGGGCACCTGCGGCGTCCAGCCACCCAGGGCGCCGCTGCTTGACCCCTGGCGGGAGTAGGCTGACTGCTCCGTGGCGTCGAAAAGCGACGGCGATGTGGGCGGCAGCAGTCTACGCAGGGCCTTCCAGGCGTGCTAGCTGGCGTACGAAGGAGCGGGACGACCTGGCCCTCACCTCATCCAGTCCTCGACCACAACCCCGGGCACGCGCGCAAACTCAGAGATGTTGCTGGTGACCACGATCAAGCGGTTGGCAACCGCGATGGCGGCAATCATCAAGTCGCGATCGCCGATGGGCTGGCCCTTGGCTGCCAAGTGGGCGCGGGCATGGGCGTAACAATCGGCAGCGGCGGCGTCGAAATCGAGAACACGGAAGGGAGCCAAGAAGGCGTCCTGATCGGCGCGGCTGCGGCGGGGATGCTGGCTCTTGGCAGCGCCAAACCACATTTCGGCCAAGGTGATCGCGCTGATGGCGATGGCCGATGGGCCTGCGTCGCGGGCGCGACCGGCAAGCGGTTCACGCAGCTTCATCAGGTGGATGCAGGCGTTGGTGTCGAAAAGGTAGCTCACGGCGAGTCCACATCGACGTCCTGCAGTGTGATGTTCAAGGGCTGGATATCGGTCTCATGGTGCATCTCGCGCAGTCGTTCCCAATAGCCACGCGGCCACGCCTTTCGTTTGACCGGCTCAAGGATGACGGCCTCACCCTCGCGTCGAACGAGGACCTCGTCACCTGTAAACCGGAATTCCTTGGGCAGACGCACCGCCTGCGAGCGCCCGTTCTTGAACAGCTTGGCCGTTACCGCTGATGCCATGACATTCGCCTCCTGATAGATACCAGTATATACCATGCCTCGGGTCACTCACCACGGAGGATCGGCGCCGTCTGACTGGATCGTCCTTGGGCAAGGGCGCATGCACGATCCCGGCGCGCGAGCCGACCATGTCGCGCACCAGGGTCGCCAGCTCGGCCGAAGAAGCGTTCTCTAGATTCTTCCGCTTCTCTCGGCTACAAAGGCGCGAAAAGAGGCGCCAGCGGGACAACGATCTCGGGAAACGAGGGCGCGCGACAAATACAAGCACCTGGCTGATGTTTACGCGGACCGACACGAGTAAGTCTTTGGATCTCGGTTTCTGCGGCGTGGAGCAGGTGTCCAAGGAAGACGAAAGTCTTGCCATCGATCTCGTGCGCGCCCACGAAGACAAGACTTACTCACTCTGCGACGCCATGAGCTTCGTGGTCATGGCGCGCCTGGGTATCGCCGACGCCATCGCCTTCGACCGCCACTTCGCCGAGTACGGGCGATTCGCCCTGTTGTAGGCATCGCCCTGAGACGTGGCGCGCCGGCAAGAATTCAACACGACAAGAAGCAGCTTGAGGTAGATAGCATTTCACCTCCCCCTTGAAAGTGATGGCGTGGAACCTGGCGAATCGAGATCCGTGCCGACGTCTCCGTCGGCGGGTGAGCAGATGTCTTATCTAGAGCCCCGAGCTGAGCGCTGCCTTTTCACGGCCGCGCCAGCGGCCGTATCGCCTCGCCCCGGAGGGCGAGGGCGCGGCGAAGCCGCGGGGGCTGGAGGCGGATGTGGTGGGCCCGAAGTGCCCCGGGCTGAGAGGCCGCCGACGTTCACCTCGGCGAGTGAGCAGATGTTCTATCTAGAGCCCCGAGCTGAGCGCTGCCTTTTCACGGCCGCGNNGCCATCGCCTTGAAAGTGGTGATAGCATTTCACTCGCCTATACTGGCGCGGAATACAGGTAGCTAGGGAAGCCACAGAGTCACATGCGTACAGCCGGGGTTGCATTCGTTCTTGCTTGTCTGGTGTCAGGTCTTCTGACGCCGTGGGTGCGGCGTTTCGCGCTGAAGCACCATCTCTTCGACGACCACGTGTCGGCCCGCAAGGTCCATGGCCGGCCAATCCCGCGTCTGGGCGGCGTCGCCATCGCCGCAGGCTTCTACGCCCC
>PMBY01000143.1:0-25669 GCA_003153875.1 Myxococcales bacterium | reverse complement strand
CTCAGCATCCTCTTCACCATGCTGTGGATCGTGGGCGTCATCAATGCCATGAACCTTATCGATGGCCTCGATGGGCTGGCCGCTGGAGTGGGCCTGTTTGGCCTGGTGACGACCTTCGTTCTTGCCGCCAGCCGCGGCGATCCGATCATGATGCTGTTCATGGCGGCGCTCAGCGGGGCGACCGTGGGTTTCCTGATCTACAACTTCAATCCAGCCTCGATCTTCATGGGCGACACCGGATCCATGTTCCTGGGCTACGTCCTGGCGGTCGGTTCGATCCAGACCAGCCAGAAATCCTCGACCGCGGTTGCCATCCTGATCCCCATGGTCGCCCTGGGCCTGCCCATCGCCGACACCTTGCTGGCCATGATCCGGCGGGCGCTCAACCACCAACCCATGTTCAGCGCTGACCGCGCGCACATCCACCACAAGCTCTTGGATCTCGGGCTGACCCACAAACAAGCCGTGCTGCTGCTCTACGGAGCCAGCGGCCTGCTGGGCATCATGGCCCTGCTGCTGACCGTGGCCAGCGGTTTCCAAACCGCGCTGATCTTGTTGGCGATGGGAACTGCGGGGTTTATCGGGATCCGCAAGCTTGGCTATGGTTTTCTCAGAAAATCCGCGACCGTGCAGGCCAAGCTCGAAACCAGCAAGCGGTTGGCCAGACTGGCTGGGGCCACCGACGAACTCGAGCTCTGGCGTGGGCTCAAGTCCGTGGCAGAGGCTTTGTGCATGACCGCGGTTCGACTTTCCGTCGACTGCCGAGAGGACGGCGATCCGATCACCATCCAACGCTCGCACGGAGAATGGTCGGAAGCCGGGATGGTCCACGGCAAAATCGAGGTTTTGGTCGGCGCGGCAGTGGTCAAAGTTGCATACCGTTGCGAGCTCAGCATCAGCGACGGCGAACTAGGGCTGCTCAAGCACGCCCTCGAGAATACAAGCACGAGTCTTTTCGGCGAGCGTTCCGTGCCGAAGATTCTGCCTCCGCAGGGCATCAATCCGACGGTATAGATTGCCTCGTCCAGGCGGTCTACTCGCCTTCGTCGGAGCCGTCGTCCGGTGGGGCCGCACCAACGCCCGAGATCACGTGGCGCACCGTCCAAGCCGCCGTCGCGATGAAGAGCAAGACGAACAAGGCGTACATCAGGCGTCGTTTGCGCCGACGAAACAAACTTCGCGAAAAGCGAAAGCCGTGCCACCCACAATGGGGTTTGCAGCGCAACCCACGAAGAAAAATCAACCTTGCGAGCGCCATCGCGGTTCCAGTGCGATCGTCGTGCGACAGCCGGGAGCCACAACGGGGACAGCACCGGTACCGAGGTTGAGCAACAGATTGGGGCACTCGGACGGACGCTACCACCGATGGCCGCCCGGCTGAAGTCCGCCTCGCATCATTGCGCGGGGTCCATTTAGGGGCTAGCGTCGGCTCTTCATGGAGTCCGCATCACCATCACCGTCGCAGGCCCCAGGGACCAACCGGGAATTGCAGCACTACCTTCACGTGCTGCGCAAGCGCTGGCGGCTTGTTGCCAGTGTTTTCGTGGTCAGCCTAGCCGCGGCCTTCGTCTTCACCATCCGCCAGCCCAAGATCTACGAGGCCACCTGTTCGTTGGTCATCGAGTCGACCGCGCCGCAGGTATTGGAGAACGTGAAGGAAGTCATCGAGATGGCGGCGTCGACTCGCGAATTCTACACGACTCAATATCGTATCATCCGATCTGGGGAGATAGCCCAACGGGTGATCGATCGCCTTGGCCTGGAAAGCGACCCGACCTATGGCGGATCCGCCGACACGGCCAAGAAGCCCGATCGCCAGATCCTGGTGGAACGTGTCCTCAAGGCCGTGAAGGTTGTCGGCGTGCGCGAATCGCGTATCGCGAACATCGTAGTTCGCGACGTGGATCCCGCGCGAGCGACACGCATCGCCAATGCCTTTGCCGACGCCTATATCGAACGCAACCTCGACTTCAAGCTCGAGGGAGCCCGTTCGGCCGGAACCTGGCTGGGCGAGCAAACCGTGGGCCTGCGCAAGCAGCTCGAAGACTCAGAAATGGAACTCTACAAGTTCCGCAAAGAACGCAACCTGCTCGACGTGAACCTCGACGACAAACAAGGCATGACCCGGCAGAATTTGCAGAGCCTCAACACCAAGATGACCGACGTCAAGGCCCGGCGCATCGAGATCGAATCGATTCGCAAGTTGATCCTCGCGGCCAAGAACGACATCGGCGAACGCGAGAGCTTGCCAGAGATACGCGACAACCCCGTGGTGCAGAAGCTGCGGGAGAACTATCTGGACCTGCTGAAGATCAAGGCCGACCTGGAATCCCACTATGGCGAAAAGCACCCCAAGATCGAGACCATCCAGCACCAGTTGGCCGCGGTCCAGCGCGACTACAGCAAAGAGCTGGACAATGTGCTGAAGGCCTTTGACAAGCGCTATCAGGCCCTGGTCGAAACCGAATCCGCGCTTTCCAAGTGGATGAACCACGAGAAGCAACAGGCGCTAGAGCTGGCCAAGCTGGAAACCGAGTACCGTCCTCTGGCGCGTGATGCGGAAAACAACAACAAGGTCTATGGTCTGATCAATCAGCGCCACAAGGAAATCAACCTGACCGGCATGTTGAAGGCCAACAACGTGCGCATCCTGGATCGTGCCACCCCACCCCGTGTCGCGGCCAGCCCAGTCCTGGCCCTGAATTTGAGCTTGGGCGTGGCGGTTGGACTCATTTTTGGTCTGGCGCTCGCCTTCGCAATCGAGTCCATGGACAACACGATCAAAACCCCGGAGGCAGCCGAAGCACTGATCGGCGCCCCACTGTTGGGCGTCGTTCCCATGCTTTCGCAAGCCAAACGCCATTTGATCGCGGACGCCCCTGAGCGAGACTTGGCCGTCTTCAAGGATCCCACCTCCCTGGCCGCCGAGGCATGTCGGTCCATCCGGACCAACATGCTGTTCATCTCGGCTCAGAAGGAGTTTTCGCTCTTCTCGGTTACCAGCCCAGGTCCCCAAGACGGCAAGACCACGGTAGCCATCAATCTGGCCGTAACCATGGCCCAGGCCGGCGGCCGCGTGCTTCTCATCGACACGGACATGCGCAAGCCTCGCATCCACAAGTCGTTTGGCCTCAAGTCGGACAAGGGCATTTCCAGCGTGATGGCCGGTGACGTCCAGTTGAACGACGCCATCTGCAAGTCCGAGGTCCCTAACCTGGATATTCTGCCCTGTGGCCCCATGCCACCCAATCCGGCTGAGCTGCTGCACACCGAGCGTTTCCGCCAGATTTTGGCCCAGTGTCGTGGAAGCTACGACCGGGTGGTCCTGGATTCGCCACCCATCGCGCCCGTCACCGATCCCGCCATCATCGGCAGCGTCACCGACGGTGTGGTTCTCGTGCTCCGCGCTGGACATACCACGCGCGAGGCCGCCCAATTCGCGCGACGCCAGCTCGCCGACGCGGGGGCGCGGATTCTGGGCCTAGTCATCAACAAGAGTGATCGCAAGGGCGGCGGATACGGGTACGGGTACGGCTACTACGCTCCGTATGGGCGCTACTACCGCGCTACCAGCTAGTACTACTAGGCCTCCCCATGTTGGACGACGCAGCTCGTTCGGCGGTCGCGGCGGTTGCCAGGGCCGAGACCGGTCTTGATTCCGGCCAGATGCAACGCGAACGAGACCACAGTGCGTTACTCCCGCACAGGGATGAGCCAGGCCAAAATTCGGAGTCATCGGATGGCTGAGCCAAACCTAGTAGCAGTCTCGCGTAGCCATCCCGAGTGGACCCCTAGCGGCGGAATCGGCTGCGCACCGAGCCCGCCAGACGGGAAAGACGGCGTGTCAGCGGCGACGCCACGTATGCCCCTATCCGCCTGTTGGCGCGAATCCAGCTCTGCGCGATAGTGGGGTTAGTCTGAGCGTCGGCCTTGCCGGCTTGCCGACGCAGCTCGCCATCACACTCCAGCCGCCGGCATCGGGCGATCCACGGCGCCAGTGATACCGAGTTGCGCGACCAGTCAAGAGAACTCTCAGCGTGCTGGCGGGCGGCCGTGGCCTGGGTGCACAGCAGGGGCGGATCGTCGACATACCGCTGCATCGCCGCCGTCACCGCTTCCTCCGACACACGGACCTCCGGCCAGTAGTAACCATCCTGTCGACTCGTTACCGCCGCAACGTCGAGCAGCGTCCCGGTCGCCGTCGTGACGAACTCGTTCCAGGGTTCCCAGGCGGGAGCGATCACCGGGAGCCCACAGGCCAGGGCTTCGGGAACGCTGAGGCCGACACCGTCGAGCCTGCACGGATACACGTACACGTCGCCGAGGTGGTAGAGACACGGCGGCCTCACTGTCCCCATCCTGACCAGGATGCGCTCGTCTGCCGCGATGATGGCGGCCCAAGCCAGCGCGCGGCGCTCGAGCGGCGACTGTGTGTGCAGCACCAATCGCGCGTCGCCGCTCACCCGCGTGAAGGCCCGCAGTGCGAGACCGGTTCCCTTGCGGTCGTTGGGACCACCCCAGCCCCCCGAGTGGAAGAAAGTCACGCGCCTCGGCTGCTCCGAGCGCTGGGGACGAAAGGTCACGCAATCGGTTCCCCAGGGCACGTACAGGCACTGGGGGTGCCACAAGAACGCCGAGTGATGACGCTTTGTATTGCATACCAAGAAATCGTACAGGCGAAATAGCCCCACGGTATCGACGCGGTAGTAGTCGATGTACGCGCCCGCCAGAACACCGGCGTCGCGCGCCGCGAGCACGGCCTCCCAGTGTCGCTGTTCGTTGAAGATGACAGCATCCAGCCGGTGCCGCCGGATCCAGTGCATCATGTTGGCCCGGTGTATCCCTGTCAGGGCCGAGTGCGGAGCAGCCCACTCCACGTTCGCCCCCGACCAGAACGGGTCACCGCGTCCGCCACCGCCCCGCGCGAGAATGAACACCTCACCCGATGTCGACAGTACATCGGCGTAGGCCTTCGTCACATAGCCCGCCCCGCAGTCGCCCCAGGCTGTCACGATGCCGATGCGCATGTTCGAGCGCGGGCGGGCCTACGCCTTCTCCTCGGCGAGGTTGTTGTTGATTTGCTGGACCTTCTGGCTCGTCATGCTCTTCTTGTCAGCCGCAGATCGAATGCTACCCGTATCAGATTCATCACGCAATTCAGCTTCCCTCGTTGATCGCTATCTGACCTCTCGTCGGCTCACGCGCTCTTCGTCCTTTCAGCGAGCACCTCGTCGTACGTCCGCATGATGGTCTCTGCTTGCACTCGGAGATCGTACCGCAACAGCGCCTGGGCGCGCCCACCCCCGCCCAAGGCCTCGGCCAGTGCGCGATCGCTGAGCACGCGCCGGATCGCTCCGGCGAGCGCAGCCACGTTCCCAGGCTGGACCAGGATCCCGGTCTTACCGTCGTCGACGATTTCTTCGAGTGTCGGCAGACGACTGGCGATAGTGGGACGCCCCATGGCGGCCGCCTCGATCACAGGGCGGGCGAAGTGATTCTCCAGGGCCGGGAAGACCAGCGCGTCGGATGCCGCGATTAGTCTCTCCACTTCGTGCACGAACGGCATCCTGCGACAAACCCCTTCCAGACTAAGCTCACGGATCCGATCCTCCACCTGCTGCCGAAGGATCGGCCGGCCGATGAGCGGCAGCACCCGCCGCGCCACCCGTGCCTTCAGCGACGCGGACGGTGTGTGCAGGGTTGCCGGCATCAGACAGACCAGCCCAGCGATGTCGGTGATCGAGCTGAGCGCCTCAAGCAGCGGAAAAATGCCCTTGATAACGCCGATTCCACCGACATACAGCAGGACCCTAGCATCTAGGGCCAATCCGAGTTCCTTCCGCGCCACGGAACGATCCAGTCGTGCGTCGAACCGATCCATGTCGACGGCGTTATGCACGACGATCCCCGCGGGCACGCCCCAGGCACTCCGCTCGGCGTCGCTCAAGAACAGCGCTCGGTCGGGCCACCGCTGCAACGCCCGACGGACCAGGGCGAGCCGCATCCCGACGTGTCCGGGCACCGGACTCTCGCGCACGTGCCACACCAGCGGGACACCGCGGCTGCGGGCAGCTCGCGCCGAAGCGGCAAGAACCACAGAGTTCAGGTGAACGAGATCCGGGCGGACGTGGTCGATCAGCTCTAGCGTTCGGCGCTCGCTCTTGCGCCAGCCCACGAGAGTGCGGCCCAGCACGGGCCAACTCGCGGGCCGCATCGCGGACGTCCAGAAAGCCGTCGTGTGCTCGAAAGTCACGAGTCCTGGCCAGGACAGGACTCGAGCGCCGGTCTTCTCGTAGTATGAAACGAGATCACCCGACGGCCGGGCGAGCGCAACTACCGGCAGATACCGCGTGCGGTCGAGGGCGGAAACGATCTGGCGCAAACTCACGCAGGAGCCGCCGAGTGAGCCGGCATGCTGAACGTAGAGTACCGTCCGGGGCCCGTTCACAATGCTATCCGGTTCCTCTCAAGCCAGGCCGCGAGAACCATCCACGCCCACAGCTCAGTCGGGATGTTGCCGGTTCTGATCTGACTGCGTAGGCGGTCAAGGTATGAATCCCTGAAGATCTCACGCAGCGCCGCGCTCTGCATGGTCCCCTCGATACGGTCTCGCAGACCCTCGAGCATCCACGTGCGCATCGGCAGATTGAAGCCTCTCTTCGTGGCGTTAATCGACGATTCCGGGACGAAGCGTCGGGCCGAATTGACCAGCAAGGGCTTCGGCCCGGTACCGCCCACCTTCATTCGCTCGGGCAGGCTAAAGACGAATTCAACCAGCACATGATCCAGCAGCACCGGCCGCAGTTCCAGTCCGTGCGCCATACTCATCGCGTCCGCGTCGCGGAGGAGCGTGCTCAACAGGTAACCGCGCACCTCCCAGTACGAAACGCGCTGGATATGGTCGCCGTCCCAGAACACCCAGTCCTCCATACTGCCTTGAGCATGTTTCGCGAAAGAGGCCGCCCTGTTCCAGTGCAGCGCCCGCAATATCTCAACGTCATGCAGTAGGCGTCGGAGGAGCGCGAATCGGCCGAGCAGGTCGCTGGTGCGAAACATTGCGCGGAACAAGGGTCCCCGCGGCAGCCAGGCGTACGCCGCCCCGGCGAGCCAGCGTATGCCATCCGTCACGGCGGGGTGCAGCGGCACGCCGACCTGGGCAAGTGTGGAGAAATGAGGGTAGCCGGCGAAAAGCTCGTCACCTCCGAGCCCAGACAGGGCAACCGGCAGGTGCTGGCGCGCATATCGCGAGACCAGCCAGGTGTTGAAGCCATCGGCGCTGGGTTGATCGATGTCAGCAAGGAATGAATCGAACAGCTCTGCAACTGCGGCAGTACCGACCTCGCGCTCGTGGTGATGGGTGCCGAGACGGTCGGCGGTACGGCGGGCACTCGACCGCTCATCGAACACCTCGTCCTGCGCATCGAATCCAATCGAGAAGCTGCTGACAGGATGGTCCGTCACCTCACCCATTAGGCCGGTAACCACCGCGGAATCGATTCCGCCGCTCAAGAACGAACCGACCGGCACATCGGCGATCACATGATACCGTGTTGCCTCGGTAAGCAACGAGCTGACAGCCTCCCTCGCCTCATCTGCACTAATGTCAGCTAGCTGCTCGCGCAGACCGCGCGTGGACTCGACGAGATCCCAGTAGCGAACGACTCGCATCCAGCCAGAGCGAATCTCCGCGAAGTGCCCCGGTGGAAGCGCCTGGACGCCTGTGAGGATAGTTCGCGGCTGCAGCACCGCTCCGAATGAGACGTAGTCGAGCAAAGCCGCCTCATCTACGTTCGCAGCCACCAGACCGGAGGCGAGCAGCGCACGTAGCTCGGAGGCAAACACGATCCTGGTGCCCTGCCGGGAGTAGAGAAGCGGTTTGATCCCGAGTCGGTCACGCACGAGCCAGACGACCGGCGATGGTCCCGAGCTGTCGACCAGCGCGAAGGCGAACATCCCTCGAAACCGGGATACTGCAGCGATGCCCCACTGGGCGTGAGCGGCCAGGATGACCTCGGTGTCGGTACGAGTTCGGAACTGGTGCCCTAGCCCCTCGAGCTGGGCGCGGATCTCCCGGAAATTGTAGATCTCTCCATTGAATGCGATGCAACGCATTCCGACAGCATCAAGCATGGGTTGGTGACCGGCGCTGGTGCAGTCCATGATGGAAAGCCGCGCGTGGCCCAGGGATACGCCCGAGCCAGTCCATGTCCCGGTATCGTCGGGTCCTCGGTGCCGCATGGCGCTGACCATGCGGCCGATGCGCTGTGGTTCAGCGTCGCCGAGTATGCCTGCGATTCCACACATACCAGAGACGGCCTCGAAGGCCGTTCCGGTTCTAGCGCAGGGGGCAGGCACCCACAAGGCAATAGGGGCTGGGCTGGCGGGTGCCGTGCGGCTCCGCTATTCTGCCGAGTGGTGAACGTGTCTCAGACCAGTCCTCCAGCTCGTTTCGAGATTCCGGAACTCGGTCGGGCCCTGCACGTCGTTCAGGCATACGCGCTCTTGAACCTGATCCCGGCAAGCCGCATAGTGCCAAAGATCTGGGCAGGCATCCTGCTCGCCCTTTTCGGAATCGTGATACTGGACGTCGGTAGTTTCTGGCGGGCAGCCGGGCGATGCCTCTGGATCTGGGTCGCTCTGGCCATCACCGCCTTGCCCATCTTCCTCGGAGTCCTCTACGAACACGGACCGGCAACATCGTACTACGCCTATAATTTCGGTAGGGCCGTGCCATTCGTGTTCTTCGGCATGACCGTGGGATGGGCACCAGGTGGCCTCAAACGGCTCGGTCCGTGGATTGGGCTAGGTGCCCTCATCACCGCTGTCGTCGGCGCTGTGTTCGACGTCCAAATACAAGCAGAGACTGGTCTGCCCGGCGGGCGGTTCACGCACAGCGGTGGCAGCCGTATGGCAATGCTGACTCTCGATTGGGGGGACGCGGCCTCACTCGTGTACGTTGGTATCATCCTGTTGCTCTGCCTCGTCGCGACCCCGAAGAAGATGAGGTCCCGGAAGCTCCTGGTCCTGGCGTTGCTGGCCATCGTTGTCGCGGTCGCCACCGCGAGCTTCACGGCTGCGACAGGGCTGCTAGGGATCACTGGCCTTTCGCTGCTGGTTCACGAGATGGTGATTCGCAGGAAGATCGTACAGGCCGTGTTGCTCGGTGTCGTCGTTCTGGGCACAGGCTACGCGCTTACGATCAGCGACAATCCGTACTCTCGGCAAACGATGAATCGCTTCACGAGCCTTTCCGAAACGGCGATGGAAGGTGAATCGCTGGAGGATGCGGACGATAGCGGTCGTTGGAGGGCCGCCATGGTGTCCTGGCGTTCCTTTGTTTCGGAACCCACGTTCGGCATAGGCGCATACTACACAATGGAGTACACGGACATTCTTGGCTCACATTGCTCAGTGCTCGACTGGCCCGCACAGTACGGCCTAGTGGGTGCGTTTGGCCCTGTCTTGCTGTTCGGCATCGCACTCGTGAGCTCGATCAAAATGGGGCTAAGAAGTCTGCGCCCAATCACAGCACGCATCCTGGCACTCTTTTGGATGGTGTACTTGTTCAACAGCCTCATTAACCCCACTTGGCTGGAATCATCTATCGACTTCTACGCCTTCTTCGCCTTGGGACTAACAGCGGCACTGAGGTACGAGCATCACCAGGCAGGGGTACTCAGTCAGTCCCGGCTGCAGAAGAGCCAGCCGTCGACATTGACGCCGTCGTTCGCCCAGCCCCTAATCGAGCAGCCCGCGTCGATCCAGGGTACCGGCAGGGGCTCGGGCGTAGGCCCTGCGAAGATGGCGCTGGAAACGACGATGGGCAGTGTATCCTACCGGGGCCACAGTCCAGATGTGGCGCAAGGCACAACCCGATGAATGCGGCTAACTCCCGACCTGCTAGTCCTGAAACGTCCCTGAGCATGCACCCATTTGATCGCTCTGGGCTTGCCTGCATCGACGATCTGACCAACCCGGCCTGCCGCGAGTTGTTTGACCTGATGGAGCGAGAGCAGAGAATGTTCCTGGCTCACGAGGCCGAGTTCAGAAGCCCGGAGTACGGATGGCCCCGCGATCCTCTGCATACGTGGAGTCGCTGCTGGGAGTATCCCTACGTCTATCAGGCCCTGCGCTCAGGGTACGGCCGGCTGGCGGAGGGAAGACAACCGTTGCTCGTCGACGTCGGCAGTGGCGTGACCTTCTTTCCATTTACGGTAGCCAAGCTCGGCTATCGGGTTGTCTGCACCGATGTCGACCCCGTGTGCTGCCGAGATCTGCGAAAGGCAGCCCAGGTCGTATCGTGTGGCCCCGGCTCCGTTGATTTCAAGCCGTGCTCACTCGAGCATTTGCCTTTCGAAGATCAGGAGTGTGACGGCATCTGCTGCATCAGCGTGATCGAACACGTTCCCGATCCGCCTGCCACCGTCCGGGAGATGTTTCGCATTCTGAAGCAAAATGGACTGCTTTCACTGACCATCGATCTCGACCTTCGCGGGGATCATGAGATCGGGCCACGGGGCTATGTTGAGTTGCACAGAGCCTTGCGCTCATGTTTCGAGTTGGCTGCTCCGGAGCACGGCATTCACCCGGCTACTATGCTGACTTCCACCACCGGACCATACCCTGTAGGCATCAGGCCTGGGCTCAAGAAAACAATTTTCCAGGTGAAGCAGCTCGTGAAGCCCCTGATGGGGCGTAGACCCATGCCAGCGGCCCCCTTCCTGCTGGCCGTGGAAGGGTCGCTTTGGAGAAAGCCGTGAGGCCGCCGCCCGGAGTGCGCAGCAGTGAGTGGCAGCGCAAATGTGGTGATGTGTCGTGAAGAAATTGGCCGTAGTCTTCGGGACTCGACCTGAAGCGATCAAATTGTGCCCGCTCGTAAGCGTCCTGCGTCAACGTCGGGAATGGATAGTTGAAGTCTGTGCTACTGGCCAGCATCGCGAGATGCTGGCCCAAGTACTCGACCTGTTTGGTGTTGTGCCGGATGCAGACCTTGCACTGATGCAACCTAATCAATCGCTCGCGTCCCTAACCGCGCGTACAGTCGAAGGGGTGGATCGCTATCTGGCAGATCGCGCACCAGACATGGTCCTCGTCCAGGGCGATACGACGACCTCGTTCTGTGCTTCCCTGGCCGCCTTCTATCGCCGGATTCCATTGGGGCACGTGGAGGCGGGCCTTCGCACATGGGACAAGCACTCTCCCTTCCCCGAGGAGATCAACCGGGTATTGACCAGCCGAATTGCCGATCTGCATTTCGCCCCAACCCAACGCGCCAGGGGGAACCTGCTCCAAGAAGGGATCGACGCTGGCAGCATCACAGTGACTGGCAATACTGTTATCGATGCGCTGCAAATCGCAGTCGACCGGGTCCGGAGGCAGCCGCCGATCGTCCCTGGATTGCCCCCATGGCTGCTTGGTGATGCGTCGTCATCCCGTATGGTGCTAATAACCGGGCACAGAAGAGAGAATTTCGGCGCTGGATTCGGATCAATCTGCGCAGCCATCGCACGACTTGCTGACACGTTCTCGGACGTCGTATTCGTCTATCCAGTACATCTCAATCCCAGTGTTCGTGAGCCGGTATTTCAGAGCCTCGGAGGCCGACCGAATGTCTACTTGATCGATCCTGTTGAGTACGTTCCCTTTGTTGCGTTGATGGAGCGCTCCACGCTCATACTCACTGACTCCGGCGGCGTCCAGGAGGAGGCGCCGAGCTTGGGCAAGCCCGTGCTGGTGATGAGAAACACCACAGAGCGACCCGAGGCGGTAGATGCAGGAACGGTGAGGTTGGTAGGAACCGATGCAGATCGGATCGTTGGTTGGGTATCGGACCTGTTGCTAAATCAAGCAACATACGACGCTATGGCGCGTGCAATAAATCCTTATGGCGATGGATTCGCATGCGAAAGAATTGCACAGGCGATAGCGGCCTACTGGTGACTGCAGCGGCCTCTCTGAGAGCGCGTATTCGGGCTACATTCGTAGGCAACTCCGTTCGGGGACGGTTCGCACGTGGCGCGGCCTGGATGGTCTTGGGTGGCCTAGCAGGACAGGTCATTTCGGCAGCAGGGTCGGTCGTTGTCGCCCGACTGCTGGGTAAGGTTCGGCTGGGCGAACTCGGAATGCTGTTGAGTACTATTGGGATGTTCAATCTGGTCGCTGAGCTTAGCCTTGGGGTCACAGCGAGCAAGCACGTGGCTCAATACCGCACTAGCGATCCAAACCGAGCCGGTCGCATCCTGGGTTTGGCACACATCACTGGATGGTTGTCCGGACTTGTCACTGCTGGCTTGGTCTTCCTTCTCGCCGGGCTTCTTGCGGACCGGGCCTTGGCCGCTCCCAACCTCGCACCGTACCTGCGACTTGCCTCGCCGGTGTTGTTGCTAACTGCGCTTAGTGGCGTTCAGAGCGGTGCCCTAGTAGGGATCGAGGCATTTCGCCCCCTCAGTTCACGGCGGATTGTCCTCACATCGGTTCAGACGTTGCTCGGGATCGTCGGTGTCTGGGCGTACGGCATCGCTGGTGCCCTCCTTGCCAGTTTGGTCTCAGGTGTGATTGGCCTCCTGTGGATCAGACAGCTTCTCCTTCACGAATGTCGGGGCCGAGGCATCGCCATCAGCTACCGGGGTGTCGGGCGCGAGAGCAGCATTCTGTGGAGATTTGCTCTTCCATCCATGATGTCGGGCCTATTGTTTACGCCCGTTCTTTGGGCTGCCAATGCGCTGCTGGTCAGGATGCCTGGTGGATTTGGGGAGTTGGGTGCTTTCAATGCTGCAAATCAATGGCGCACCTTGATCCTCTGGGTTCCAGGAATCCTGGGCAGCGTCACCTTGCCGATGCTATCGACCTTCTTGGCCGAAGGTAATGCGAGTCGATATGTGCGCACCCTGAAGGTCAATCTCTTGATCAACGTGGCCGTGGGGCTGGCTGTAGCCTTGCCCATCTCCCTGGCCGCGCCGTGGATCATGGCTATGTACGGGCGTGGCTTCAGAGACTCCTGGTTGGCGCTGGTTGCGTTGTGCTTTGCTGGTGTGCTGCAGGGTGCGGGTCATGTGGTCGGCTCGGCGTTGACGAGTCTTGGGCGAATGTGGTGGGGCTTCGCACTCAACGGCATCTGGGCGATCGAGATCTTGACGGCCACGGTCCTGCTTCGTCACCGTGGAGCGATCGGTTTGGCTGAGGCGTACTTGATATCTTACGTCCTTCACACGCTTCAGACTGCAGTCTTGACCTTTGTCGTCCTGCCACGGCATATTCGCAGAGTAGGTGTCCGGTCGGAGACGTCCTGCGGTGGCTGAAGTCGGTCGCGTGGGGACGGTCTCCTCGGAGCCTGGTATGCTCAGGGCTAGCATGACGATCCAGGTTCCAACACTCCCCCCCGCCAGAGTCCATGTAGGCGTCGTCCCCAAATGGGATATGAACGATCTCATTTTGAGGAATTGTCCCGTGTGTGGCGCCAGTGAGTCCGAGCCCCTCTGCGAGCGCCCGGATGGTCTCACCGTTGACACCTGCCGGGCCTGCGAGATGATGTTCGTGGGCAAACTCCCCTCCAGCCGCCAGCTTACCAATCACTATCAAACCTACGCATCAAGAAAGGGCTACAGCCGGGCAGGGAGGATGTCCTGGCTCCAGCGGGTTGCTCTCTGTTCACAGAGTCTTTACGCTGAGGCGCTGCAACAGACTGGTGGAATTCTTGGCCGCAGGGTTCTGGATGTCGGATGTTCGACCGGCGTCTTCATGGAGGTCATTCGTTTCCAAGGCGGCCTGCCCGAAGGCGTCGAGATCGACGCCTCAGCGCGAGAGGAGGCCAGAAAGCGGGGCTTTTCTGTGATGGAGGAAATTCCAAGCACTGGTCAGTACGATGTGACCTTGGCATTCCAAGTACTCGAACACCTCCATGCTCCGGGCGATATGCTTGCTGCCATGGCGCGCCTTACGAAACCAGACGGACGCATTCTTCTGGCGATGCCAAACGCCACTGAGGTGTCAAACCTTGGTCGAGATTGGCTCGGCTTCCGCGTCGACCTCGAGCACTTCAACTACTTCACCATTGCGACAGTAGCGGAACTACTGCGCCGTCATGGCATTCTGATCGAGCACTTTTGGGAGCATCGACAGCCCGCCATCATCAGAACGGACATTGACGAGTCGCATGTACAACTGTCACTGCGTCAGCGCGTGAACATGCGCATCCAGCGAAGAGCAGTAGCGTTTTCCCGGATTCTGTTTCCCCCAGCAGAACGCTTTCAGGAAGGGTCTTTCGTGTTGTCCCTGTTGGCTCGCAAGGCCTGATGGCCTTGCCAGCAGCTGGTCCTGGTCAGAAATCACATGGAGGATCCTCACGCGGTCTCGACCTGCGCAAGAGGCTCGCGTGGCTGGTCTACTGCGAGCGGCTTCTTGACCCTTGCTGGCACCCCCGCAATGAGCGTATTGGCCGGATACTCGCCGCTGACAACTACGGACCCAGCTCCGATCACGCATCCCTTCCCGATGGTCGCCCCTCCAAGAATGACGGCTCGCGCGCCGATCCAGCAGCCGTCGCCGACCACAATGGGCAAGGACTTGCCCTTCCCGGCGCGCCTCCGCTCACTCCCCAGCTCATGGGTACCGGTGACGAACGTGACCTGCGGAGCGATGTCACAATTTGCGCCGATCTTGATGCCTGCCTCCGGTGTGCTGCTGAACGTGCACTCCGGCCCTACCCAGGTGTTCTCTCCAAGGCTCAGATTGTGCCAGTACAGGCTGACGCGTGTGTTGATCCGTACGTTGCCTTCCACCCGTACGCCGCAGAGGCGCAACAACCGCACTCGCAGTGCATAGAATGGGCTGCTCGGCAAAATGGCATTCAAGCAGTTGAATGCGTGCGGGTAATTGTAGTTTCGGCATTTCTCCCTATCCGACTTTCATTGAAGCGACGAAAGAATCTTCCCGCCATTCACCGCCGGTGCGTACTCAGCCGCCGCAAATTCGACGGCTCTCTCGCCCAAACGTTGCACCTTCTCCCGGTCGCTGGCGAACTCCTCAAGTCTGAGAGAGAGTGCCATGGCATCCCAGTCGCAGAGCGAGACGACGTCCCCGGGGATCTCGCAAAGATCACCAACATCGCTCGCAATCACCGCTTTCCCGTGAGCAAGGTACTCGTACACCTTGGAAGGAGTCTTCGTCTGGGCGTGTCGCCCACCTGGGTTCGGCATCGCCACGCAGACCTGCGCCTGGGCGAGGAGCGATCGATACTCGTCCGACGTCAAGGTACCGTGATAGCGCACCCTCGCGCCCCTCGCCGCCAGCACCTGTAGCTGCCCTTTGAGCTTCCGTTCGTCCTGAGCGAAACCACAGAAGTGGAAGTCCAGGCGCTCACATGATTGGCGGCTCCTCGTGAGGAGCTCCATGGCTTCGAGTACGAGGCCCAAGCCCTGCTCGTCGTCGAGCTTTCCACCGATCAAGACGCTCAAGGGCCCACTCGGGTCGTTCGGCTTCCCTGCCGCCGGACAATCGACGGCGATGCAGCCGCTAACGACTGTGTACCTTCTGTCGACATGCGCTGCCCGGAGAAACCTCCGACTCGGCACTATCACGGAATCGCAGGCCGCCATCCCGAGCTTGAGAAGAACCCAGCAGGCGAGTTGCTGGACAGGCCGGGCGTCGCCCCGTCCCAGCCAGTCAGCGACGCGAGGGATGGACACGTCCTCGATGTCCAAGACCATCTTGACGCCGTAGAGGTACTTCGCGACAAGCGCAGCGAAGAGCGGACCGGGGTAGTAATTGTAGAGAAGAACCATCGTCGGCTGTCGGCTCTCGAAGGCTTCCTTCACCCCCAGAGACAACGTTAGAGGCTCGAAGAGCGCCCCAAGGTAGGGAAGGCCGATCGACCAGGGAAAGACTGCCTTGATCCCGCTCCCCTGGGTCTCCCTCCTGGGATGGAAGATCCTCCTCATCCACTTTTGTCTCAGCGTGGTGGCGGACGAGAGCAGCAGCACGTCCGCTCCAGCAGCCTCCAGCGCTTCGGCAATACGGACGGAGCGGTTGCTTCCAGCCACATTCGGTGAAGGGAGCCCTCGTTCCCGGACAATGTCCTCCGTCAGGTAGCCGCAGATGAACAGAACGCGCTCAGTTCTTGAGGATTCTGGCATAGGGTTCAAATGTCTTTCCAACGTTCGGGTCCGCGTCGTGTGGCCGTACCGCGCGAGGATATCCCACCCGTCAAGGCCCGGAAATGGCCGACATCGGGCCGTCTTCGAACGGGACCAGTTTGTTTCCGGCAAGGACGGCCGCAGCGGAGACCAGGAAGCGCCGGGCGGCGTTCTCCGCGGACCAGAGGGTGTCGATGCACCTCTTCGCTTCGGACGAAATCCGGTCCAGCATTCGCCTGTCCGTGGCAAGCTCGATCAGGCGCTGGCCGAGCGCGCGCCAGTCGCCACAATCGTAGAGAAGAGCATTCCCGCCGTCCTTCAACATCGCGGCGGTGGCTCCGGACTGACGGCTGGCGACAACGGCACATCTCCTAGACATCGCCTCGTTTATGACGAACCCCCAGCCTTCCTGCGCATCGCTGGACTGGATGACCACGTGCGACCTGTCCATCAAGTCCCAAATCTGCGTCATGGGCATCGCGCCCTCCAGCCTGACGCCGGATTCCACGCCCAGTCTGCGCACCAACGAGGCCACCCTCTCCGCCCTTTCGCCAGACCCGGCCATCACGAGCGTTGCCCCGGGACATTCGTCCCTAAGCATTGCGAACGCGCGAACGACATCCTCGGGATGTTTCCATTTCAGCATCCGGCCTGCGAACATCACCTGCAATGGGCCACCGTCCTTGGCCCCGCGATCCGGAAGCCGGTCAAGGAAATATCCCCAGAGGTGGCAGCGTTCCCGCGGGAAGGGACCGGGCGAAAGATCACGGCAGGCGTAGGGCCCGATGGGAAGATAGTGAAATCTTTCGGATGAGGACAGCCGGCCCAGAGCTTTCACCATGCCGCGCCACTTCGGAAAGAGCAAACGGACACGTCCGTATGGGGGCTTCCACCAGCGCTCCGATGCGAAGAATGTGGTCTTGCCCCTGGATGCCCTCGCATGCATGCGGTCGAGGTCGCGCATGGAGCAGATGACAACGTCGCATTCATCCCAAAGCGCATCCAGACGCCTCATCTCGCCTTCGGAAGCGAACGAGCAGAGCACATCGTCGGGCGACAACTCCGGCCAGCCCATCTGCTTGCGCCACTCGCCGATCTTTTCCGTCGCGGCGAACACGAACTTCTCCCTGCCAAGGAGTGCTTCAAACGCCTTGGCAAGCGGAACCATGTGAGGGCTTATGCAGGTGGTTACGAGAAGCAGTTTCATTGGGCGAGGAGTTGTTGCACTGGCGGACGGTGCAGTCAGACCGAATGCATACGCAAAGCAGCTTCGAACAATGCCACATTCTGCTGGACCGCCGATTCCTGGTCGTTGCAACGATGGGCAGCAGACCGAGCCCCCTCTCTCATAGCTACGTGACTCTCCTCGTCCATATCAACACATCTTCGTAGCACCTCTCCCCATCGATCACGCTGAGCCAATGGAAGAACCCAGCCAGCACCATCGGCTTCGATTCGCTTCCATGGTGTCGTGTCACTGAGAACCACAGGGCACCCTGCTCTGAGCGATTCGAGAATGACGTGTCCGAAGTTCTCCCCGAGTGTGGGGAACACAAAGAAGTCGAAGCCAGCAAACACATCGATCACCCTGTTCGGCTCGAGGTACCCATGCCATTTAGTCCTGATACCAGGTCCTACCCTCGACATTGCAGCCTGGCACTCCCGCCAGTACCTCTGGTCATCGATGCCTCCATAGATATCAAGGGAGACATCCCCCGAAAGAAGACCGATCAGTTCAATCGCCGTTCGCAAGTTCTTCTTCGGCGAGATCCTCGACAGAAAGACAAATCGGGCACGCCCCCTCGTCTTGGGCGCATTGGACCGATCGTGTCGGTGATCGTGTGGCTCGAAAAGGTCTGGCGCAATCGCAATACTTCGAGACACCGTGACTTCCTCGTGGCTGCCGAAGGCCCGAAGAATGTCATCCCGCTCGAACTCCGTACTCGCTTGCCACAGCAGGTTTCGGAAGAGGCCCAAGCGGCTGCCGAGCGCAAGGAAGGTCCGCTTGCGTCCCTGCCGGAGCTTCAGGGCGCCGGGCGAGAATTCACCCCGAGGAGCCAACACCATTGGGACAGAGCCAAGCCAGCCAAGGCGCCGTGCAACGAGCAGACGGATCGTAGTCCGAGAGAAGAAACTGTTGGCATACAGAACATCTGGCTTCGTCGACTGCACAATACGCACCAAGGTCGCAATGCGAAGATCGCGCTTCGGCATGTAGAGGACTTTGCCCATGCCCACCTGGACCCACTCGTTGGGGCGAGCGCTAGGGTAGGCCTCGTGGTCACCAAAGTCCCGGTCAAGCGTGACAATCAGAAAATCAAAGCGCCCGGAGAGGAGGCTCACCATACTGCTGACGGTTCGGACTGGCCCCCCTGCCCTAAATCCAGGCAGATAGTGGTCCACGAAAGTGAGGATCTTCATGGTGGGAATTCACTCTCGCGGTTGGCGTATATGGCATCTGGCTTCACCGTACGAACCAATCGCGTCAGGCTCGCGATGCTGATGTCGCGCTTCGGAAGATACCAGACCTTCGCCCGCCCCACATCGGTCCATTGGTTGGTTCTTATGCCAGGATAGGCGTGCTGATCGGTGTGATCCGCGTCGCCGATCCCGATCAGGAACTCGAGCGTTTCGGGCAACTGGCTGACCATGAGGCTGACCGTTCGAGTAGGACCGCCGGCCTTGAAGCCTGGCAGGTAGTAGTCCAGGGATGTCAGGATCTTCATGTCGCCACCTCAGTTTCCACGTGGGCGGAACGTCGGCGCTGCGATTGCACGACCTGACTCGCGGCGGCGGCGGCTGAAAAGCGCGCCTCCAGGAGTCGGCGTGAGTTTGCGCCGAGGCGCCGGCGCAGCTTGGGGTCTTTCGCTAGACGGATGGCGGCTTCGACGAGGGCAGGCAAGTCGCCGGTTTCGACGCAAAAGCCTGCCTCGGAGGCATGGACAACGGAGGCCAGGTCGTTGCCGGGGTTGAGGCTGGCGAGAATTGGGAGGGAAAAATACATGTAGGGCAGGGCCTTGCTGGGCACGTTGTGAGTTTGGATTTCGCGTGCCAGCGAGAGAAAGCCAATGTCTGCCTCGGACAGCATCGCAAGATACGTACGCTGATCGACGGCCGGATGAAGAACGACGTTGTCCATGCCTTCACTTGCGATTGCGCTTTGGATGCGAGGAATCTCCGCGCCCTGCCCCACGAGCAGAAAGCGGACTTCGGTGTGGCCGCGCATGGCGCGAATGAGGTGGAGGATAGTGTCCACACCCTGTGCGAAACCCATGGTGCCGCCGTAGAAGAACACCACCTTGTCCTTCCACCCGAACTTCTCTCGATGACGCCCCGGCTCTATTCTTCCCTCGTCCAGGACGGTCCAGTTGTTCAGGACCTCGACGTTGTAGTGCTTGTGGGGAAACTCGGTCTGAAAGTAGCGGACGTTGCCTTCTGACTCGACGCCAATGGTATCGGCCTGGTCGTACTGGCGTATCGCCTCGCGCTGGAAGAAGCGGAAAGCGAGGCCGTCGCGCATGACCCCGCAGTCACGCGCCCATTTCGGAAAGATGTCGCGCAGAATGAGATACGAGGGACAGCCCCACAGTTCTTTCACCCGGCGCACGAGGGGTCCCCAGAAGATGCTGGGTGAGTAGTACACGACCAGGTCGATACGCTGGGCGCGCAGCAGGTGGCGGGCGCACCACCACATGAGATGCGGCATGCCGACCTCGCGCAGAGCGCGCAAGGGCAAGGGGGCGCCTTTGATCTGCCCGGTGCGCACGCGCGCCACGGTCAGGCCGCCGGACCTTTCGACGGTCATGGGACTGGGGGCGGTGTCGACGGTGGTGATGAGCAGAAGATTATGCCCCTGTCTCACCAGCTCGGTCGCGAGATCGTACGTGAGCTTCGCGCAAGAGGTCGTTCCTGGCAGGTAGTAGTCGACGAGAAGCAGGATGTGCATGCTGCGCGCCCAGTTTGAACGAGACCGTCGCTACGCCTTGTACCATACCATGCGATTCACATAGTCAGTATAGCTAAGGATAATGCGCACGACCTTGTCGCTGACGTTGGGAACGCTGTAGTCCTCGACAAGACGCAACGAGCGCTGGTCCCCGCGGGTCTGGGTCTGCACGAGGCGCAACGCCGTGGCAATCACGTCCCAGTCGAGACCGACCATCATCACGGCAGCCTCTTCAAAGCCTTCCGGCCGCTCGTGGGCGTTGCGAATGTTCAGCGCCGGAAAGTTCAAGATCGAGCTTTCTTCGGTGATGGTGCCGCTGTCCGAAAGCACGGCTTGGGCGTTCATCTGAAGGTGGACGTAGTCGGTGAGACCCAGCGGCTTCATTAGTTCGACGTGCGCGTGCAGCTTGGCGCCGGTGCTGTCGATCTTCTTGCGCGTGCGCGGATGCGTCGAAACGACAACCCGCTTGCCGAAGGTCGCAGCCAGGTTGTTCAGCACCGCGACCAGCTTGGAAAACTGCCTGGCGTCCTCGATGTTCTCCTCACGGTGAGCGCTAACAACGAAGTAGTCCTGCTCCTTGAGGCCGAGCCGCTCAAGCACATTCGACGACCGGATCTTGGGGAGGTAATGGTGAAGAACCTCAAACATCGGGCTGCCGGTCTTGATGACCCGATCAGGCGGCAACCCTTCGCGCAGTAGGTATTCGCGCGAAATCGTGCTGTAGGGCAGATTGACGTCGGCCAGATGGTCGATGATGCGGCGGTTGATTTCCTCGGGAACCCGCTGGTCGAAGCAGCGATTGCCGGCCTCCATGTGGAAAACGGGGATCTTCCGGCGCTTGGCGGGATAGGCGGAGAGGCAGCTATTGGTATCGCCCAGCACNNCCCACGGTGTCGAGAACGTGGTCGGGCTGGCGAAGTTCCAGATCCTCGAAGAAGATCTGATTCAGTTCGTGATCGTAGTTCTGGCCGGTGTGTACGATCACGTGGTCGACGGCCTTGTCTAGGGCGGGCATCACGCGCGCCAGGCGCACGATCTCGGGACGGGTACCGACGATGGTGACCACCTTCATGTTGGCTTCCCTTGCTTGATGACTGGTTCAAATATGGTGTCCGCGTGGGCAGGGTCGAAAACCTGGTCGGCCCAGAACAGGGTGACTAAGTCGCCCGATCCCACGTTTTCGATGGAATGGGTGTATCCCGGTGGGATATCGACGACCTTGTACTCGTCGCCCGTAACTGGGTATTCGATGACTTTCTCGCCCTCAATCTGGCGGAAGCAAATGATGGCCTCCCCGTGCACGACCAAGAACTTCTCGATCTTCGTGTGGTGGAAGTGGTTGCCACGCGTGATGCCGGGCCTGGTGTGCGAAACAAAGACCTGCCCGAGTCCCGGTTGCTTGATCCATTCGGCCAGGCTTCCACGATTGTCGGTCTTGCTGCCAAGTGCATAGGCAAAGCCGTCAGTCGGGAGATAGGAAAGGTACGTGGCATAGAGAGAGCGCACGAAGGGCGGGGAGAAATCCGGCAGTACCAGCGTCCGGCGCAAATCGCGGAAGCTGGTGATGAGCGCGGCCAAGTCGCCGAGGTTGATCTCGCGCGAGGGTAGGGGGGCGGCCATGCGAAAGCCAGGACGAACATCGGTCAGCTCGGCAAGGAAGGCGGCCACGACATCGTCGATGTACGTGAGATCGACGATGTTGGCGGGATCGGAGATCTGGATGGGCAAGCCGTTGGCGATGTTGTGGCAGAAGGTGGCGGTGACTGAGTTGTAGTTCGGTCGACACCACTTTCCGAAAAGGTTCTTGAGCCGGTAGGCCGTGGCAGCAGCGCCAGACCGTTCGGCGTAGTCGCGAATCGTGGCTTCCGCGGCGCGCTTGCTGATTCCGTAGGGATTATGCGACTCGGCTTGGACCGAGGATGAAAGCACGATCTTGGGTTTGCGACCGGCGGCCCGGAGTTTCTGGCAGATCTCTTCCGTGAATCCGGAGTTGCCTCTGTGAAATTCGTCGTCGGTCTGGGGCCGATTCACGCCAGCCAGGTGAAAGATGATGTCGGCGTTCGCCAACCCAGATTCCAAGTCAGCGGGAGGGCTGTCGACGTCGTACTTGTACACCTCGACATCTTGGGTACGCGCCAGAGCCACGCACAGGTTGCGCCCAACGAAGCCAGCCGATCCGGTGACGAGGACCTTCATGAGTGGGGGCCTGGAAAACTAGACCTCGATCTTCTCGCCAGCGACGGCGCGCTGGACGATGTCCAGCTTCTTCAACAGTTCGATCATGCCGTCCACGTCCAGCCGACGGGTGTTGTGCGAATTGTAGTCCTCGACCTCGCCCACCTTCCCGCTACCGGTGCTGAAGTACTGTTCGTAGTTGAGATCGCGGTTGTCACTGGGCACGCGGTAGTACTCGCCTGCGTCCTGGGCGACCGCCATCTCCTCGCGGGTGAGCAAGGTCTCGTAGAGCTTTTCGCCGTGGCGGGTACCGATGACGTGCACCGGATTTTCAGCCTTCATCAGCTTCTTCAGCGCCTGCGCGAGCGTCTCGATCGTGGCAGCAGGGGCCTTCTGGACGAAGGTGTCGCCGGGCACGCCGTTGGTGAAGGAGAAAAGGACCAGATCGATGGCGTCGTCGATAGTCATCATGAAACGGGTCATGTGCGGATCAGTGATGCTCATCGGCTTGCCGTCCTGGATCTGCTTGAGCAACAGAGGGATGACGGATCCGCGGCTGGCCATGACGTTGCCGTAGCGGGTGACGTTGATGACGGTGCTCGTGCCCGCAACGCGACTCTTGGCGATGGCCAATTTCTCCATCATGGCCTTGGAGATGCCCATGGCATTGATGGGATAGACCGCCTTGTCGGTGCTAAGAACCACAACGCGTTTCACCCCAGCCGCGATGGCCTGGGTGAGCATGTTGTCCGTCCCCAGCGAGTTGGTGCGCAGAGCTTCGATTGGGAAGAACTCGCAGCTCGGCACTTGTTTGAGGGCGGCGGCGTGAAAGATGAAGTCCACACCTGTCACGACGTCGCGAAGGCTGCCTGGTTCGCGCACGTCGCCCAGGTAGAATTTCAGCTTGGAGCTCCCGTACTCCTTGCGCATGTCGTCCTGCTTCTTCTCGTCGCGCGAGAAGATGCGGATCTCGCGGATGCTGGTCGACAAGAACCTGCGCAGAGTGGCGTTGCCGAAGGTCCCGGTGCCGCCGGTGATGAGAAGCGTCTTGTTGGCAAAAGGGGCTGTCTTCATTGGCGTGCTCGCTACGATAGCGCGAGCGGGAAAAGGTGTCAGGGAATTCCCTCAGTATCCCTTCGCTGGTTCGCCCCCGAGCGACGGCCTGATTCTGGTTGGCGGAGACCCTTGGGCTTTGATCGGGTGCGTCTTGCTATCAAGCGGCACGCTTCCAGACGGGGTCCGTGCAGCGGATACTCAGGTGTCGTGCCGGATCGGGGTCTGTCGGTCGTCTTCCCACCAGCGCTTTTCAACATCCTGCTAGAACAGAATGCAGTCGAGTTTGCCACCATCGAATGGCACGCTTACCCGATCTCCAGCCTTCGGCTGCTCGTGGACGGAGTAGGGGGAGAAGAAAGATCGGTACATATCTCCGTCGAGAAGGAAGCTATAGCCTTGGTGGGCAAGCTCCCGCCACCAATCGAAATCGCCGCTGGCATCCCCCGGAACGAGGAAAGAAGCGCCAGTAGGAGAGTTCTTGTAGAGGATGTGCGTTCTACCGCCCGAAGCGAATGAAACGCGTCGCAGCGAAGTGTGATGCTGAGCGATGAGCCAATCTAGCTCACTCGTCACAAGCCGGACTAGCACGACCGTCTTGGGCTCGTCAGTCAGGATGATCGCGCGCGCCAAAGTGCCAAGCTGTCCACGAGGCTTCGAACGGACGAGCCACGGGATTTCACCTTGCATCAGTGTTGGACCAACGAACACCCGGTCGCGGAACAGATCCACCCGAATCGCCAACGCCAAGACAAGAAACACAAGGCCTAGAGTCAGCCACGTCCGGGCCCTGGCCACGGCAAGAACGAGTAACAGGAAAGCGATACCGGGTACGCAGAAGGCCGGTTTTGTCGGGTAGACAAAGAACATGAGTGCGAACATGACTGGAACGACCCAAATGATCGCGACGAAGCTGCGGCCGGGGCTGTCTGGGCAGCGACGCCAGCGATACAGGGCCACGAAAAACCCCGCCCACAGCACTATGGATGCAGGAAACGGCAGTATCAGGAACAGATGCTTGTATCCGGCGCCTACCAGCCTTGTGCGCCAGTCGGTGGTGAGCGGGATTGGCGTGAGGGGCGAACCGGCAGCCACAACCGGGATCCACAGCAAGCACGAAACAACCGCAAAGGCTCCGCAATAGAGGACCACGTCGGGGATTGGGCGGCTTGCACGGCGAAGAACGAACCAAGCGAACGGCAATCCCATGACGCCGACCTCCGGCCGCGCACCAACCGCCAACGCCAGTAGCGCGCCGGCGATCGCCACGCGCGCGTGCGAAGGTGGATCGTCTTTGCCTTGGCGGGATGGCAGCAACACAAGCCACGCGCCGAGCAGCAGTGCCAGCGCCCAAGTCGTTTCTTCGCCGTTTGCAGATTGTGCCAGGAAGGCCGGGGCGAGCACCAGGCAAGCGGCCGCCAGCAAGGAGTCGCGGGGCGACACGCCCACTCGCTCCATGAGCTTCATGAAGAGGACGAGACTGGTTGCCGATACCAGCCAGAGTTGTACGAGATATGACTCGGGCCCAAATGGGAGTCCGAACGCTCTCAGTGCCCTTGCCAGCGCAGGGAGGAAGACGAATTCGACCGTTGGATGCCCCGGAGGCCGGGAGACAGAAAAAATTCCCTGCTCAACCAACGCATTCGTGGAACGAATGACACCCCAGGCGTCCCAGGAGCCAAGTCCCAACGGAATCATGGGGACGACAACTGCGGAAAGAGCTAGGACAGCGACAAGAAAGTGCCAGTTTCGTCTCGTCCACGTCGCAACCATGGTCCACTCCTTCGCGCGGTTGGGGTCCGTCCGGCACGACGGAGCCGACGAACGCGAAGGCCAAGGCATTCCCGTCCCTTGGGGAGTTGCGACCGTCTTTGTTCGAGGCGCTGGTCGTCATGACCCGCTCATCTTACTGCGTCCCGGCTGCTCGCAGAGGACATTTGCTTGACCCAGCGAGACGGCGAGTCCGCTGTGTCCGTTCGACGAACTTCGAGTTGCCGAACAGCGTCAATGATTGCCTGCCGGCGCATGGTGGTTCTGCTTTCCTCAGGTTCGTGGGCACCTACGTCCTCGGAAAAAATTGGGACAACAGGATGATATTCCTTCTCCTCGTGCTCCCCTGCATGCTGCAGATGGAAAGGAAGCCACTCCCCCGGATTCATTCGCATTTTCCGGTAGCCATCACAGCACGCAAGGCAGCGAGGAGAAACCTCGAGCAAGCACGGCCAGTTGACAAGATTGACATTGAGCTCTGTGCGTTTCACGATGTCCGCCCGCCGACATCTCTTCAGGAGCATAGTGCTTTCAAACGCCATTTTTCCTTCACCGAATCGCATCCGCAAGTGTCAGGCCCAAGTAGAAATGTCCC